>JADJXP010000002.1:1897642-2245284 GCA_016715795.1 Chloracidobacterium sp.
CGGCGACGGCGTTGTCCTGGTTGCCGGCTCGCTCTATCTCGTCGGCGAGGCCCGGCGAATCTTGATCGAGCAATCTGAAATTTGAAATTTGAGATTTGAAATTTGAAATTTAAGATTGGAAGTATGCACAAACTCGTTCTCATCCGTCACGGCGAGAGCCAATGGAACAAGGAAAACCGGTTTACGGGCTGGAAGGACGTTGACCTGTCGGACAAAGGCAAGGAAGAGGCGGCGGCGGCCGGAAGGCTGCTCGAGGCAGAGGGCTTCACATTTGACGAGGCGTATACATCGGTGCTCAAGCGGGCGATACGCACGCTCTGGATCGTTCTTGACCGGATGGACCTTATGTGGGTGCCGCAGACAAAATCCTGGCTGCTGAATGAGCGTCATTATGGCGGTTTGCAAGGATTGGACAAGGCAGAGACGGCCGCAAAATATGGCGAAGAACAGGTCAAGATATGGCGTCGAAGCTACGACATTCCGCCGCCCCAATTGGACGAGAACGATGAACGATATTTGGGCAATGATCCGCGATATGTCGATGTTAGGCCGTTCCCCGCGACCGAATGCCTGAAGGACACGGTTGCTCGTGTTGTTCCTTACTGGCAGAACGAGATCGCACCGAAGATCGCCTCCGGCAGACGGCTGATCATCGCCGCCCACGGCAACAGCCTGCGGGCTTTGGTCAAGCACCTCGACGGCATCCCGGACGATGAGATAGTAAACCTCAACATCCCGACCGGCGTTCCACTTGTTTATGAACTCGACAGCGACCTGCGACCGATCCGCAACTACTACCTCGGCAACGCCGACGCCATAAAGGCCGCTCAGGACGCGGTCGCGAATCAGGGCAAGGCTCGATAGGAATAAGCCACGAATGCACGAATAAAGACCTCTTATTCGTGCATTCGTGGCTTATTCTTCTATCTGATAAAATACTCGTTTCGGCCATCACCGGAATTCTCGGCTGTAATGAGTATCAAGCAGATCACCGTCCGCGGGGCACGCCAGCATAACCTCAAGAACATCGACGTCGATATTCCGCGAGACAAGTTTGTCGTGGTTACCGGCCTGTCGGGCAGCGGCAAATCATCGCTGGCGTTTGACACGATCTATGCCGAGGGGCAGCGGCGGTATGTCGAATCGCTGTCGGCATATGCACGGCAATTCCTCGATCAGCTCGAGAAACCCGATGTCGATTCGGTCGAGGGGCTGAGTCCTGCGATCTCGATAGAGCAAAAGACGATCTCGCGCAGCCCGCGCTCGACGGTCGGGACCGTAACGGAGATCTACGACTTCCTTCGCCTTCTTTTTTCGTCGATCGGCCAGCCGCATTGCAGCGGCTGCGGAGCTCCGATAACGCGTCAGTCGGTCGATCAGATCGTCGCGGGCGTGAGCGAGCTTAAAGAGAGCGAACGCGTGATGATCCTCGCACCGATCGTGCGGGGCCGTAAGGGCGAGTTCAAGAAAGAGCTCGAAAAGCTGCACCGCGACGGTTTTGTCCGGGCCCGCATCGACGGTGAGATCCGCCAGCTCGACGAAGAGATCCTGCTCGATAAGCGAAAGAACCACACGATCGAGGTCGTCGTCGACCGACTGCTGATGAAGAATGGCGTCCGCGACCGCCTGACCGAATCCGTCAAAACCGCACTAAAGCTCACCGGAGGGGCCGTGCTCATTTCCGTGATCGACGGCGAGGAAAAGCTCTACTCCGAGCGAATGGCATGCGTTAGCTGCGGCATCAATATTGCCCAGTTGGAGCCGCGTTCGTTCTCGTTCAACTCGGCCTACGGCGCCTGCAAACGCTGTCAGGGCATCGGCACGGTGATGGAGATCGACGCGGCGAAGATAATTCCCGACGGCAGCGTGCCCGCGGCCAATATCGATTTTCTCAATGGCGCCGACAAGGCAGGGGCGACATTCCTGCGCGGCGCTCTTGTCGCGATCATTGAGAAGTTCACGGGCGGCGACAAACTTGACGCGCCGACGGGCACGGAAAAAACCAAAAAGACACGCCGCCGCAAGAACAAAGATGATGTTGGCGGTGACGAATTTGATGCACTGATGGCGACGCCGTTCGCCGATCTGCCGCAGGAGATACGCGACGCCTTTATGAACGGCACGAAGCGGCGGTTGACGTTCCGGCACGGCGATTACAAGTTTGAACGCGACTGGCGCGGTGCGCTCCGGGCGATGCGCGAGCGCGTCGAAAATCCGCCATCCGACAAGATAAAGGCCGCTCTCGATGAATTGATCGCCCCAATGCCGTGTCCATCATGCGGCGGAGCGCGGCTTCAGCCGGAGAGTCTTGCCGTAAAGGTCGGCGGCCTCGGCATCGCGGAGTACGTAAACCTTTCGATCACTGAGGCGTGCGACAAGTTCGCAAAGGTCAAGCTCACCGCCCGCGAAGAAAAGATCGCCGGGCTGGTGCTAAAAGAGGTGCGTGGCCGCCTGGAATTTCTCGATGCCGTCGGACTCGGATACCTGACGCTCGGCCGCGCTTCGGGAACGTTGTCAGGCGGCGAAGGCCAGCGTATTCGGCTCGCAACGCAGATCGGATCGCAGCTTCGCGGCGTTCTTTATGTTCTCGACGAGCCGTCGATCGGGCTGCATCCACGTGACAATAGACGCCTGCTTGAGACACTGCACGGGCTTCGCGACCTCGGCAACACGGTGCTGGTTGTCGAGCACGATCAGGAAACCATCGAGCATGCCGACCACGTCATCGACCTCGGTCCGCTTGCGGGCACGCACGGCGGCGAGGTTGTCGCGACCGGCAAGCCAACGGATATTGAAAAGAGTTCGTCGTTGACCGGCCGCTATCTGAGCGGCGAACTCAAGATCGACATTCCCGACGTCCGCCGCCTGCCAAACGGACATCGTCTGACCGTCAAAGGTGCCCGCGGACACAATCTGAAGAACATTGACGTTGAATTCCCGCTTGGCCTGTTGACAGTGGTGACGGGCGTTTCGGGCTCGGGCAAATCGACGCTTGTCGAAGAGATCCTTTATCCGGCTCTCTATCGCCATGTTTACAAGTCCGCCATTACACCGCTCGAACACGACCGCATCGATGGGCTCGACCTCGTGGACAAGGTCATCGAGATCGACCAGTCGCCCATCGGCCGCACGCCACGCTCGAATCCGGCCACCTACACCGGCCTATTCTCGCCGATCCGCGACCTTTATGCGATGCTGCCCGAGAGTCGCACTCGCGGTTACAAGGCCGGCCGCTTCTCATTCAATGTAAAAGGCGGCCGCTGCGAGGCGTGCGAAGGCGACGGACTGAAGCGGATCGAAATGAACTTCCTGCCCGACGTCTACGTCACCTGCGACGTCTGCCGCGGCAAACGCTACAACCGCGAAACGCTCGCCGTTAAATACAAAGGTCTCTCCATCGCCGATCTGCTCGCGACCACGATCGAGGACGCCCTGCCGCTGCTCGAAAACATCCCCGCGATCCGTCAAAAGCTCGAAACGCTACTCGATGTCGGCCTCGGCTACATCCAGATCGGCCAGTCGTCAACGACACTCAGCGGCGGCGAAGCCCAACGCATCAAACTAGCCAAAGAACTGTCAAAACGAGCAACCGGCAAGACGATCTACATCCTCGACGAACCGACAACCGGCCTGCACTTCGCTGACGTTCACAAACTGCTCGACGTCCTGCAAAAACTAGTCGACACCGGCAACACCGTCATCGTCATCGAACACAACCTTGACGTGATAAAGTCCGCCGACTACATCATCGACCTCGGCCCCGAAGGTGGCTCCGGCGGCGGCAAAGTCGTCGCGACCGGCACGCCGGAAGAGGTTGCACGTGTAAAGAAAAGTCACACCGGACAGGCGTTGAGACCGGTGCTCCGTTAAGCAAGACCACTCGGCTTGCATTATCTCATGGTCAGGAAGGGGCCTTGGCCCCGCCGACGTGAGAACTCATTCAGGTCGGGCGGGGCCAAGGCCCCTTCCTGACTGCGCAATTTATTCGTTGACCATCACCTCGACCGGATCGATGCCCGACGCTCGCCAGGCCGGGTAGAATGCGCCGAAGAGGCTGCCGCCGATGGCAATCGCGATGGCGGTGACGACCCAGCCGAGGCTGAATTCGAAGGCGAGGCCAAACTCGCGGCTGATCAGTAGCGACGCGATGACTGACGCGATGCCGCCGAGGACGATGCCGAGTACGCCGATCATGAATGCTTCGCCCTCGATCGTCGAGATGATGAACCCTTTCGACGCACCGAGCGATTTGAGGATGCCGATCTCTTTGCGGCGTTCCGTGATGGTCGTGTACATCGACAGCAGGACAAAGATCGTGCTGACGAATGCGCCGAGTGCGACGAGGATGCGGAGGAAAGTGTTGAGGCCCGGAATGCGTTCTTGTGCGTCGGTGACGAGGTCGCGGGTGAGGCTGATCTTGTTGCCGGGCAGTTCTGCGGCGATGCGTTGTGCAACGGCCGCGTCGTCCTCGTCATCGCGGATCTTGACGAGAATGTAAGTGCATTTGTCAGTCTGCAGCTCTTCCTGCAATCCCGCAAGCGAGAATTTGATCCTGGCTCCCGACGGCGGTGCAAAGATACCGACGATCTTGTACTGCTTGCCGCCAAACAGCTCGAATGTGCCGCCGATCTTTAGGTTCGACTCCGTCGCCTGCCGCTCGTCAATGATTATCTCGTCGGCCGCCTGTGGGGCACGCCCCTCGACCAGCGAGATGCCGTTCATTTCGCCAAACGCTGCGAAATCGACGCCCTCGAGCATTCTGATGCCCCAGCTCCCGCGCGAATCCGGTGAAAAGTAACGGATCACGGGCACCGTTGCTTCGACGCCCTCGATCTGTTTGAGCCTGTCGGCGTATGCAACGGGCACCGCGGCGTTGGAGCTCATCGTGTCCATGCCGCCGGGCCGAGTGAAGACGATCTCTGCCTTCCAATTCGCCGCGCGTTTGGCAAGGTCGTTCGACATTCCTCTTGCGAGGCCCGTAAACAGCACGATCAACGCTACGCCCAAGGCGACGCCCACGACGCTGATCAGCGTGCGAAATGGCCTCACGCGCAAGTTTGCAATGACAAGTTCGAACATCTAATAAACCTTACCGTATCGCCGCCTGACTGCGCGCCCGATCAGAGCGATCAGGACTGCCGCCAGCAAAAACGCCCACGCCCCGAGTGCCGTTCGATAAACCCACGTCCACCGCCCGCGAAAGGTGCCGAGGATCGTTCCGACCGTGATGCCAAATGCCGCAAATGCCGCCAACGCGTTGAGCAGCCGTCCTTTCTCCAGGTAAGCCGCGATCCGCGATGGCAAAAAGGACGTAAATTGGCCGATGAGCCTCGGGATCCTCTTGAGATCAGCCCCAAACGATCTGGTCTCCTCATGAGCTCCGACGAGTAGGACGCCATGCCGCATCGCGTACAGATTGAACAAGACCGCCACAACCGAGAACAGCACCGATATCGCAAACGCACGCTGCCTGGCAACGCCATTCTCGGAGGCGGCAAGAACATCCGCGAAATATCGCTCCTGCGCAAAATGCGTCACGAATTCGACCGCGTGGCTGAATGCGGGCAGCAGCAGCGAGACAATGACATTCGATTGCCAAACGGGCTGCGCCTTACGAAACGACTGGACGACAGCCCCGGCCAGGCCGGTTGTGAAAAATCGAAAGGCAAATTCCACTACGACGGCGGTAAGCGTCACCAGCCACGTCTGCCTGCTCGCCTGATAGACCGTAAAATAGAACGAGCCCCGCACGATCGCGCCCATTACGGCGGTCTTCCAGTTCCACCGCGTAAGGACCTGCGCAGGATGATGAATGAGGTTGCTGAGAACGTCTCGGACCTCGATCCGATCGTCCCACACCTCCTCCATATCATCGGCATCGGAGATGGAGTGGTGAATTTGCTCGTCTGATGACATCCGGCGGGACTCTTCCGTGCTGCTTACTCGAATACACGCTTTCACGAGGGAAAACGAAAAGGTCAATACTAGCACACCCGCGGCCGCTCTACGCCCCGGCCTCCCGAAGAATCCTGTCATAAACGCCGCCTAGCCGGTGTTTTGGTCATAGATACTGACCTCGAAAACTTTGATTTGGAGATTTACATGATGAGTTGGATATATACGATCTTATTTTCAGGACTCCTATTCGCCGGCCAGGCCGATATGCCGGCGATCTCGATCCCTGAGGTTGTCAGCGCACCGGCTGCACAGGCCCCGCTCGGAGATGAGACAGAACGCTTTTCTCAGACCTATCCTCTGTCGGCGAACGGCCGTGTGAACGTGTCGAACGTCAACGGGCCGGTAGCTGTAGAAGGCTGGGACCGCAGCGAGGTCAAGCTCGAATACGTCAAGACCGCCGACACAAAGGAACGCCTTAGCGAGGTCGAGATCAAGATCGATGCCCGCGCAGATTCCTTTAGCGTGGAGACCGATTACGGCGAACGAAAGGACGGTCACCGATGGAAAAACAATGGCAAGCTGACGGTGGAATACCGCCTGATGGTGCCGCGCGGCGCGGTGCTGGACGAGGCAGAGACTGTCAACGGCTCGGTCACCGTCTCGGGAATGACGAATTCGATCGAGGCCTCAGCGGTCAATGGCCAGGTCACAGTGACGAACGTTCGCGGCACGGCCAAGCTCTCGACCGTTAATGGCGGCGTCAATGCCGACCTGGACGAGATTCCGTCGGGCAGCAGCCTCGAACTTGAAACCGTCAACGGACAGGTCCTTGTGACCATTCCATCTGACTCAAGCGCCGTGATAAAGGCCGATTCGCTCAACGGCGATATTCGGAATGACTTTGGCCTGACGGTCCGGAAAGGCCGCTTTGTCGGGCGAGACCTTTACGGCCGCCTCGGTTCCGGCGACGCTCAGATCAAGCTCAGCAGCGTGAATGGCGGACTCACCATCAGCCGCAAGAATGACGGCAAGCCGCTCAGCCCGGCGACGAATCTGCTCACGAACAAGGATCAGCGACGTGACGACGAAGATGCAGACGCCAGACGGCTCGTTCGTGATATGGACCTGCGGGAACTTCAGAAAGTCGCTAACGAATCCGCCAAGATCAGCGAGCAGGTCGTGAAGGACGAAGAGATCGTCAAGGCTGTAAGCGAAGCCGCTCGTCGCGGCGAGATCGGTGCGCGCATGTTCGACGTAAACTTCTTTCAATCGGCCCCGCGGATGGAGAGTAAAACCGGTTCATTTGTCCTGTCAGCCAAGCCCGCCGTGACGATCGAGGCCGGCGATACGGCTGTCGCCGTGCGCGGCTGGGACAAGAGCGAGGTGCAGTATCGCGTGACGCAGCTCGCCGATCCACGCCTGAGCCCGCCGCTCAACGTCACTGAAACTCATACGAACTCGAGTGTCAGGCTTCGCGTCGAGAATGCCGGTGACGACCGGGAGAGACAGTTCTTTAGTGCACGCAAGCAAGTGCGGATCGAGGTTTTTGTCCCCGTCCGCTCCGATGTCAAGATCACAACCGAGGGTGAGATACGGATCGATGGCGTTTCCGGCGACATTCAGCTCGATGGCGATGACGAAGCAATAAACGTCCGCGACGCCGAGGGTAAACTAAGGGTCGTTAACTCCGATGGCCGTATACGCGTGATCGGCTTTCGCGGCGAGATCGATGCAGAGACCGGCGACGGGGCAATCAGCCTGGAGGGTGATTTTGAAAGGCTCCGGGCCCACGCGATCGATGGCAGCATCATTCTGACGCTCGCCGAAGACACCAATGCTGATCTGGAGACGAATTGTCCTGACATGATCGGTGACGGTATCAACCTTGTTCGGGCCGGCTCCGGCGATCAGATCAGCCGTTACCGCATCGGAAAGGGAGGGCCGCTCTACAAGCTCGAAACAGAAGGCACGATCTCGGTGCGCGGTAATCGCAGCATCACCCAGGCCCGATAGCCGGACGAGCCGGAGGAGATCTTCCTTCTCCGGCATTGTTTTTGAAACAAATTGACCGTTACATCGTTTTAGTCATATCTCGTCGGTCCCTTGGCCGTGTTAGTATCCTCAGGTGCAGTCATGAAGCAGTTGTTCATTATATTTAGCTCTCTTGCTCTGGTAAGTTTTGCCTTCGGCCAGGCGGGAGGTTCGGCCCCGAGCGGAAATTCGAACGGCACTGGTGCCGGCGATGGCACAGCGACGCCGATCCGAACCGGCAAAGTTGAGGTCCCGCCCGAAAAAAGTCGCCCGGTAGTTATCGCCAAGACGGCAAAGATGCCGATCATCGATGGCCGGATCGATGACGACGTGTGGAAGCAGGCGTCTGTCTTTAAGGACTTTTATCAGGTCTATCCGGGAGACAACATCGCCCCGTCCAAGCCGACTGAGGTATATATCCTCTACGACGAAAAGAACCTCTACGTCGCTTTCAAGTGTTGGGACGATAGGGACAAGATCAGAGCCACCGTTGCCAAACGCGATAATGTCTTCGGCGAGGACAACGTCCGTATGTGGCTCGATACCTACAATGACCAGCGGCGCGCATATGTGCTGGGGTTCAATCCGCTTGGCATTCAACAGGACGGCATTCTCACGGAAGGGAGTGGGGCTGATTTCTCCGTCGATATCGTTATGGAATCGAAAGGCGTGATCGAGGACTGGGGCTGGTCCGTCGAGGCAATGATCCCATTCAAATCGCTGCGATACACGGCCGGTAAAGGCAAGTTGTGGGGATTTAACATCGCCAGGAATATCGACCGCTTTAACGACGAATCTGACCAGTGGCTGCCGAATGACCGCAATGTCTCGGGCTTTCTGATCCAGCATGGCAAGATCACGGGCCTCGACGACGTGAAGTATGAACGAACACTTGAGTTAGTCCCAAGCGTAACGGTGTCGGAAACAGGGCGCAAGATGCGTACCATCCCAAGACACATGGTCACGCCGACATCTATTGATCCCGGGCGATTCGTCAATCAGCCGATCAAAGCCGATTTTGGCCTGACGATGAAGTACACGATCACGCCGAGCATCACCCTCGACGCGGCAATCAATCCGGACTTTGCCGAGATCGAGGCGGACGCGCCGGTCATTACGGCCAATCAGCGGTTTCCTATTTTCTACGAGGAAAAGCGGCCATTCTTTCTAGAAGGCGTAGATATTTTCCGCTCTCCGTTCCAGGTCTTCTATTCACGAACGATCGTCGATCCCGATGTTGCGGTCAAGCTGACCGGCAAGACGGGCAAGACATCATTCGGCATTCTGGCTGCTACCGACAAGGCTCCGGGAAATTACTCGGATGAGGAGTTGGCCGACCCGCAGATCCGGCCGCGGATCGAGGAGTTTAACGGAAAGAATGCTACTTTTGCCGTCGTGCGGCTGAAACGCGATTTTGGCTCAGAGCATAATATTGGGTTCTTCGGCACATATCGGTCATTCCCCGAGCAGAAGAATATCCTCGCCAGCGTCGATGGGCGCTTCAAGCTCAATTCCAAGATGGTCACGCAGTTCCAATTGATCGGATCCACATCGAAACGCTGTTTCTTTGATCCGGAATTTGAACCCACGCTGAACCCGGGCCAAGCGGCGGTCAATTCTGCGACGTGCGGAGGCGGCACATACAATGGCGTGACCGTCCAAGGCAGCCCGTTCAATCAATACAGGACGGGTAACGGCCTCGGCTACTATGCCAATCTCGACTACACCACCGAGCGACACGGCTGGTTCCTAGAGGCGAGCGGGCGGACAAGATATTATCGCGCCGACGCCGGATTTACGCGGCGGACGGATACCCATAACATCTTCTTCTTTAACCGTTTCTCATCCAAATCAAAGCCTGACGCCAAGATCATCCGCACACAGTGGAACCAGATGGGCGGCTACAACTACGACGGCAAGGGCCGCCTGCAGGGCTGGAATGCTCAGTCGGAGGTCAGCTTCAACCTTCAGAAGCAGACATATGTGCGGTTCGAAGCAGGTACAGGCCGCGAAAAGCTGTACGAAGAAGAGTTCGGAGTAAAACGCTCGCCGACGCGGCCCTACGGAACATTTCTCGGCGAACCGTTCCGTTCCGTTTCACAACAATGGGTCTCGGGCAATATCAACCAGACGCTGAATAAGCACTTTAACTACGGGCTCTTCGTCGGCGGCATTCGGAATGCGTTTGACTTCTTTTACTTTGAGTATTCACCCGCGGCTAATGCCGTTTTGCAGAATCCGGGCCCTGCAACGCAGTTCGATGCCGAGATCTATGCCGAGGTTAAGCCGATCGATCCATTCCGGGCGTCGATCAGTTATTCCAAGAGACGCCTCGTGCGTAACGACAACAGATCTATCCGGCTGGATTCCGACCTCGTTACGATCCGCTCGACGTATCAATTTTCGCGGTTTGTATTTACCAGATTTCGGCTGGACTACGACGACCAGTCAAATGGTTTCAGCGGACAAGCCCTCTTCGGCTGGAACCCAAGCCCGGGGACTGCATTCTATGTGGGCTATAACGACGCCTTCAAATACAACGGCCTGAGCGACTTTACCGGCCACTATGAGCCTGGCTTTAACCGGTCATCCCGAACTTTTTTCATCAGGGCATCATACCTGTTCCGAAAGAGCTTTTAACACTGGTTCCTCCTTGTTCATTTGCCTAGGCGACGGAGAATGGCTCCGTCGCCGTTTTTTTAAACACTCTATTAAACTTTTTAAGCAAAAAATTCTTGCAATTTCTTAGATTCTGCTATATAACTCTTGATGTTATTGCATTTCCGCAAATTCCGGCCAAATCAGGAGAAACAGAATGAAGTTAAGCAACCTTTTGAACACAGGTCTATTTATTGTCCTGCTCTGCGGCGGTCCTGCCGTCGCGACCGCCCAGACCGCAAATGAGACGAGTTCGGCCCCGTTCGCGATACAGAGAGGTTATCGGACGGGATATTCCGATGGCTATATGGCCGGATACCGAGATTCGATCGACAGGATCGCCCGCAACTACAGTCGCCATGCCGAATACGGCAAGGCCGACCGTGCTTACAGCAAGGACTACGGCACGATCGCCGAATATCGCGACGGCTATCAGCAGGGGTTTGAGGCCGGATATGACACGGGATTTGATCGCCGTTCATTTGAGGCCACCTTGCCGGCAAGCCTCGCAAAGCGCGGCGTTGTGGTCGGCGATAACAAGGAATTGGTCGCCCAGACGGCACCGATCAGAACGTCCTCGACGACCGAGCCCGTAAGGATCAATAATGAGGAGCAGCCGACAAGCCCTCAGGACGAGCCTGACAGCGCACACCAAAACTATCAGGGGGCGACGATCATTATTCCCAAAGAAACTGAATTGCTGCTCGAATTGGACAGCGACCTCAGCACGCAGCAGTCGCGTGAGGGCGATAAATTCGCGGCACGCGTCGTCGGGCCGAGCGAGATCGCCGGTGCAATGGTCGAGGGCCGCATCTCAAAGGTCAAATCGCCGGGCCGCATCAAACGCCGCAGCGAGATGGTGCTGTCATTTGACCGGATCGTGCTGACTGACAATCGATGGAGTAATTTCGCGGCTGTCCTGACCGAGGTCATGCCTGTAAAAGGCGACAACGTCAAGCGTGTTGACAACGAAGGCACCGCCATCGGGCAGAGCTCGCTCAAGGGCGATGCGATCAAGGTTGGCGGTGCGACCGGTGCGGGGGCCATCGCCGGTGCGATCATCGGCGGCCCGGTCGGCGCGGCCGTCGGAGCGGGCGTTGGAGCTGCCTTTGGCGTCGGGGCCATCGTCATCGAACGCGGCAAACACATTCGCCTAAATCGCAACCAACAGCTACGGATCAGGACCTCATACGACACACAGATTAGATGACCACTGACTGCCTCCTGTGTTTTTCGGCCGCGGCTTATCACCGCGGCCTTTTTTTATCTGCGTTCAACGCGTTCCTATCTCAGCGTTCTCTGCGTGGAAAGTCGGTCCCACGCCGAGGGCGCCGAGAGAAAGACGCAAAGATCGCCGAGAGCTGAGTGGTGCCTTGCTTGTCACGCCTGCCCGCGTTGGATAAGATATAGGTTTGATAAGGTGACGGCTAAACTTGCAGGCAGCCGCAACTCCTCGTCAAGACATCTCAGATACGGTGATTTTATATCTGATTTTGGAAGGTCATAGTTACATAAAATGAGCACAACAGAAGCATCATCAGCAGGGGCGGCAGCGGCGGGGTTACGCGGCGTCGTAGCCGCGCAGAGCAAGATCGGCGACGTCAACGGCGAGCAGGGCGTGCTGATCTATCAGGGCTACGATATTCACGACCTCGCGGAGCATTCGACATTCGAGGAGGTAGTTTTCCTCCTCTGGAACGGCCGTCTTCCGAACCAGGCCGAGCTCGACGAACTATCGAGCGAGATCAAGACGAACTATGCCGTTCCGGCTGAGATCATCGCGGGCATGCAGTATATGCCCAAGGACGCGGATCCGATGGACGTGCTTCGCACCTGCGTTTCGGCCCTCGACTTCTACGATAAGGACGGACGCGGCACCGACCGCGAATCGGCGATGCGTGCCGCCATCAAATTGACGGGCCAGCTCGGCACGATCGTCGCGGCGTGGGAACGCATTCGCAAGGGCAAGGATGTCATCGCTCCCGATAAGAGTCTGTCCATATCCGACAACTTCCTGTATATGCTTCGCGGCGAGAAGCCTGACGCCGACGAATCGCGCATGATGGACGTGTGCCTCATCCTACACGCCGATCATGAGTTGAATGCCTCGACGTTCACGACGCGCGTCGTCGCCGGAACGCTCGCCGACATGTACGGCTGCGTTACGGCGGGGATCGCCGCCCTCGCCGGCCCGCTCCATGGCGGTGCGAATACGGCCGTGATGAAAATGCTCATCGAGATAGGTGATCTCGAATCAGTCGATTCGTGGCTCGACAAGGCGCTCGAAGAAAAACGCAAGATCATGGGCATCGGCCACGCGGTTTACAAGACCGAAGACCCGCGTGCGACCTGGCTGCGTCGCTATTCAAAGGCGATGGCTGAGAAGACGGGCGAGTCAAAGTGGTTCGAAATGTCGCAGCGTATCGAGAAGCTGATGCTCGAAAAGAAAGGCATGCACCCGAACGTCGATTTTTACTCTGCTTCGACCTATTACCTGATGGGCATACCGCTCGACCTGTTTACGCCGATCTTCGCCGTCAGCCGCATCTCTGGTTGGACGGGCCACATCCTCGAACAGTACGGCAACAACAAGCTCATCCGCCCGCGTGCGGAATACATCGGCGAACGCGACCTAAAATACGTGCCGATAGCGGAACGCTAGAATTATTAGATCCGAGGGAAAAGGGCGAGACACGACGAACTCGCCCTTTCTCCTTTGTGAAACCGGCCTGACCACGAGCACGTATCAGTCAAGGCACGCAAATT
This sequence comes from Chloracidobacterium sp., assembly GCA_016715795.1. Taxonomy (NCBI): domain Bacteria; kingdom Pseudomonadati; phylum Acidobacteriota; class Blastocatellia; order Chloracidobacteriales; family Chloracidobacteriaceae; genus Chloracidobacterium; species Chloracidobacterium sp. The sequence continues at coordinate 1,910,996 of JADJXP010000002.1, forward strand.
GTCTTTCAACCGGAGTTTGTCTTATGAAGTCAGTACTAGTCTCGGCGGCTTTCGTCTTTATAATCATCGTGATAGGCCGCTTTGTAATCGTCGCCCAACCAGATATGAAACCACCTGTCGCAAAAAAGGTCCCGCAGGTCCTCAAGATCCACGGCTACGAGATCACAGATAATTACGGCTGGCTTCGCGACCGGCAGCCTGACGGCAAAAAGAGCGGCGACCCGGCGATCATCGACTACCTGAACGCCGAGAACAAATACACGGCCGCTCACATGGACAGGCATCAGCCGTTTGTGGACGCGCTTTATAAGGAAATGCTCGGCCGCATCAAGCAGACCGACCTGAGCGTGCCGACAAAGATCGGCGATTTTTGGTATTTCAACAAGACCGAAGAGGGCAAGCAGTATCCGACGTTCCTTCGCAGCAAGACCCGCGACGGGGCCGACGCAGAGGTGCTGCTCGATGTGAACGAAATGGCGAAGGGCCATAAGTTCTACTCGATCGGCGCGTTTGAGGTAAGCGACGACGGCAACATGCTCGCCTTCTCAACTGACACGAACGGCTATCGGCAGTACACGCTTCAGTTCAAGGACCTCAAGACCGGCAAGATGCTCGCCGACCGTATAGAACGCACAACCTCGACGGAATGGTCGCCTGACGGTAAATACCTCTTCTATGTGCAGGAAGACGCCGTTTCAAAGCGCAACGACAAGCTCTTTCGCCACGCGGTCGGCACGACCGGGGCCGACCCGATGGTATTCGAGGAAAAGGATGTCCTCTTTAACATCAACATCTATCGCTCGCGCGACCGGAAGATGTTCTTCCTGCAGTCCGGCGCCGCGACCATGAGCGAAGGTCGCTACCTATCGACCGAAACTCCGCTTGGCGAATGGAAAATGATCAGCCCGCGACGCGAAGGCCACGAATATTTTGCGACGTTTGACCGTGGCGAGTTCTATATTGTCACGAACAAAGACGCAGAGAACTTTAAGGTCGTCCATGCCGCGGCAAACGATCCGAGCGAGAAGAACTGGACCGACTTTATCGCCCACAACCCGGCGATCAAGATCGATGACATCAGCTTTTTCAAAGGCCACGCGGTCGTCTCCGAGGTCGAGAACGGGCTGGAATATCTGCGCGTGATCGACCGCAAGACCAGGCGGGCCGATATGCGTATCCCGACACCCGAGAGCGTTTACGAGATGGGGCTGACGGGTAACCCTGAATATGATACGCCCTATGTTCGCTATAACTATTCGTCGATGGTCACGCCGAATTCGACATATGAATTCGACCTCAAGACACGCAAGAGCGAACTCATCAAACAGCAGGAAATACCAAGCGGCCACAACAGGGACAATTATGAGACGACACGCGTCTGGGCAACTGCTCGCGACGGCGTAAAGGTTCCCGTTTCGATCCTGATGAAGAAAGGAACGAAACTCGACGGCTCTGCCCCGATGCTGTTATACGCGTATGGCTCTTATGGTTTCTCGATGACGCCGAACTTCTCGTCAAACCGCCTCAGCCTCGTCGATCGCGGAATGATCTACGCCATTGCGCACATCCGCGGCGGCTCGGAGCTTGGCGAGAAATGGCGACAGGACGGAAGGATGTTCAAGAAGATGAACACCTTTCACGACTTTATCGACTCTGCCAAATGGCTGATCGCAAATAGATACACCTCGTCCGACCGTCTCGTCATTCAGGGCGGTTCGGCCGGCGGGCTGCTGATGGGCGTGGTCACGAACCAGTCGCCCGAGACGTTCAAGGCCGTGATCGCACAGGTTCCGTTCGTTGATGTGATGAACACTATGATCGACGACAGCCTGCCGCTGACCACGCAGGAATGGATCGAATGGGGCAATCCTCGTGACGACAAGAAAGCGTGGGATTACATGGCGAGTTATTCGCCTTATGACAACGTCAAGGCACAGAATTACCCCAATATGCTCATCGAGGCCTCGCTAAATGACAGCCAGGTCCCATACTGGGAAGCCGCCAAATGGGCAGCCAAGCTCCGCGAGCTAAAGACCGACAACAACGTGGTGCTCTTGAAGATGAATATGGGCGCCGGCCACGGCGGTGCCTCAGGCCGCTACGACAGGCTGAAAGAGGTTGCATTTGAATGCGCCTATGCTCTCTCGCAAGTGGGCATTACAAAATAGGCGAAACTTAATCAGGCGCAGTTAGAAAGGGCCTTGGCCCCCCCGGCTTGAGTGACCTCTCAAGTCAGCGGGGCCGAGGCCCCTTCCTTACCTTGAGATAATAGTGGTTAACGAGCTGCTCATGCCGCAACCAATTCCCACTTCGCCGCCTCGCGTCTCATCGCCTCGACGTGCTCCGGCCAATCGTGAAGGATTTCGGGATCAAAATCAGCACCATTCGGCCACACGAGCGTATGGACCTCAGGATCGAGCGTTACCTGGCCGAACAATTCAATATCTCGCAGCGGCCCATACAGTTCACCGGCCAGGACAGGCTCAAGATCGATCTCATTCACAAGTCCGTCATCAAATTCAACCCTCAGTACGTAGGGACGGACGATATCAACAGACGTTACGCGATAGATTTCGTGTCTCATATTCTACTAGCTCAGCGGCGCGATTGGCTTTGGCAGCGTCCCGGCAATTAGCTCGATCGGTTCGATCGTGAAAACGGCCACGTCATTCTGATAATAGGCATGGAAATGCGGCGCGTGATGCGGTGCATTCGCCTCCCAGTACATGCGGATTATTATGCCAAAAAACCTGCTCAATTCGGGCATGGCCTGTAATTATACGAGATGAATCGCAACATAGAAATGCTTCAGAGTGTCTTTGATATCGGCAATGCGCGAATCATAGACGCTCAAGTCAGCGGGGCCGAGGCCCCTTCCTGACCTTGAGATGAGGAGATCAAATTGGTTTTCGCATAGCTTGGTAGCGTTGACGGCCGTTATTAGCCACTGCGGTTCTCACAGCTACAGCGGAAACCTGGTGCTTTCCGGCGGTTGCGGAGACATGAGGTACCGCGGCGCTTGCCGTGTATTTCTCTCGCGGTTGAATGGGTCGATCTTGTCGATACACGGGCCCGTTCTTGTCGATACACTCACCAATTTTGCCGATACAGTCGGCCGATCTTGTCTATACAGTCTATCGTCTTGCAGGCAGATGTGCTCGCGGTCTTGCTGGCAGATTTGCTCGCGTTCCAGCGGATTGCGGCGAAAATCGATGCGTGTCGGTCAATCAGACTTGAGAGGTTCGGTCAGGATGACCGATGCTTGACCCCGATGGGAATCGCATCCCAAGAGCTTCCTCCACCGAAAGCCCATAAATACGGCCCAAAATGCTTTCCTGATGTTTGGCACGGACGTTGCTAAATAGGTCGCGGGCAAAAGCCCGTTCAAATTAGGACGCTTATGATGAGCACCCGAAATGTTATGAGAAATACGAACTTCGCACGGATCGCGACTACCGCCCTTGTTTGGGTGATGCTGTCGTCAACCCTTGCGTTTGGCCAGGCAGCCGTAAAGACGGCTCCGGCCGCGACCGCTGAGACGGCAAAGAGCGACAATCCATTCGCGGTATTCTTGATCGAGGTTACCGGCACAACGGTCGACAACGGCTATGCCAAAGAGGCCGACCGCGTTGCGGCGATCCTCGCCGGCAAGGGCGGTAAGAACGCCGTCCTGATCGACGATAGTGGCTACGCCCGCGATATGGTCGTCGAGTCAGCGGCTGCGAAACTCGCGGCCCGCAGCGACAAACGCCTGTATCGCATCAATTGGAACGCCATCTTTGCCGCGGCCAAGACCGAAGCCCAGATGGACGCCATGATAAATGGCATCCTCGGCCACGTCGCGGCTTCACAGAGCAAGACCGCGATCTATCTGGACGACATCGCGGGCTTCTCGACCGTCGCACCGATGATGGGCCGCGAGATCGCACAGAATCTCTACGCGGCACTGACTCAGGGCAAGATACAGGTTTTTTCGGCCTCCGATCTAGCGAACTTCCGGGGCCAGATCGTCGCCGACGCAAGGCTTAGGGCGAAGTTCGAGATGGTCCGCTTGATCGAGGGCGACAATGACGGCTTTGTGGGCGACAAGATCTCGCCCGAACTGAGGGAATTGATGGCTGGTGCCGACAAGAATAGGACCGTTAAGGTTATTCTCCAGTCGGATGATATAGAAAATCCGCAGCTCATCGATGTCCTTCGCAAGAACAATATCAACATCGGCGGACGTGCCAACGCCCTAAACATGCTCTTTATCGACCTGCCGCTGAATGTGGCCGAGGCTGTAGCTGCGGTCCGCTCTGCAAAGCATCTGTCGCTCGATAACGAGGTAAAGCTGCTTGGCCACGTTGAGGAGACGACGGGAACATCACTCGTTCGGAATCAGTCAACGACAGTGATCAATGCCCTGGGCATACCGGTAAACACACCCTATCAGCTCGACGGCACGGGCATGACAGTGGCGGTCGTCGATTCGGGCATCTATGAAGGACACAACTCTTTCCTCGACAATGCCCTCACCGACCGCGTGATCAAGCACATGGATTTCACAACGAATAACTCGAGCGGAAGTTCGTCAACGAACCGCGATCCGTACGGCCATGGCTCACATGTCGCAGGTCTGCTCGCAGGCGGGAATGGCCGATCGGGCGAACTAGCACGATACAGGGGTATCGCTCCGAATGCTAAGCTCATCAATGTCCGTGTCCTGAATGATCGCGGAACGGGAACGACGTCTGCCCTGCTGCAGGGGCTCGACTGGCTCTATACGAACAGGTCCACCTACAACATCAAAGTCGTAAACATGAGCCTCGGAACGCCCGCAGTCGAGACCTGGCGCAACGATCCGCTGTGCCGTGCGGCCCGCAGGCTGGTTGACGCAGGCATGGTCGTCGTCGCCGCGGCCGGCAATAACGGTAAGAACGCTCAGGGCCAGAAGATGTACGGCGCCATCCATTCGCCGGGCAATGATCCGTCCGTGATCACGGTCGGGGCGACAAATACCTTTGGCACAGACCCGCGGACTGATGACGGCATCACGACATTTAGCTCACGCGGGCCAACGCGTTCGTTCTATACCGACGCGGCAGGCACAAAGGTCTATGATCACCTGATCAAGCCTGACGTGGTTGCACCCGGAAACAAGTTGATCTCGGCCGTCGGCCGTGACAGCGAGATACTCGACGCAAATCCATGGCTCGCGGTCTATCCGACGAACTCGAACAATGACAATCTCACATTGATGTACCTCTCGGGCACCTCGATGTCTACACCGATCGTGTCAGGCACGGCCGCCCTGCTCCTGCAGGCAAATCCGAAACTGACGCCGAACATGATCAAGATGCTGCTCGAATATACAGCACAGCCGATCGCCGACGCGAACATGTTTGAGCAGGGCGCGGGACAACTCAATGTTGAGGGTGCGGTCCGCATTGCAAAGCTTGTTCGTCAGGATCTGCCAAATCCGACACCGGTCGGAACGCCCCTTTTGACTACGAACGAGATACCTGACCACACATCGACCATCGCTACAACGCGGTTCCAGTGGGCCGGCGGCATCCTGCCGAATTATGGGACGATGACCGGTACCAACCTGATAATGCAGTACCAGGGCATCTACGGACTCGGCATCATCGTCGGTGACGGCATCATTGTCGGAGACGGTATTATTGTCGGAGACGGTATCATTGTCGGCGACGGCATCATTGTCGGCGACGGTATCATTGTCAGCGACGGCGCCGTGCTGCCTGACGGCGCCGCACCTAATGGGTACCAGACGATTCGCCGGGGCTCAACACTTTACGGATCGAACATCCTATTTGGTAACTCGCCCGCGATGACTAACTATTTCCCGATCGCGGACGGGATACTCGTCAGCGACGGCATACTGGTAGGCGACGGCATCATCGTCGGTGACGCAGCTCAGGCGATGAGCAACTCGATCATGGCAAATGGGGACAATACGCCGGGAATGCAATAGATGGGCTATCGCATTACTGATGTATTCTGAAGGAAGCTAAGGGGCCTGATCGGGCCTCTTAGCTTTTTACATTGTTAAAATATTTTTATTGCACATGGCCGAATGATTGTCCTACAATAGACGTTGTCGGGTTTCGACCCCGACAACTGCCCATCCTATTTGGCGCGGGCCGCGCCCGTCTCCTGCAACCAGCCTTCCGATCGCTCGTCCAATGTTGACGCCCTCCAAGGAAAGATCCGTCAGCCTGTTTATCGCCGCTCTTTCTCCATTTGCGGTCGGCGGCCTCGTTTGGGCGTTTTTCGGGCTGGATCCGCAAAAGATCGACGCGGGCGTAATCACGTTGACCGTTCTGACCGTGTTTTGCAGCTGCTACCTGAAAGTCCAGCTGCCACGCGTAAACATGCACCTCACGATCTCCGACGGGCTCATAATGCTCGCTTTGATCGTTTACGGCGGCCAGGTGGCGTTGCTCATTGCGGCCATTGAAACGGCGGTCGCTGCCCTCAAGATCAGACGTCAAGGGACACCATTCAGTGCAAAGGCTATACTCGCGAATGTCCAGATTGCTGTGATATCGGTTTTCTTTGCCGCCATCGTAACGCGAGGGATATTCCCGATCGAGATGATCATGCAGCGCAAGGACACCACGAGCTTTGTCGTCATGCTGACGGTGTTGTCAATGTCGTTGTTCGTTGTAAATTCCGGCCTTGTAGCGGTCTATACTTCAATACGAAAGGACATTTCATTCTGGAAGGTCTGGACAGGCAATTGCTTCTCGGCCGTTCTCATCTATCTGACCGGCGCCGTCGTCGCCGGGATCGTTGTCGAAGCTCTCGAGTCGGTCAATATCTTCATGATCGCCGCGGTCGTGGCCTTTTTCGGGGTGATCTACCTTACATTTCGACGGTTTGTTGAGGACCTAAAGCGGAGCATTGAGACGGCAAAACATGCAGAGCGCGAACGTGCCGAGCAGGCCGAGGAGCACGTTCAGGAACTCAAGCACTACGTGGAGGAGCTGGAGCGCAGCAGCGAGGCACTGCAGGAAAGCCACGAGAACTTCAGGCATGCTGCCTACCACGACGCCCTCACCGGATTGCCGAACCGCAACTACTTCCTCGACACGCTAAAGGGACTGCTGCAGGGGACCCGCGATGATACAGAGAGCAATTTTGCTGTCCTTCTTATGGACCTCAAGAGCTTCAAAACGATCAATGACAGCCTCGGCCATTCGATGGGCGATCGTCTGATCAGGAATGTTGCAAAGCGGCTATCGAGCACGATCCGCGAGGACGACATGGCCGCTCGATTCAGCGGCGATAAATTCGGCGTCGTTCTCAGCGACCTGCTAAGCCGCGACGAAGCGACAGCCTTTGCCGACCGCCTCGCGCGCCGCCTGTCAGAGCCATATACGCTTGACGGCCGGCAGGTCTTTACGAGCGCTAAGATCGGTATTGCCTACGGCAACTCGAAATACCCCGAGGCCGAGGACATTCTCCGCGATGCCGATATCGCGATGTATTATGCAAAAGAGAATCAGGAAAACTACGTCATCTTTGACCAGAAGATGCACGTCCGCGCGGTCACACGGCTTCAACTCGAAACCGATCTGAGATTCGCGATCGAACGAAGCGAGTTTGAGTTGTACTACCAGCCGATCATCAGTCTTGATTCTGCAACGCTCGACGGTTTTGAGGCATTGGTCCGATGGAACCATCCGCAGCGTGGGCTGGTGCCGCCGAACGAATTCATACCGATCGCTGAGAGTACCGGCCTCATCATTCCGATGACGGTCCAGATACTTCATTCGGCATGTTCTCAGATCGTCGCATGGCAGCAGACGTTTGACAGTGCAAAGCCATTGAGCATCGCAGTCAACCTGTCCGGCAAGCACTTTGGCCATCCGGCGCTTGTAGAGCAGATAACGACCGTGATCTCGGAAACCGGCATTGACCCCGCGAACCTCAAGCTCGAGCTGACGGAGAGCGCGGTCATGGAAAATGCTGAGACCGCGATCCTCATGCTCAAACAGATCAAGGAAACGGGCGTCCGGATCTCGATCGATGATTTCGGAACGGGTTACTCGAGTTTGAGCTACCTGCACCGCTTCCCGATCGACCTGCTCAAGGTCGACCGCTCATTCGTCTCGGCGATGGAGGAGAATACCGAAAACGGCGAGATCGTCCGCACCGTCATCGCTCTCGCTAAAGCATTGAATCTAAAGGTGGTTGCCGAGGGAATCGAGTCTATACACCAATTTCACCAACTTCGCGTTCTAGGGTGTGAATACGGTCAGGGATATCTCTTCTCAAAGCCATTGCCGGTCGCCGACATTGCTCGGCTGCTCAACGACAGCACCCGTTGGCAGAATATCCTTCCATCATCTCAGGCTCAGGCAATACCGCCGCCGCAGCTCGAAATTCCGCCGCTCAGGCTTGCCCAATAAGATCATTCGTCTGGTTCGGGCGATCCCTGCAAGGCCGTAAGCAGCGTGACCTTTTTTTGGATATCTGCAAACTCCAGAGTGACGAGGTTTGCTCCGTCAAAGTAACGATCATTCGTTATCTCATAGATGGCGAAGGGCGGCGGAACGAAGCGTTCCATTTCATCGCGGCCCTGAAACTCGACCTTTGCCGTATTCAATCCCCACAACGGCCCGAGATATACGTCGAACGAAAATGACACCCGATCGAACTCGTGAAAGTAGCGGTTCTTCCGGATCTCCTTGCGCGCAAGCGATTCGAGCAGCCCGAACTCGGCGTCATCCAGATGCATCTCGGCCAGCTTGGTCTCGGCCAGATCGTCGTCGTGAGTCGCAAAGCGCTGCTGCAGCAATCGCGTCCAGGCATTCGAGTACGGATCGCGCATCTGCCGCAATCGCAATCGGGTGCCGGGAATGTAACCATCGAATATCTGCACGTGGCTGCTTGCCGGTGTGAGCGGCTCAGGCAGCCCTTCGATCAGGAACGATCGGTGCAATTCGGTCTCGGCAGTTTTGTTCATCTTTGGCAAGTTTACTATACTCGGGACTTTAGTTCTGTTAGGAGTTTTGCACTATGAGATCCTTGTTGATACTGATGGCTATTGCCTTGACCTCGCTTGGCCTGATTGGCTGTGGCGGAACGACGCCGAACGCGAACGCGACCAATACGGCTGCAAGCAACGCGAATAATCCGCTTGAGACCACCAAAAAACAGCCGGAAGAGACGAAGAACAATGCCCCTACGATGACACCGGTCATCAAGGCCTATTGCGAAGCCTGGGCGAAGAGCGATGATGCGGCGCTCAGAAAGGTGTATTCGGCGGCTAGCCTTAAGGCATTTGAGGCCGACATGAAAGCAGAAAAGGCCAAGAGCCTTGTTGATTTCCTGAAATCTGACAAGATCACGGGAAAAACATGCGAGGCATCGAATGAGCAGATTACCGGTGATCGAGCCGTAGTGACATTCAAGGCCGACAAGTATCCGACCGGCATCAAGCTCGTTTTTGTCAAGGAAAATGGCGAGTGGAAGCTCACCAACGAGATGCCTGATTTTGATGCCGTTAAGAAGGCACAGCCCGCACCGAATACGAATACAGCGAAATAACTAGCCCGCGATGCCTTTCGCGTCGGGACGATATGGCGGCAGCGTAACGCGTGCCGCCTTTTCCTTTTTCAGCCCCAGTGCCCAATCAGCCTGCATCAGCGTGTGAATGTCACGCGTCCCCTCGTAAATGACGGCGGCCTTGCAATTTCTGAGATAACGCTCAACGGGATAGTCGTTCGTATAGCCGTTGGCTCCGTGCACCTCGATCGCCATCGACGCGGCCGTTTCAGATCGCGTCGTCGCCTGCCATTTCGCCAGCGAGGCGGCCTTCGCCGACGGCAGGCCTTCGTTCTTTAGCCAACCGCACTTGAGCCAGAGCATGTGGGCCATCTGGTAGTCGGCCTCCATCTCGGCGATCTTCTGTTTGACGAGCTGGAAGTTAGCGATCGGCTGCCCCTGCACTTCGCGTGTATTCGCATACGCGACCGACGCATCGCGGCTCGCTCGTATCACCCCCGTCGCTCCGCTCGCGACCGTGTATCGCCCATTCTCGAGCGAGAACATCGCGATCTTGAATCCTTCACCTTCCTGTCCGAGCATGTTCGAATGCGGCACGCGAACGTCCTGAAGCGAAAAATAGCCCGTATTCCCTGCCTTAATGCCCAACTTGCCATGCAGCGTCCCGCTCGAAAAGCCCGGCATCGTGCGTTCAACAATAAAGCACGAGATACCGCTATGGTCGCGCACTTTTTGTTTCTCCTGATCGGTCCAGCAAAAGAACAGGAAATGGTCCGCCACGTCGGCCAGCGAGATCCACATCTTCTCGCCGTTCAGTATCCAATCATCTCCGTCACGCCGTGCGTAGGAACGCATGCCGACGACATCGCTGCCCGCATTCGGTTCGGTAAGGCCAAACGTGGCGATCTTCTCACCTTTTGCCTGCGGCACCAGGTATTTCTGTTTCTGTTCCTCGGTGCCCCACGAATACACGCTCAGGCTATTGAGCCCAACATGCACCGACATTGCAACGCGCAAAAATGTGTCGCAGGCTTCCAGTTCCTCGCACACCAAACCAAGCGAGATATAATCAAATCCCGCACCGCCATACGACTCCGGAATGCATACGCCGAGCAATCCTAGCTCGGCCATCTTGGTGAAAACACTCGGCTCAAAGAACGCCTTCTCGTCCCATTCCTTGATATGCGGTGCTACCTCGCCAGCGCAAAATTCGCGGACGGTTTTCTGCAGGGCAATTTGTTCTTCGGTTAATTGAAATTCGATCACGTTTAAATTATCCCTCGCTAAGCTACTAAAAAACAATTATCTTACCATTCACAAAAGGTTTAGACTAACAGGCGCGATTCAGGTAATATCGTCCTGTGATAAGTGTCGAAGAACTCAAGCGAGAAATTGACCTAGTGCCAGCCGATAAACTGGATGGGCTCTATAGGTATGTTCGCGGTCTTGCAAGAGTAAAGCCAGCAAAACAGAGCCGCCAAAAAACGATTGAAAGGTTGAATTCGATCCGAATCGACGCTCCTGCTGATCTTGCGACCAATTTGGACGAGTATCTTTATTTCGGTAAAGAAATGGAAAAATGATCTTCCTGGACACCTCGTTTGTGGTCGCTTGGGTTAACCCCAACGATTTCTTGCATGGACGAGCGATGACGGTGCTCGACCGATTTCACGACGAGCCTTGGCTAACAACGGACAGCGTCCTGCTTGAGATCGGCAACTCGCTTTCACGTCACTTTCGACATGAGGCCGCAGAGGTTATCGAAACGATCCTTGGCGATGAAGATGCGACAATAGTCACCATGGACGCCGACCTATTCTTCCGAGCGTTCAACCTGTATCGATCCCGAACTGATAAGACGTGGGGCCTGATCGACTGTGTTTCGTTTATCGTTATGCAGGACCATCAGTGTCTCGACGCTCTGACGAACGATGTCCACTTTATACAGGCAGGGTTTCGGGCTCACCTGCGTCATGCCGAATGATCCCTATCTCAAAAGCCCTCAAACTTATTGCGGTACAGACTGCGCCGCTCGGCACCGAAAAAGTTCTGCTCGCCGACGCGGTCGGCCGTGTGCTGGCCGCCCCGGTTGTTGCTGACAGTGATCTGCCGCCGTTTGACAGGTCAATGATGGACGGCTTTGCAGTTATCGCCGCCGACATCGCGAAAACGCCCGTCTCTCTCGAGATCGTGGGCGAGTCGTCCGCAGGCCACGGCTGGAATGGCCGCCTGAAACGAGGCCAAGCCGTCAGGATCATGACAGGGGCACGCGTGCCTGCCGGTGCCGATTCGGTCCAGCGAGTCGAGGTCACACAGGAATCGAACGGCTCCGTTACGGTCTTTGAGCCGGTCAGGATGGGCATGTCCGTAGTGCGTCGCGCCGCTGAGATCAAACACGGTAAAGTCGTTTTCAAACGCGGCGAGATCATTAGTGACAACATGATCTCCGCCCTCGGCTCGTTTGGTTATGCCAAGGTCGATGTCGGCCGTCGCCCTCGGGTGGCGATACTCGGCACGGGCAGCGAGATCGTCGATATCGCCAAACGCCCCGGCCGCGACCAGATCCGCAACTCAAATTCCGTGATGCTCGACGTCCTCGCCCGCCATTACGGTGCCGAAACGTCGATCCTGCCAATGGCCAAAGACAGCCTCGCAGAACTCAAGTCTCAAATCGCAAATTGCAGATCGCAGGTGCTCATTATCACCGGCGGCGTGTCGGTCGGAAAGTACGACCTGACCAAACAAGCACTCATCGAACTCGGAGCGGAGATCTACTTTGAAAAGGTCCGGCTCAAACCGGGCAAACCGGCCGTCTTTGCCCGGCTCGGAAAAATGCTTGTCTTCGGACTGCCCGGCAATCCGGTTTCGGCTGCGGTGACATTTTATCTCTTTGTCCGCAAAGCACTTATGCTGATGCAGGGAGCGGCAACGACCGGCCTTCGCGCCGGCCATGCGATCGTCGGGGCAAACGTAAAGGCCGCCAAAGACCGCGACACTTACACCGCTGCACGACTAGATACGGACGCAACCGGCCACCTCATCGCCACGCCGCTCAAGACCCAAGGCTCGTCCGACCTCGCCTCATTCGCCCGCGCCGAAGCCCTAATCTTTATCGCGGCCGGAAAAACCTATAAGATTGGAGAAGTTGTTGATATCTCATTCTTGTAGCTCTGTGCACTCTGTGCCTCCGTGGTGAATCCCTTCTTATGAGCGAGCTTTCACATTTTGACGACGCAGGAAAGATCAGGATGGTCGATGTGTCTGAAAAGGCCGTCACCGCACGCCGCGCCGTCGCCTCGGGCCGCGTCCTTTTGAACTCCGAAACTCTAAGAACCCTACAAACTCAACAAACCCCAAAAGGGAACCCTTTGGAAATAGCCCGCATCGCGGGCATCATGGCGGCAAAAAAGACATCCGAGTTGATCCCGCTCTGCCACCAGCTAAACCTGTCAAAGGTGAACGTGGCCGCCGAGATCACCGACTATGGCGTCGCTCTGACCGCCGAAGCCGTCACTAATGCCCAAACGGGCGTCGAAATGGAAGCCCTCACCGCCGTCTCCGTCGCCGCCCTGACCATCTACGACATGCTCAAAGCCGTCCAAAAAGACATCCAAATAACCGACATCCGCCTCGACTCCAAAACCGGCGGAAAGAGTTAGGCTCACCGCGGCGAAACGCGGGCACCCTGCCCGCGCGTGGCGTTCCCAAAATAGAACGCGGATAAACGGATCAAGCGGAAAAAACCGGATATGAAGACCCATTATCTTATCCGTCCTTATCCGCCCGATCCGCGTTATCCGCGGCCAAAATGACGTTCGCTACTGGCGGGCAAAGTGCCCGCGTTCCGGCAATCAATTGCCGTAGGCAGACGGTGTCGGCTTGTCGCCATTCTGGCCCCATGGGAAGACGATGAATTGACTGTTGTCGCTGCGCTTGATGTACCAGGTCCCATCCGAAGGCCGCCATACACCGATGTCTGCCTTGCCGTCGCCGTCGTAGTCCCCTGCGATGGGAATGTCCGCCGGTGCGCCGAAGACCTCATACGAATACGTCGCCGTCGCCGAATTCCTCACCACCCAAAGGCCCGTCGAAGGTCGATAGATCGCGATGTCGGTCTTGCCGTCGCCGTCGTAGTCAGCCGGTGCGATCCGATCACCGGTCTGGCCAAACCTCTCGCCGAATACGTCGCCGTTAGAGCTACGGATGTTGTACCAGTCGCCTATCGACGGCCTGAAGATGCCGAGGTCGTTCTTACCATCACCGTCAAAGTCACCGACCGTCGGCACATCGCCATTCGCACCAAACTGCATCCCAAACGTAGAGCCGTTGGACGAGTTCGTCCGATACCACGTCCCCTGACTTGGCCTGAACACCGTCAGGTCAGCCTTCCCGTCCCCGTCATAGTCACCCGGAGCAGGAAGATCCTCAGCCACCCCAAACACCGGATACGACACCGTCCCATTCGAGCTGTTCAGGATATACCACAATCCCGTCGAAGGCCGATATATCGCAATATCCGTCTTACCGTCACCATCGTAATCCGCCGGCGTCAGCTTATCGCCATTCGCCCCGAACTGCAGCCCCTGAAACCCGGCCGTGCTCCTTTGCAGATACCACGCACCATCGGCCGGCCTAAATACGGAGAAATCGGTCTTACCATCGCCGTCGTAGTCGAACGGTGCCGCACTGGGCTCTTGATCCTGGAGGCGGGCAATTCCCAGTCTCGGTTGTCCATCCATAGATGTAAAGACTCCACCGACAAGGACCTTCCCATCGGCCTGGCCTGTGATAACGGAGACTGTGCTGTTCGCAGGGGCGTCAACGCTGGTCAGGCCTCCGGTTGAATTCAGTTCTGCCCAGTAACTCTTCGCAGTTCCGTTGTAAGAGGAGAAGGAACCACCGGCGAGCGTCTTAAGCCCGCCTTGACCGTCGGGCCTTTGATAGAGGCCGCTTACCGTAGCGTTGAAGCCCGTTCCAACGGCAAAGGCAGAGTCATAACCACCATCGCTATTCAGCCTCGCGATCCTTGCTGACGGGAAACCGTTTACACTTGTAAAGTCGCCGCCGATCATAAGCTTTCCATCAGGCTGGATCGCTAATTTTCTGACGGTCGTGACGGTGTTTGCGTTAAAGGCCAGATCAACGGTTCCGTCAGTATTCAGTCTGGCGACCTTGCTGCGGCCGCTGCCCGCGTAGTTTGAAAAAGCTCCGCCAATATAGATCTGATTATTCGCCGCAAGACCAATGTCAAATACATAAGACGAATTAGGCTGTGCAAAGCCGTTGTCCTGCGACCCATCTGAGTTTAGCCGGGTAATGCCAACGCTCCCTGTCTGGGTAAATATCAAACCTCCCACGATGATCTTTCCATCCGGCTGAATCACGCAGCTGTAGCCCAGCACGGAGATATTACCCGGCACAAACGAACTATCGAGCGCGCCATTCGCATCAAGCCGCGCAATGCCAAGACGCTCGGCACCGGCGACCGCCCAAAACATACCGACAATTACGATCTTTCCGTCGTTCTGTATCGCGATAGCATTGATATCAAAATCCACATCAGCAGAAAACGAGGCGTCGAGGGTGCCGTCCGCATTGAACCTGGCAATGTTTCGCCTGGGCGTGCCGTTTGCAGTCTCAAAATTACCCGCCGCCAGAATCTTGCCGTCCGTTTGCTGTTTGATAGCCCTTACCGCTCCGTACCCTTCGACCGTGCCGGTAAAACCCGTATCGATCGATCCATTTGTATTGAGGCGTGCGATCCGTTTGCTGGGCGTCGCCAAGGAGCCAAGCTTGTAGAGATCTCCGCCTGCAAAGATCTTTCCGTCGGGGCCAAGCGAAATAGAGAATATCTCCATCCCACCGTCGATAACAGGCACAGGGGTGAAGCCGGGATCGAGGCTGCCATTAGGCGTAAGTTTTACGACACCCCACGGATGGCCACCACCGGGCAGCGGCCCATACCCTCCGCCACCAGCGATGATGGATCCGCCGGGCAATACGATCATGCTGTGGACCGTCGGTTCGGAGTTTGGATCGTAGGGCGATGTAAATGTGCCATCCACGGCTCCCGTTGACGTAAACCGCGTGATGCCCTTCTGAGTGTCCGTGCCGCCAACGAGGATCTTCCCGTCAGGCTGAATGGCAACCGATGGCTGCATCGCCGATGAATTGGTTCCGGCATCGAGACTCGCGTCAAACGAGCCGTCGCTGTTGAGCCTTGCCAAATTTCGGCGAGTATTGCCCGCCACAGAGGTGAATCCACCAACCATCACTATCTTTCCGTCGGATTGGACGGCCGCCTCTTGGATCGACGAATTTATCGTCGGCGGCGTGAAGGAGCTATCGAGCGACCCATCTGAATTCAGTCTCGCGATCCGGCTAACCGGCGTCCCGTTGAATTGCGTAAATCCCCCGGAGACGATGATCTTGCCATCGGACATAAGCAGGACATCGTTCACGCTACTCGCCCCCGTTCCGGGATTGAATGTCGCATCGAGCGAGCCATCAGCATTTAGCCGCGCAACGCCGGGTGCAGCCCCACCAACGAGTATCCGGCCGTCTGTCATAACGACAATATCGAGGACAAAACCGATGCCGCCGATCGAAACGGGATTGAAGGTATTGTCGAGTGTGCCGTCGGCATTGAAACGGGCTATCAAGGCACGTGCAACGCCATTAGCGATGGGAAACGAACCGCCAACCAACGTCTTGCCGTCCGGCTGCACCGCGACAGCCTCGACCCGCGTATAGCCATCGGTCAGGCTCGGCGCGAACCCGGGATCAACGGCCAGATCCAGCGCCGGAGCTGAGAACACAAACAGCACAACGCATAAAAAACTACAAAGGGCCCCTGTCAAACCGGGTACCGAGTATAAACATTCTCGCGAACGAGTACTTGATCTCATGTTAGTCTCCTTTCTGCACACCGGCAGGGTCATCTGCGGTTCTGAGCCGTGATTATGGAAGTTTTGAAAAAAGTTGGTAAATGCTACCTCGAACCGTTTTGGATGTCAAACGGCCGGCCGCGGGCGATCATTGTGCCGGCTTGGGGCATTGATTCGATGGCTTTGAGGATCTGAGGGTCGTTCTCGAGGAGCACCTGGACGCCGGCCTCGCTTGAGTAGTTTGCGGTGGCAATTTCCTGGCGCAGTCGTGTCTTAGCGTAGTCAGCCATGCTGTCGATGTTGGCAATGGTCAGGCCGTTAGCTGGATCAGACACGGCGTGGGAACGAAATGCCTCATACAAACGATCTGAGACGCTAAACTCATTTGGCTGCAGCGTTTGACGATAGTTCTGCTTTTCGACCCTAAAGCTGTCAAAGCCATTGATCCGGCCGGCCACAAGCTGGCGAACGAAGAAGAACACAGCCTCACTGATCCGGGCACGCGCAGGTGACGGGGCCAGCGGAGCAACCGCGATATCCGGCTCGATACCACGGCCGCCGTAGAGCGTGCGGCCACTTGGTGTTGTCACCGGAACGCCGGGCGGCTTTGGCGGTGCGTCGAGCCCGTCATTCTCGGGCCGGTCGTCGCCGTGCGTGTAGTAATCGTAGATCGAGCCGCTCGAATATTCCCGCTGGAGCGAACGGCCAAATGGCGTGTAATAGCGTGCCGTGGTCAGGGTCAAACCTGTCCCGTATGGCAGTCTGAAGACACGTTGGACAAGGCCCTTGCCAAAGCTGTCGCTGCCGACCACCAGCCCACGGTCATAGTCCTGAATAGCACCCGCGACTATCTCGGAGGCTGACGCCGAACCGCCATTGATCATCACGATAAGCGGCTCGGTATCGACATTGCTGCCCGTCGCACGAAGCTCTCGCTGCGGTGCATCTTTTGATCCCTTGACCGACACGACCGTCTCGCCGCCGGGGATGAACTTGCTGACCACAGCAACAGCCTGCTCCAGAATGCCGCCCGGATTTCCGCGCAGATCAAGGATCAGGCTCTTCATTCCCTCTTTCTTCAGATCGGCCATTGCGGTCGTGAGTTCCTCGGAGGTTGTCGTCTGAAAGCCGCCGGTCAGGCCAATATAGCCGATGCCGTCGCGGAGCATAAAGTAATTCCGTATCGACGGCAGCGGAACGCCGCCGCGGGTGATCTCATAATCGACCGGCGTCGCCGAACCGGCACGGTCGATCTGTATGCGGACAGGTGTGCCCTTTGGCCCGCGCACATTTCGCGAGACATCGGCGCTTGTCCATTCGCGTGCGTCCTTGCCCTCGACGGTGAGGAATCGGTCGCCGTAACGAAGCCCGGCCTTGTCGGCGGGCGTATTCGGCACTACGGACTGAACATACACGCCGTCGCGGTGCTGCAATATCGAGACGCCGATACCGTAGAACTGTGAGGATTGCTCCTCGTCGAGCTTTCGAAATTCCTCGCTCGTGAAGTAAGACGAGTGCGGGTCGAGCGTCCACAACATCGCCTGCATTGAGGAATCGGTCAGCTTATCGTGGTCGGCCGATGTGACGTAGCTCTCATCGATCAGGCGAAGAGCATCCTTGTAGTCCGCAACTATGCGTTCAGCCGTTGTCCCGGCCTCAGCCGACGTCCGCTCAGGCATCCGGCCAAATGCGCCGCCCAGCACGGCCCCAATGCCGATGACGAGGACCGCTATCAATAAGAACTTGTTCTTCATTCTCTCGCTCACGATTATCTTACGTCAGATTCGATGCAAAATTTACTTTTCGAGGGCAAAAACTTACCATTAGCTATTTGCGATGAACCTCGACGTATCCATAGTCATTCCGGCGTATAACGAGAGCGAACGCATCTCGCAGCCGCTCGGCATCATACTCAGCCACGTCTCAAATAATGGCCTCAGAGCCGAGGTCATCGTCGTTGATGACGGCTCGTCTGACGATACATCAGCGGTTGCTGAGCGGGCGTTCGCCGCAGTTCCGGGCGTGCCGTCACAAGTCATCAGGTACGAAGCGAACCGCGGAAAAGGTTTCGCCGTTAAGACGGGGCTGCTGGCTGCATCCGCCGATACCGCAGTCATTACCGACGCTGACCTCTCAACGCCGATCGAGGAGATGTCAAAGCTCGTCGAACCGATTCGCTCCGGCGAGATCGATGTCGCCTTCGGCTCGCGTGCGCTCGACCGCTCGCTGATCGGCACGCACCAGCCGTGGCAGCGAGAACAGGGCGGCAAGGTGATGAACTTTATCATTCGCAAGATGTCCGGCCTCAATTTCGCCGACACGCAATGCGGCTTTAAGGCCTTTAATATGTTGAAGTTCCGGCCGCTGCTCGACGTGATGACCATCGACCGGTTCGGTTTCGACGTCGAATTTCTCTTCGTCGCCCAGTACCACGGGCTGCGTCTCGCCGAGATACCTGTCCGCTGGAACGACGTTCTCGGCTCAAAGGTCAGTGTCCTGCGCGATACGCGTCGAATGATCAGCGAACTCAACCAGATCCGCCGCAACGCCCGCACGGGTGTCTATGACAATATTCAAACAGGATAGACAGGATAAGCAGGATAAGATTTTTCTGTATCTATCCTGTTTGTCCTGTCCATCCTGTTAAAATCTGCATATGCCAGCAAAGCTCAACGTCAATATCGACCACGTCGCCACCATCCGCGAGGCCCGCAAGACGATCGAGCCGAGCATCGTCACGGCGGCAGTGATCTGCGAACAATCCGGGGCCGACGGCATTACCGTTCATCTTCGCGGTGACCGGCGGCACATTCAGGATCGCGATATCGAGTTGCTACGCGACGTCGTCACGACGTATCTCAATGTCGAGATGGCCGCGACCGACGAGATGGTCAACATTGCGGTTGCCACCATGCCCGACGCCGTCTCGCTCGTGCCCGAAAAACCCAACGAGGTCACTACTGAGGGCGGTCTTGACGTTGTCGGCAACTTTGACGCGGTTAAAAGCTCAATTGACAAGCTGCGAGCTTCCGACATTTTTGTCAGCATCTTTATCGATCCCGATTCGGCCCAGATCGACGCTGCAAAACGTGCCGGTGCCCAGCAGGTCGAGCTTTGCACCGCCGAATACGCCGAGATGACGCTCTCGTCTCGCGCCGCCCACGGCGAAGGTGCCCGGAAAGCCGCGGGCGAAGTCTCTCGCCTCGCCGCTGCAGCCTCGCACGCTGTCTCTCTCGGCCTGATCGTTGCCGCGGGCCACGGACTGACCTATCGCAACGTCGGCGCCCTCGCCGCGATCCCCGAGATCACCGAATTCAACATCGGCCACAACATCATCTCGCGTGCCGTTTTCGTCGGCCTGAGCGACGCCGTCAAGGAGATGATCGAGGCGATCGCGTAGATCAGCCGCAGAGGACAGAGTTCCCTGAGATAAATCTCAAGCGCAGCTCTGTTCGATTCGGTACAACACCTCTTCGAAGCGCGTTATGATGTACTTTTCCCTTTCCGCACGATCGAGTATTTCCTGATCGGTGATTTGCGGAGGTTCTTCGCTTCGGTTGGTGACGAAACCTTTCCAATAATACGGATCACTGTATTCAAACAACGCAAAGATAATGGAATATGGGAATTCCGTTGATCTCGGGCGCTCAGAGCAACGATTTCTAAATTCTCCTGTAAGATTTCCAGCGTCTTCAAAAACGTAAATAATATTCTCACGCGGGACTTCAAACGTAGCTGCCAAAGCCTCGACTCTCTGGCTAAACGCACTAAAAGGATCTTCCGAACGAAAATCCGGGCGATTCCAGCCGATGTTCGTCTTGATCTCTACCAAGAATACCGGGACGTCGTTCTTATAAATTGCAATGTCCGGCTGCATCCCATCCCGTCTCGGTTCAAGTTGAACTTCAAAGCCTTCGGGAAGACATTTCATTAGATAAAATGCGATAAGATCCTGAAAGATGTCAGCGAAGGCGGATTTACGATTTCTCTTGAATTGTACCCGGTGACGCCATGCGGCGAATTTCATTTTGCAGATATGGAGATAAAGCGCCTTGCTTACTTGGTCTCCTGATCTGTCATACTCGATCTTGCCCGGGGCCGAGAAGCTATCGAGGAATCTTGAGTAATAATCAGACCCTGAAAATGCTTCAATCGGATTCATCGTTACTATCTTTCCTTTCC
Source organism: Chloracidobacterium sp. (assembly GCA_016715795.1). Taxonomy (NCBI): domain Bacteria; kingdom Pseudomonadati; phylum Acidobacteriota; class Blastocatellia; order Chloracidobacteriales; family Chloracidobacteriaceae; genus Chloracidobacterium; species Chloracidobacterium sp. The sequence goes on from JADJXP010000002.1 coordinate 1,931,584, forward strand.
GGCCGCATGTGCGGGAACAAGATCACGTCGCGAATCGAGTGTTTGTTGGTAAGCAGCATCACGAGGCGGTCGATGCCGATGCCGATGCCGGCGGCGGGCGGCATGCCGTATGAGAGGGCTCGGACGTAGTCCTCGTCAAGCACCATCGCCTCGTCATCGCCGCGTTCACGCTCTGCCATCTGGTCGATGAAACGGTCATACTGCTCACGTGGGTCGTTAAGCTCGCTAAACCCGTTCGCGACCTCCATTCCGTTGATGAACAGCTCGAAACGTTCGGCTACGGCCGGATTGGTCGGGTCGGCTTTTGAAAGCGGCGAGATGGACTTTGGATAGTCGATGATGAAGGTTGGTTGGATCAGCGTGTGTTCGACGTGCTCCTCAAAATACTCTAAGAGTCCGCTCGCCGTCAGGGCACCCTCGCTGATGCTCGGGTTTCCGCCTGCCTGTTCGACGACATCGCTCATCGTCACGCGTTGAAAACTGCCAAAATCGATCTTGTTCCCCTCATACTCGACAACCAATCCGCCCGTGGCCTTGCGGATCGCCTCCTGCATCAATCCCTCGCAAAATTCCATCATCCCGTTGACGTCCATGTAGGCGCAATAGAATTCGAGCATCGTAAACTCGGGATTGTGCTTATAGGAAATGCCTTCGTTGCGGAAGTTGCGGTTTAGCTCATAGACCTTTTCAAAACCGCCGACGACGAGGCGTTTGAGATAAAGCTCGGGAGCGATGCGGGCGTATAGGTCGATATCGAGGGCGTTGTGATGCGTTTTGAACGGCTTCGCGGCGGCGCCGGTCGCTTTGGCGGTAAGCATCGGCGTCTCGACCTCGACATAGCCGTGGTCTTCGAGAAAACGCCGAAGCGACGAGATGGCCTTTGCCCGGAGTTCAAAAACCTCGCGGGTAGACAGGGCAGAACCGCCCGCGTGAGCGGGTGGCATTGCCTCGCCCGAAGGTCCGCTTTGTCCTGCCGCGTCACCATCAGGCACGCGAGTGCCCCCCGCTGACGCAGGGGGTTCTGCCCTGAGACTCGAGCCGATCAAATCAACGTAACGCTGCCGCTGCTTGATCTCAGCGTCCTCGATGCCGTGCATCTTGTCGGGCATCGGGAGCATTGCCTTGGCGAGGAATTGGAGTTTCTCGACGTGGACCGAAACCTCGCCGGTATTGGTGACAAACAGATAGCCCTCAACGCCGACAAAATCGCCGTGATCGATCAATTGCCACGCCGCCCAGCCATTTTCTTCATCGACCGTATCGTTGCCGTCGTTCTTAACGAGGGCAAATTGTCCTTTCTTACTGTAGACCTGGAGCTTACTGATGCCGTCAGTGAGATGGACAAAGTTACCTCGCGGCGGCGTCGTCAGCCGTCCGGCGATACGAACGCGGCCGAGGTTGAGCAGCCGTTCATTGAAGGAATCTTTGATATCCGCCGGCGGCCGCTCGCCCTCGGCAAGGTTCTCTTTGACGATGCCCATCTCGTGCTCGACATCGACAACGGGCTGATGGCGTTTGATCGCCGTGATCGTGTCGTCGCCGCCGGTCAGACGGCTGCGGTCGAATTTGTTCGGATAGGCGTTGCCGATCAGCTCGCGCAGAGCCGCCAGGTGCTCGGCGCGTGCCGCCGTCTGGTCATTTTGCTCGACGATCTCGTCAAATTCCGGAATGCTCATTTACTCACGATTATAGGTTCTGGCTCCGTTAAACTCTAGTTTTGTCCCATTTTGGGACACTTTGGGACAGTCGTGGGGCAGCGTAACTCATTGTATACAAGACACTTCCGTCGATTTCTCCTGCTGTCCCACTGTCCCACGCACATTTTTGATCGAACGGACGAAATAACGTCGAAATTCACGCCTTGCGGCACGATTGTTGCAAGGATAGCACGCATTCGCACTCGACACAAGGGCTTTTTTGTGCACATGTAAGTAGCACATCATATGTCCGGTGGTTGTAGCAGGTGATATGTCCGCTTTCGGCGGCAGAGGGTAAGTAGCTTGAATGGAGCTATGAGAAGATACCCGGATGTCGCGATGGAGAAGGCGATGACAAGACAGGAGATCATATTGCGAGCGTTTGCAAAGAAGATCAGTTGGATAGAGGCGGCAGAGATATTAGATATCAGTTGCCGGCATTTACGGAGGATACGGGAGAAGTATGAAGAGGTGGGGTATAGTGCGCTGTTTGACAAGCGAGTAGGCAAAGCGAGTCCGAAGCGGATACCAGTTGAAGTGGTAGAGCAGGTGATGGGGCTTTATCGGGACAAGTATTTTGATCTGAATGTAAAGCACTATCACGAGAAGCTCGTCGAGGAGCACAAGATCGAGGTGAGCTACACATGGGTCAAGGGGCTGAGGGAGCGGGTCTGGTGGCGAAAGACGCTGTGCGAAAGAAGCACCGGAGAAAGCGGGACAGAAAGCCTCTAAAGGGGATCTTCGCGCATATCGACGGGTCACATCACCAGTGGTTTGGCGATGAGAGCTGGCACGATCTGATCGTGATACTCGATGACGCCACGGGCGAGATCTATTATGCCGCTCTGGTCGATGCGGAATCGACTTCGACGATCATGAGGGCGATCAGGCAAGTTGTTGAAAAAGAAGGCGTTTTCTGCAGTCTCTACTCTGATCGTGGAAGTCATTTCTGGCTGACGCCAAAGGCGGGAGAACCGGTGGATAAACAAACACTCACGCAGGTCGGACGTGCACTGCGCGAGCTCGGGATCACAATGATCCCGGCTTACTCGCCGCAGGCACGAGGGCGCAGCGAACGCAGCTTCAAGACGTGGCAGGGGCGTCTTCCGCAGGAACTGAGGCTTCGAGGGATATCAACGCCTGAGGAGGCAAACAGATTCTTGAAAAGAAGCTATATTCGCGAGTTCAACCGAAAGTTCACCGTCGTGGCCGCCGAGCCTGGTGCTTCGGCTTTTGTGCCATGTTTGAGGGACGATCTCGACCGTGTTTTCTCGATCCAGACCGAGAGGACCGTTAATCGAGACAACACCGTCAAATATCGTAACTTGGTGCTCCAGATCGACCGCCAAATATGGCGCTCCTCCCTCGACGGCTGCCGCGTCACCGTATATCAGCACTTGGACGGCTTTATCTCGATCGGCTACGGGCCCAGGCAGATCGGCCGATATTCAGCCGATGGAAAACCATCTGCCCGAGGTGAGCGGCTCAGACGGCCCGTTGCAGGAAACGGGCGCGCCCCTTTCCTGCAACAAACACAAACCGGACATTTGATGTGCTAACAAAACCGGACATCTTCATTTGCTATCAACAGGGCTTTTTTGTGCACAATGTGAGAAAATAGCCGTAACCGCATGAGAACGCCCCGGGCAGGCGTGTTCTCTGCGGCTAAGTGTGTTTTGTGGCAAGCGGACTCGAACAGTTGAAACGCAGCATCGATAGCGGGCAACGCATCATCAGCATCAGCGGCCTCACGTCGATCTCGGCAAAGGCGTATGTCCTCTCGCGCCTGGCGGCCGAAACCGGGAAACAGTTTGCCGTTGTCACGGACACAAATAGCGACGCCGATGCGTGGAACGACGACCTTCAGTTCTTTCGATCTCAAATTTCAGATTTCAGATCTCAAATTTCAAATCTAAGATCCGAAATTCTCGTCCTTCCGTCGTTCGAGACAGATCCATATTCAGGCGCGTCGCCGCATGCTGAGACGCAGGAACGGCGAGCATTGTCGCTGTGGCAGATGGCACACGGCGGCGCGGCGATGGTCGTTCTTTCGGCCCGCTCGCTTGTGCAAAAGACGGTCGGGCCGTCGGCAATAGCGAAACTCGGGGCAGAACTTATTCGGGACGAGGCCTTCCCGCCAGAGCAGCTTATTGATCGGCTCGCGGCCGGCGGCTATGTTCGCGAAGACCCGATCTTTGGGCCGGGGCAATTCTCGCTTCGCGGCGGCATTATCGATGTGTGGTCGCCGGACGCAGAGATGCCTGTGCGCGTTGAGTTCTTTGGCGACACAGTCGATTCGATCAGGACGTTTGATGCCGATACGCAGCTTTCGGTCGAGCAGCTAAAGAACATCTCCATCGCGCCGATGCGCGAATTTGCCGTCACGCCGCAGGATATGAAGGACTGGGCGTTCTTTGCCGAGGAACAATTCGGCGATGAGCGGTTTCGCCGCAATCTGAAGGACCGCACCGACCACGCCGCCGAGGGCGAGACGTTCTCGGGCTGGGAGTTTCATTTGCCGCTCGTTAAACCGCTCGAAGCAAGCGTTTTCGACTATCTCGGTGACCACATATTTGTCATCGACGAACCGACCGTGGTCGAGCAGACATTAACGAGCCTATACGAGCATCTGCAGGCGAATTACGAGGGCACGATCGAGGCGGGGGACGTTGCGCTTGAGCCGAGTGAGTTGTTTCTGTCGGGCGAGCACCTACGGGCCGGTCTCGACGCGCCTGCTCGTGTCGAGCTACGTGCACTCGGGCGAACCGCGGCCGAAACCGACGAAGAGATGGCTATAAGGGCAGAACCGCCCGCGTTAGCGGGTGGCCGGGACGCTGAACTTAACCCGATGTCGGATGGACTTCACAAGTTTGAGCGAGATGGCAACCGACTGCCGCCGGCTTACGCAGGGGGTTCTGCCCTGTTTCTCTTCCCAACCGCTGAGGAAGCCGAGGAGGTCACGATCCAATCGCGTTCGACGCGGCGGTTTCACGGCGACATAGCTGCATTCCTCGCCGAATTTGACCGCAAGGGGCAGATCGTCGTTGGCACGTCGGGCATGGCGGAACGGGTCGCTGAGATACTTCGCGACTATGACATATATCTCCCGCTCGACGCGATCAAGCTGGGCGGCCTGTCGTGTGGTTTTGAACTTCCAAGCGAAAACCTGATCATCTACGCCGAGAGCGATATATTTGGCGAGTCAACCGAGGAAGGCCAAAGGCCTAAGACCAAAGGCCAACGGCCCAAATCCCGCCTCGGCGCGTTCATCTCCGATTTCCGCGACCTCAAGCCGGGCGACTACGTCGTCCATGTCGATCACGGCATCGGGCGATTTGATGGATTGCAGACGATCACTACACAAGGCTCCGCACGCGAGTTCATGCTGCTCGTGTATGCAGACGAGGCGAAGTTGTTCGTGCCCGTTGAGCGAATGGACCTCGTCTCGCGCTACTCGTCGGGCGAGGCGACACAGCCCGCGCTTGACCGGCTCGGCGGCATCGGCTGGCAAAAGACGAAGGCTAAAGCAAAACGCGCGATGCGCGACATGGCGGACGAGCTATTGAAGCTCTACGCCGAACGCAAACTCGTGCGCGGCCACGCCTTTCCGCCCGACGCTCCCTGGCAGCACGAATTCGAAGACGCCTTTCCCTATGACCTGACGGCCGATCAGGCCGGAGCGATCGAGGACGTCAAGACCGATATGGAAACGGCCGTCCCGATGGACCGCCTGATAATCGGCGATGTCGGCTACGGAAAGACCGAGGTCGCGATGCGTGCGGCCTTTAAGGCGGTGATGGACGGCAAGCAGGCCGCCGTGCTGACGCCGACGACCGTGCTCGCGTATCAGCATTACGAAACTTTTAAGAAACGCTTTTCGGCATTTCCGGTTACGGTCGATCTGTTGTCGAGATTTAGAAGCCCAAAGGAGCAAAAAACGGTTGCGGAATCGGCAGGAAAGGGTGAGATCGACGTGCTGATCGGCACACATCGACTGCTCTCGACCGACGTCAAGCTGCCAAAGCTTGGCCTCGTTGTCGTTGACGAAGAGCAGCGCTTCGGCGTCGCCCACAAGGAAAAGCTAAAGCAGTGGAAGAAAAAGGTCGATGTGCTCACGCTGTCTGCGACGCCGATACCGCGCACGCTCAATATGTCGCTGCTCGGCATGCGCGATATGTCCGTGATCGAAACGCCGCCGCGCGACCGGCTGGCGATAAATACGCAGGTCGTTCAGTTTGCCGAGGGCGTCATTCGCTCGGCGATCGAACTCGAAATGTCGCGCAACGGCCAGGTATTTTTTATCCACAATCGCGTCGAATCGATCGAATCGATCGCCGCCCTGATCCAAAAGATCGTCCCCGCGGCCCGCATCGCCATCGGCCACGGCCAGATGAACGAAAAAGAAATGGAGCAGGCGATGCTCGATTTTATCGACTACAAATACGACGTTCTCGTCGCCACGACGATCATCGAGAACGGCATCGACATCCCGCGTGCCAATACGATCATCATCAATCGCGCCGACAATTACGGCCTCTCACAGCTCTATCAGCTGCGCGGCAGAGTCGGGAGATCGAATCGGCGTGCCTATGCGTATCTGTTGATACCAAGCGAGTTAGAGCTGACGCCGATAGCAAGGCGGCGATTATCGGCGATTCGCGAATTCTCGGACCTGGGCGCCGGTTTTCGCCTCGCTGCACTTGATCTCGAACTGCGCGGTGCCGGAAACATCCTCGGCGGACAACAATCGGGCCATCTCGACGCGCTTGGATTCGACCTCTATACAAAGATGCTCGAGCGCACAATTGCCGAGCTTCGTGGCGACGAGATCGCCGACGAAGTAAGCGTCTCGATCAACCTCGGCGTCGATGTCGCAATCCCAAAAGACTACATCGCCGAGGCCGGCCAACGGCTGCGCACCTACAAACGCATCTCGTCTGCCGGAGCAGACGAACTCATCGCGATCCACGCCGAGATCGAGGATCGTTACGGACGGATTCCTCGTTCGGTCGAGAATCTGTTTGAATATGCTCGCCTGAGAAAGCTGGCCGAGTCGATGGCGATCGTTTCGATCGATAAGAGCGGCTCGCAGGTCGCGGTCAAGCTCGGCGAATCGGCCCGCGTGTCGCCGGAAAAGCTGATGTCTTATCTTGCCGAAGATCAGGGATCGAACTTCTCGCCGAGCGGCATCCTGCGCGTGGATATCATCACGGCCGATCCGATCAGGACGGCAGCCGATGCCCTCGATGCGATCCGTGCCTGATGGCTATTCAGTACAATCGGTGCTGCGGCGTTGAGGACAGTTGAAGAGCTCCGGGACGTGCTCGCGCGTTTGCCGGCGGATATTGTCCCAGACCTGAGAATGAGCGTACTTATCGGCGGTCCAGCCGAGCTGCTTGCGATTAAGCCAGACGTAGCGGTATGCGGCATGCTCGTCCTCACCGCGCAGGTGCCTTGACTCGTGAAGGAGTATCGCGGCGCGTTCGACATCGTCGATCGGATAGGCAAAGAAATCTGAGTAAAGAGTGATGATCGCGAACGGGAAATTCGTTGCGGCAAAGGCATTCTCCTTCGCAACGGTCGCATTCAGCCAGTTGTCATCGGCTCGGAAGACCGTGACGTTCTCGAGTAATACGATGTCGGCCGCGAAGCCTTTATCTCGAAGCACCGCAATGGCGCGACGGACCGTGTGCTTCTGGTCGATAGTGAGCGGGCCCGCCGACGCGATCAGCGATACATAAAATGCAAGGACCATCGCTACGCAAACAGCGACACAGATCACCGCTCGGACGATCACGCGCCGCATACCTTTTGCTCGCCGCGAGGCGTTCGTTGGCGGCCTAATGCTGACAGTCCGGCCATCGATCATGGAATGTTCGTAATTTTGTTGTACATGCAGGGGCGGCATACGGCGCCTTACATATTAGAAATTGTGAATTCGCCCGATATTCCCGCTATTTTGCGCCGCGATGCGATAAACTCTCTCGCGGCGCCAGGCATCCAATTACACGGTTTGCAAACACTTTCGCCTGATAATAAGATTTCCTTTTGTTACGGGCCAGATCGAATATGAGATTAATTGCCAAGATACTCGTTCTTACCGCTGTTTTTGTCGTGTCGGGAACCGGCGCCATTGCCCAGGAGGTCCAAACTCGAGTGGTTGACGAGGTCGTTGCGCAGGTAAACGACGACGTCATCACGCTCTCGCGCGTTAAACGTGAGATGAAGGACGCGGTCGATTCTCTCGTCGAGCAAGGCAAGACGCGCGAGGATGCGCAGAAGCTGGTCGATGAGAAACAAGGCGAGCTTATCGCCAGCCTCATCAATGAGGAGCTGTTGATACAGAAATCAAAAGAGATCGGCCTCGACAGCGAGATCGAGGCATCGCTCAATCAGCGTGTGGCCGACCTGATGAAGCAATACGGCTTCAAGACCGTCGAGGCGCTCTATGCCGAGATGGAAAAGCAGGGGGCTCATCCACAGGAACTGCGTGAAAATTGGCGAAAGGCCGCCGTGCGCGAACGCGTCGTCCAGCGCGAAGTGCAATCAAAGATCTACTGGGGCCTCAACGGCAAGGACCTCAAGGACTATTACGAGAAGAACAAGGCAAAATTCACCAAGCCCGAGACGGTGTCGTTCTCAGAGTTATTCCTCGGATTTGCGGGCCGCGATATAGCGGCAGTTCGCGAAAAGGCCCGTCAGCTTCACATCGCGCTAAAGGCAGGGGCGGATTTTGCCAAGGTTGTGAAAGAAAACTCCGATCCGGGCCTCATCACGCAGGGGACGGGCAAGGCCGAGGACCTCAACGTGGCCGACCTCAACTCGAAGATCGGCGAACCGCTCAAGGGCGTAAAAGCCGGCGACGTGACCGCACCCTTCGAACTGGACCAGATGGGTATGGTGATCCTGCACGTTGATGGGCGCAAGGCCGCCAGCAGTGAATCGGTCTTTGACGAAGGAGCCGTTCGCCTCGCTATCACGCAGGAGCGGGCTCCGCTCGAACAGAAAAAATTCATGTCAAAGCTCCGCGAGGACGCCCTCATCAGGATCAGCGATTCCTACCGCCCCGTCGTCTCGCCGATCCTTTTTGCCGACGAGCGAAAAGAAAAGACCGCAAACTGACCTCACGCCAAAATGACCGCAGGTTCGGCCTCGACGCTCTGATGCGCCGATGAGCGCCGATCTGTGCTAGAATTCCACAAAAATCAAACAGCATTTAGGGGGACATCTATAATGATCAGGATCTGGAAACTGGCTGTTGCTGTAATTCTCGCGGCCGCAGGCGTGGCGGCACAATCAGTTGGTGACGAGGTGCGATATCAGTGCTTTTGCTTTGGCCAGGAATGGGTCAAGGCGACCATAGAACGCGTGGACGGCAGCAAGGTGCGAGTCCGCTTTGGCAATATGGACGATCAGGTCGTGACGCTGCCGATCAATTCGCCAAAGCTGCGCCTCGGCGCGGCCGCGCGCAATCCGCTCGAGCCGGTCGCTCCGGATCAGGTGCAGCGGGCCTTTATGGACGAGGCAAGGCCGCGATTCATAAAGGCGGTTGAGATATTCGCCCCGGGCTATGACCCACAATTCCAAGGCGGCGGCGCCGTTCCTGACTCAGCGATATGGACAAAGTCGATGGCAGATCTCGCGGAGCTTGACGGACTGTGCCGCGGGCGTTATCGCGGGCTGAGCGACTATCGCAGCCCGGGCTATATTCGCGAGGGTTCGGTCGATTATCGCTTTGGCGTGTGGTGCGAGATCGCGGCGAATCGCGTCGCTGTAGAAAGAACGGCGCGGGTCAACGTGGTTAAAACGTTGGTCAATCTCGGCTACACGGACGAGAATCTGAACTTTGGATTCAATGAGCCGGACAATCCGGTCCGTTGGGAAACTCAGCAGTTGATATGGGAGCGCGACAAGTGGCGCAAGGAAAAGATCGCCTGGCTGCGGCCAAAATACGCCGTTTACAAGGTCGAAGTGCCCGCCGATGCAACGTCTGCGGCCGAATCGAGGGCCGACGCGCTCAAAACGATCGTGATGCGCGACGCTCCGAATCGGTCATACAAACAGCCGCCCTATCACGACGCGGCCGTCGAATCAGTGGTAAAAGCTCAGTTCGCGAAAGAGTATCCGGGAGCTCAGGTGCTGCATATCGGCCTTGAGTATAAGACGTGGATGCAGCGCAAGAGCCTCGATTACGTCGCCAGCGACGATCTGTTTCGCTATTACAAGGTGAGCTACAACTCGTATAAACGCGGCACGGCGTTGCTCAAGATACCGGGCCGGCCATTCTGCCAGATGCAGGATTTCGTCGTCGGCCGCGGTGCAAAAGGCATCGTCCCCGCCGGCGTCGGCGGCAGCGGCACATTTATGCGCTGTGAGTGAAGAATCGGACTGGGATTCGCGGCTTTCCCTAATAATGCGTCCCGTTATTTTAGGATCTCGTTTATCGAATTTTCGAAGATATCGACGCGCCGTTTGGCGCGTTTTACGTCGGGGTGGTCTTTGTTATATGAGCGGGTGAGGCGGTTGAGCGTCGTCTCGAGTTCGGCCTTTTTTACGATCAGTTTGCCGAGGGCGAGCGTGAGTTTTCCGGTTTCGGAAGGCTTTACGCCGTAGACCTTCTCCAGCGACTTGTCGAGCGCGGCGAGCTCAAAGCGCAGGTCGATGATCCGGGGATTTTGCTCGGTGTATTGCTCCGACATGGCGTCAAGGTCGGCGAGCAGTTCGGTCTTTTTCAGCAATACCTCAGCGTAAGCGGGCGACGAACGGATCGGGCCGGCATCGTTCTGAGAGAATGCCGCGATCGTCGAAAAAACGAGGGTCAGAACTGCGATAAGTAGTTGATTCTGTTTCATTTATACTGACATAGCGCGGCCTGCGGCCTGTGGCACGACAGCTGGTTCGCACGAAGCAAATTCAAGATCCGCGTCGGCCTCGACCACGCCGTCACCGAACGTCTCACGGCTCGAAAGCGTCTCAAAATACATGGTGATGTTCTCAAGTATCTCGTCGGCCGAGTGCGAATGATACAGTGTCTGGCGAAACTGAGCGCCGCCCACCAGGCCCTTGGTAAACTGCCCGGCGAGCTGCTTCATCTTGCCGAGAGCGACGATCTCAGGCATCTCTTCGCGGCACATCGAAAAGAATTCGAGCAGCACGTCCTTCTTTTCCGCGAGGTCAGGCTGATACGCCTCACGGCCAGAAAGCACGTCCGCAAACTGCCGAAATATCCACGGATTCTGCATCGCACCGCGGCCGATCAATATGCCGTCAACGCCCGTTTCGCGCCAGCGTCGCATGCCATATTCTATCGTCGTGATATCGCCGTTGCCCGAAACGGGAATGCTGACGGCTGCCTTTACGGCGGCAATACGATCCCAGTCGGCCATTCCCTTATAGCCCTGCTCGCGCGTGCGGCCGTGGACCTGAATATGTTCGACGCCGCACTGCTCGGCCATCTTTGCGACCTCGACGACGTTGATCGATGCCTCGGTATAGCCCGTGCGGAGCTTTAGCGTCAGCGGGATCGTGATCGCCTTCTTGATCTCCTTGAGGATCGTCTCGAGAAGCTCCGGCTCGCGGAGCAGGCCCGAACCGCCGCCGTTCTTGACGACCTTCGGGGCCGGACATCCGCAATTCACATCTAGAATGTCGGCGCCGACCTCCTCGGCCATCTCCGCTCCCATCGCCATCCGCTCGGGCCGCCCGCCGAAGATCTGAACGGCAAACGGCCGCTCCTCCTCATCAAAACGCATTTGCCGCTTTGATTTCGGATTGCCGCGCGTCAGCCCCTCGACCGAGATAAACTCCGACACGACCAACCCAACTCCGCCGCGCCGCTTGATGAGCCGCCGAAACGTGTAGTCCGTCACGCCCGCCATTGGCGACAGGATCAGCGGCGGATCGATCGTAATGTCTCGAATCTTGAACGGCTTCACGGTTTTGGAACGTCTATTGCTAGGCCTTGGATGAAATGAAAGTCCTTTGCGTTGAACGTAACGAGTCTGAGCTCATTTTCGAGGCAGGTCGCAGCAATGATCGCATCCGCCAACAGCAAGCCGTTACTTTTCGAATATTTGCGGATAAGATCGATGGCCCGAAGCCCGATTGCCTCGTCAAAATGAATGACCTTGAAGAATCTGAGAAGTTTTTCGATCTTCCTGACTTCAGTCTTGTTCTTCGACCCTTGTATCAGTTCTAAGTAGACAATGGTACTGAGTGCAGGACGGTCAACTTTTATTCGTTCACCTAAGCGACGATGGCCTTTGAAAACGGCAATGAATACGTTCGTATCAGCCAAGGTGCCTGCCATTGGTTCGGTTCCAGCCGTCTCTTAGCTCATTCGCTATCTCTTGGGTTGATTTTTCGCGATACGACCACATACCGACAACAGCGTCGAGGGCGGCATCAAACTCGTCAACCGAGGCTTTCTTACTACCGTTCGGATCAATCCCGTGCCGCAGACTATTGATGTCATCGAGGCTCTTAAGGATCTCCCGCGCTTTGGCCTTCGAATCGATATGAAAGGACCTCTTAACCTTCTGCGGTATTTCTATGGTGATCACACCCATAACGCGGTCAGTATACCACGCAACGCTCACGTCCTTGCGATGTATCTATTTACCCTTCTTGCGATCGACCACGATCAGAATGATGCCGACCACGGTCATGACGAACGAGGCGAGGAAGACAAGGATGCCCGGGATGACCCCGAGCATCGCTTCCTCCCAGCTTGTGCGGCCGTTGGTGAGCGGCACGAGCAACATCGAAACGACCGTGACTGCGGCACCGAGCAGGACGCCCAAAATGCCAATTACAAGCACGATCTTGCCGACGATACCCATACGATCACTGCTTGGTCAGGACTGCACCCGTCGCGTCAAACGACACTTCGGTCACAGTCCCATCGGCGTTGCGCTTGTCGAACTTTGCGCCGTCATCCTTAATGAGATGTTCGACGTGTTCCTTGTCTAACACTTTGGTTTTGAACTGGCCCTGAGCCTTGACCTTCATGCCGGCTGAATTGAGCGGGATGAAGAACTTGTGGTCGCCGAAGGTGACGCGGACCGTTTTCCCGTCGGTCTTATCGGCCATCTCCATCCAGCAGCCTTCTTTCTTGCAAGAGCGGACGATTACGCCCTCGACCTCGACGGTGTTGTCCACGTATTTGTCAGGAGCGGCAAGCACCTTCTCGACCGATACCTTCATCACGCCCTTGGCAAGTGCTTCACCGCGCGTGATCGACTCGCCCGCCTTGAGCTCGACCGGTGCGTTCTCCTTAGACTTCACGACCGGTTCACCTTTGCTGTTGACTTCCGCCTTGGCATGGCCGTGCGAGTCCTGAGCAAACGACAAGCCTGCTGACACCAAAATAAATGCGATAGATACGATGATATTTTTCATAATTTTGAATGTGCTTTAATTCAATAAAGCCCTTTTGTCATTATACCTTAGCGGCTGTCGTACACAATCCGGCCGCCCATAACGGTCGTGACGACCGTAACATCCCTGATCCTCGAACGATCGATCATAAAGATGTCTTCCGAGAGGATAACGATGTCAGCGAGTTTCCCAGTCTCGATCGTCCCCTTTTCTCGCTCCTGAAACTCAGCGTAGGCCGAACCGAGCGTGTAGGCCGTCACCGCCTCATTCACCGAGATCGAGCGCCGTCCGCTGTTGACTGCGGCGTGAATGCCGGGCAGCGGGTCGAGATCGATCATTGAGGAATCGGAACCGAAGGCGACCCGCGCTCTTGCATTCAGGATGTGTCGATATTCATCACCGAGTCTTGGCCCGCTGTAAAAAAGAAATGGCTGCATCGACGCAATGATGCCGGCTCGCGCGAGTCGGCCAATGTCGGCCGTGCGCATCCGGGCGGCGTGTTCGACGCGAAAGCGCCGATCGCGCGTGCCATTGGCAACGATCACGCGTTCAAACGCCGCAAGCGTGTTTGCGTTCGAGAGCGGCCCTATCGCGTGGACCATTACTTGCAGGCCGGCGCGGTCGGCTTCGGTAACGGCTTCGCCAAGCTCCGCGATCTCACCGTCTTCGCCGTCGGCCATGCCTTTGAGACAACCGCGCCGGGCCATCGGTGAGCCGCCGGCCGCCCGCACGCCCGCCTTAATTAGTTTCTGCCGGTCACTAATGCCAATACAATCGTAAACCCGGACATTGAGCCTGCCGGCCTGGTTCAGGCGTGTCAGGACATCAAAGAGGTCATCGGAGTGAACGTCCTGCACACTTGTAACGCCGAGCGATGCTGCGTAATTGCCCGCAGTCTCGATGATCTCGGCCCAGTTTGACGCATAATCGGCAGGCACTCGGCTACGCACTTTTTCGAGCTCGGCACCGCTGATGACGCCATTGGGCGCCGTGATGCGTGAATCGCGGAGGGCTTGCGAGTTTGCCAAGCCGAAGGAATAGTCCTTCGAGTAAAGAAGGACCGGATGTTCGCCCGCGGCAGCGTCGAGGTCGGCCGCCGTTGGCAGGCCCTTTGCGTCGGTCCAGCCGCGGCCGAGTATCCATCGACCCTTTGGGATGAGACGGGCGCATCTGGCGACGGCCGCCGAAATTTCGGCACCGGTCATGTCGCTGAGATCCATGTGCGAGAAAAGATTGCCGATCGCGGTCAGATGGACGTGTGCGTCGTTGAATCCGGGAATGACGAGCCGTCCGCCGGCATCGAGGACGCGCGTTTTGGGGCCCGCCAGCGTTTTGAGAACGGCGGCATCCCCGACCGCAGTGATCCTGTCGCCCGAAACAGCTATCGCCTGTGCCCGCGGCCGGCGTTGATCAAGCGTCCTGACGTTTGCGTTCGTGATTATGAGATCGGCTCGCTGCTGTGCAGCGGCGGCGGCCGCCAGAAAGACTATGATCGCCGCGGCGCGCATTACTTTCGCTCAAACACGACCCGGCCATCGACCACGGTCGTCATGACACGAACATCGCGGATCTTTGCAGGATCGATCGCAAAGATGTCGTCAGAGAGCACAACAAAGTCCGCCAGCTTGCCGACCTCCAGCGTGCCCTTAACGCCCTCCTGAAACTCCGCATACGCCGAGCCAGAGGTGAACGCCCGAACAGCTTCGTCAACCGTTATCTTCTGGTCCGGCACCCAGCCCGTCGGGTTTTTCAGATCGCTCGTCTGGCGTGTCACGGCTGCGTAAATACCAAAAATGGCATTTAGATTCGCAACGGGCGAGTCGGACCCGAATGCGATGACTGCTCCGGTATCTAGCAGTGATCGAAACGCATACGTGCCCTTCAATCGCTCAGTCCCGACGCGTTTTACGGCCCACTTGCCGTCGTCGTAAACGTGCATCGGCTGCATTGATGCGACAACCTTTGACTTCCCAAATCGCGGAATGTCCTGCTGCCTCAGATGCTGCGCGTGTTCGATGCGAAAACGCCGATCTCGCGCGCCGTTCACCTCATCGAGGCCCGCATAATAGTCCAGGATCGTCGCATTCGCTCGATCGCCGATCGCGTGGATATTGACCTGAAGCCCTGCCTTGTCGGCGTCAATGATGTTCTGCTTCATGGTCGTCGTCACGTCGGCGCGATGAAGTCCCGACGTATTCGGCGCGTCAGCATAGGGCTCGAAGAGCCAGGCGGTCGTCGATCCGAGACTGCCGTCGGCATAACCCTTGACGCAGCCGACACGAAGCATCGGAGTGCCAAACGCAGCGGCGATGCCCGCCGCACGCCATCTGTCAAAGTCCGCCATGGGCGTGCAGGCATATAGCCGCGTCTTCAGCTTGCCTTGGCGTAACAGCTCTTGATAGGCACGCACGTCAAGCGCCGACGAGCCCATGTCCTGGGCGCTCGTGATGCCGAGACTGGCTGCGTATTCGGTCGCGGCAATGGCCTGCTCCACTTTCTGGTCGAAATTCGCCTCGGGTATGACCCGTTCGATATAGGCCTCGGCCGCGTCTTTAAAGATCCCCGTCGGATCTCCCGCCGCATCGCGAACTATCTCGCCGCCGGCGACATCCTTTGTGTGCTTGTCAACGCCTGCGAGCCGCATCGCGAGGCTGTTCGCAAGGGACATATGGCCGTCGAGCCGGCTGACATAGACCGGATTGTCCGGTGTCACGGCATCGATCATCGCCGCCGTCGGCAGTTCGGCCGGCGTCCAGTTCTCATGGTCCCAACGGCCGCCTTCGATCCAGCGGCCCTTGGGCAGTTTTGCGGCAAATTCCTTCAAACGCCTGATGAACTCAGCCGAGCTCGTCACACCCTTCCCAAGATCGATTTGCGAGCGCTGCGCGCCCGTAGCCATAAAGTGCAGATGTGCGTCGTTAAGGCCAGGGATGATCGTCCTGCCTTTGGCATCGATCACCTTTGTTCTTGCGCCGATCAGGCCCTTTGTATCGGCGCCGAGCGCGACGATCCGGCCGTTCAACACTGCCAGTGAACTCGTGACGGTTCGCTTTGCGTCCATCGTCCGGATATTTGCATTCGTCACGACAAGGTCCGCTGAGATAGGGGCCTGCCCGAACGCCGCCGCCCCACAGGCTCCGAGCAATAAGGCAAAGAGGAGTGCAACTCTTTTCATAACAACATTCATCTGCGACACTAAACCTCGATTATACCAATGCGAAAGGCTGTCATCCATTCCGGCTTGTGTTTGCTGGCTCTCGGCATTCTTGCACTGCAGGCCGCGGCTCAATCACCGGCAAAGGTCCTCAAACAAGCCGAGAAGGCGCTTGGCGGTAGCAAGAAGGTCCGTTCTGTCCGCTCCTCGGTGCAGACAGGGACGATCACCCGGCTGGGCGACGGTGCCGTAGGCCGATACCGGTTTCAGACAGAGCAGCCGAACCTGCTGAATATCAGCTATGATCTCGCGGGTTTCGAGCGCGAGAGCGGCTACAACGGCCGTTCGGGCTGGGCCCGCAATTCGCGCGACGGCCTGCGGACACTGACCGGTGCCGATAGCGCCGCCATGCAGGCGACGGCACTTTTTCGCAACAGCCTGTGGCTCAATTACAAACAGCAAAAGGTAAAGCTATCATCGGGCGGCATCGAGAATGTAAACGGCAAACCCGCAAATGTCGTTGTGCTGACGACGCCAAAAGGAATAACGATCAGGATCTGGTTTGACGCGGTCACAGGCCTGCCTGTTCGCGATCAGATCGGTGACGAGACGGCTGAATACAGCGACTATCGTGATATCGACGGCCTCAAGCGGCCTTTTCTTGTCCATCTCGCATCTGGCGGCGAGCGTTATGAGGTGAGGCTTGAGAGCATCCGGTTGAATACCGTTGTCGCTCGTTCGACATTTGACTTTCCCGTGCGGACGAACGAGCCGCTGCCCGACATTTCTGCCCTGCTGAGAGAACTCCAGGCCAACGAGGACCGGGTCGAGGCCTTGCTCGACAGCTATTCATTCACGCAAAAGGTCGTCAAACGCGAACTCGGCAAGGACGGGGTGCTGCGCGAGACCGAGTCTGAGACGTTCCAGATGTCGTTCCACAAGGGCCGGCGAGTCTCGCGCCTTATCGAAAAGAACGGCCGTCCGCTCAGCCCCAAGGACCAAGCCGATGCAGACCGAGACGTAGAAAAACGGATCGACGAGATAGAGAAAGACGCTGCCAGAAGCGAGGCCAGCGAGGCCGGACGCGGCCCGGCGAGGGGCGACGAACGGCGAATCTCGATCGCCGAGGTCCTGCGTGCGTCGAAGCTTATGAATCCGCGCCGCGAGCGCTTTCGCGGGCGCGATGTTGTCGTCTTCGACTTTGAGCCTGATCCGGGTTTTGATATGAAAAACGCCAAGAGCCTGCTCAAATTCTTTGGCAAAACGGCCGGAGTGATGTGGATCGATGAAGAGGACAAGCAGGTCGCCCGAATCGAGGCCTCGCTGGCGGACAGCTTCAATGTCGGCGGTGGTGTTGTAGCAAAACTGAAGAAAGGTGCCTCGTTCGTACTCGATCAGGAACGGGTCGGCGGCGAGATATGGCTGCCGTCAGAGGCCGAGATAAACTTGGCCGTGCGAGTCCTTCTAGTCAAGGGGATCAACGTCAATCAGGTCGTTAAGTCGTATGGATACAGTAAGTTCCAGACCGAGGTAAAGGACGCGGCCGTGGGCCAACCGCAAAAACCTTAAGGCCTGAGCGAGATCGTCATTGTCGAACCATTACGCCGGACACGGACATTCGCGGCCGAAAATTGTCCGCTAAAGCTCGTCCCCGCGTTGAGCGCAGTCCCGTCAACCGCCTCGATAACGTCCCCTGCGACAACGCCCGAATTGGCTGCGATACTGTTTGGTGAAACGGCTCGAACGCGGCAGCCCGAGGCCGAGCATGCGGCCGAGATGCCAAGCATTCCCATCACGGTCGCCGCCGAAAGCCTCGCGTCGGAGCCAATGTTTGCGTCTGTGATCACGCGGTCAGGATCGAGCCCTCGCGGCAGGCGTCGGCGGGCCGTCGGGAAGCTAAAATCGAGCGAACCGCCGCCCTGCTCGTCCGACGGCCGAACGGCCTCAGGCGTCTTCGGTCCCGGTAATGTCGATAACGAATTGTTGGGCGATGGGGCCCGCACCGCGACCTCATCCGGCCGGACGGCCAGCGTATTATCCGGCGGCATCGACGGTAACTGTGGCTGTGAATCAGGCGCGGCTCGCGTCTCGGCGACCGGCGGAACATCTGCCGGAGCGAAAAACGATGTGTAGCCAAAGTATCCGCCGACCGCCAGCAGCAATGCCGCCGGAACCGCAATGCGGGCAAAAGGCAGCAAGCTGCGTCTTGCAGGTATCCCGGCAGCGATACGCGCCCGCACTCGAACGTCGAAATCGCCCGGCGGATCGACCCGGCCAAGCGTGCCCAGCAGCTTGCCTACCTCGTCAAAATTGTTCTCGTCCCGTCGCATCTAAAAATAATGTTGCAGCTTCTCTTTTAACAGCCCTCGCCCGCGGCTGATACGCGATTTTGTGGTGCCGAGGCCGAGCTTCAATATCTCGGCGATTTCGTCGTACGAACGGCCCTCGATATCTCGAAGAACTACGGGTACGCGATACTTCTCGGGCAAGGCCGCAATTGCCCGGCCGATGACCTCGCTTCGTTCATCCTCGACCAGTGCCGCATCGGCAAGCTTTGCCTTGTCCGGCGGCTGATACTCGGCGTCGCTCCCTTCGTCGCCCTGAAACAGCCCAGTGAGCGACAACACCCGCCGCCGCTTTCGCCGCCTGATCTCACTTATCGCAAGGTTCGTCGCGATACGGTAAATATAGGTCGAGAACGCGTAGCCCGTATGGTAGCGGTCGAGAGCGAAATACACGCGAACGAACGTCTCCTGGGCCAGATCAACGGCCTCTTCGTAGTCGTTCAGGAAACGATAGAGATAGTTCGTGATCGGCCCGCGGTATCGCGACATCAATTCGCCAAAGGCGTCATCGTCGCCCGCACGAATGTTCTCGATCAGGGCGTGGTCGGACAGCTTGTCTTCAGGCATGGCCGCGCGCATGCCCCCTGAAGCTGAGTTTTCGCCGCTGTCCGCTTTCCCGCATTCATTCTATTTTCAACAGACCTCGTTCAAAAACAAAGCCTCGCACCGATCCATTTCACGTCCGGACAGGCGCAAAGGTTGCGAAAATGCATGAATCTCAATTCGTGCATTCGTGGCTAATTCTCTATAACGGGTTATAGCGACGAATGCACGAATAAGATACAACCGCTACTTGAAGACACCCTCGCCGAGGAAATTGTGGCGGAGGTGGTTGATCGTGTCCTGGAGTGTCTCTTGCGGGTCTCGTGGAGCAAAGCCAAGCTGTTCTTCAGCCTTTGCTGACGAGAAATACCAGAAGTGCTCTGCCTGCTCAACTTCGTTCGGAGCAACCGGCGAGGTGCGGCTCCAGTTCTTGTAGAGCGAGCTGATCATCGACGAGCCCGCCATTGCAAGTTTCTTCGGCACCTTCATCGCCGGAGCGGCAACTCCCGAAAGACGCTCGAGGCGGCCAAAGAACCGGGCAAAGGTCATATTCGCCGCACCGAGCAGGTATTTCTCCTGATGCTTTCCCTTCTCCAACGCCGCTATGAACGCCGTCGCCGCATCGCGGGCATCGACGAAGTTCAGCCCGCCGCTCGGGCAATACGGCACCTTGCGGCCGAGAAAATCAAGCACCGGTTTTGTTGAAGAAAGACGATCATCCTCGGGGCCAAGCAGCAGCGACGGATTCATTATCACCAGCCGCCGCTCTTTGCCGTCAAAGTTCTCAATAGCGGTGCGCTCCTGGTAATACTTTGACGCGTAATATGCCCAACGCGAAATGATCTCGACCGGCTGTGGGTAGGTCTCGTCAACGACCTCGTCCGTCTCACTCACAGCGATCGTCCCGCTCGACGATGCAAGGACAATCGTACCCACGCCGGCCTCTTTGGCCGCCTCGCACAACAGCCGCGTGCCCTCAAGATGCACTCGGTTCATATCAGCGGCATCATCGTTGTCACGCGAGACCTTGCCAGCGAGATGAAAGATCGCCGAAACATTCTTGACGGCGTTAGCGACGTTCTCACGATCCGTGACCGACCCCTCGCTCGCCTCAACGCCCGCGTCCGTCATCCACGCCGGCACCCGCGACGCCATCACGCGCAGGTTCTTAATACCCGCATCCAGCATCTGCCGCACGATATGCGTACCCAGAAAACCGGTGCCGCCGGTTATCAGAATCTTACTCCCGATCTTTTCGCTTGATTTTCGCGCCATTCGCTATTCGTAATGGGTCCACATGCGGAGCACATTCACGATCTTCTCTTTCTTAATAACCTCATAAACAATTCGATGCTGAATGTTGTTTCGCCGTGAAAACCTGCCGCTGAGTTCACCTGACAGCTTTTCATAGGGTGGCGAATTTTGAAACGGATTTATTGCAAGAATCTCAAGTAGATTGGCCGTTTTCTTTCCTAATCCGGCACGGTGAAGACGCTCGGCGTCCTTTCGAGCTTCTTTCGAATATCTCAGCGTCCAACCCAATCGCTATTCCTCGCCTTTCAAAGTTGCCAAGATATCGTCGTGACTTACCCACTCGTCATCGGACGTTTCTGAAGCAACGTCGAGTGACTCGATGAAGCCCGGTATTGACGATAAGAACAAAGATTCCTGTATCGAACGCCAGTCGTCCTCGCTCACCAAAACAGCGTTGCTGCGCTTGGTTGTTATCATTACTTCCTCGTGCTCATCGGCTACTTGATCGATAAGGCTGAAGAATCGTGCTCTTGCTGCGGTCGCGGTTATCACTTTCATTTCCTAAAATACCTGTGCAGGATTATGCACAAGTCGTCTCAGAATGTCAAAATTCTAGTCATCGATTACCGGTTCCTGTTTGCGCGACCGTCGCCGCTCGGCTTTCCATTGTTTTCGTAAGCTATCGACATCGAATTCCCGCCGCGTCCCGTCGCGCATGTTCTCGATCTCGTGCTGCACGCGGGCGGCGATCAGGCGGTATGACTCCGTATTTGGAACGCCCTCAGTCATCCGTTTGAGCTCGTCGTAGTCGAGAAATCGCCCTACCTTTGCACCGACGCTCGCCCCGAGGCTGCTCGTTGGCGGAATGACCATGCCTTTTGGAAAAGCTTCGTACGTGCCCCAGATGTATATCGGCAGGATGCCGATCTTTTGATTGAGGGCAAGATAGCCGATTATCGGTTTGAACTCCGCGATCTGCCCGCTCTCCTGCCGGCCGCCCTCGGGAAAGATCAACGCATTGTAGCCGTCATTCAATATCTGCAGCACATGCCGCAGCGATTGCCGCAGGCTGCCGCTGCGTTCGATCGGGACGAGCGTCGTAAAGTTGTTCATATACGCCCGCTTGTATTTTGTGTCGAACCAGTAATCAGCGGCTGCGACCGCGACGGTCTGTTCGGCAACATCTTTACCCAGGGCCCGTTTCACAAGGCCCGTGTCAAGGTGCGACGTGTGGTTCGGTGCGACGATAAAGTTAACGTGCTGCGGCACGTTCGACCCACCCTCGATCGACGTGTCGAGCACCGTCGAGTAAAGCGTGTCCTGCGCCAGATCGACCACGGCATTGCCGACGCGGCGAATAATTCCTGGAATGTAAAACTCGTCGTCGTCCTTCTTTTCCTCTAGACGCGGCTCATCCGCGAGCTTCTTTGACCGATCGACGCGTTGAACCGCCGCAAGTAGTTCGCGAACCGATTGCACCTCATTCAGCGTGTCCGGCGATAAGACGCGCCCGCCCGCATCCTCGACCGCCGCCTGTAGCTCGACGAACATCAGCGAATCAAATCCAAGATCCGCCAGCCGGTCTTCCATCGCCACATCGCCGAGCGGACGGCTCGAAACGGTCGCTACGATCTTGCGTATCCACAGCGCGTTGTCATCGGTCTTTGATTCGACGATCTCGTTGGTCTTTGTTTTCGCCCGCTCCTCTAGCTTCTGAAGCATCTCGACGACCTCGGGCCGTTTGACCTTTCGCGTCGCCGTGCGTGGCAATTCGAACGGAGTCAGGTGCAGCACTTTTACACGTTTAAAGAACGGTATTCCGGCAGAAACCTGCCTAAAATACTCCTCAACCCGCTTGTTCGCATCGGTCCGCGAAAGCGAGATCTCGTGTTCGTAATCAGGAACGACGAGGGCCGCGATCTTCTCGCCTCCGTCAGCATCGGGCAGACCGACCACGCTTAACTCCTTGATAATAGACGTCTTGCCATAGATATCCTCGATCTCGTCCGGATAAATGTTCTTTCCGTTAGAATCGATTATTACGTCCTTCGAACGGCCGACGATAAACAAGTTGCCATCATCGTCGATACGCCCAAGGTCTCCGGTTCGCAGCCATCTATCCCGGAGCACCGCGTCGGTCGCTTCCTCGTTATTGTAATAACCGGCCATTACATTCTGGCCGCGCGCGAGCACCTCGCCGACACCGTTCTCGTCCGGCGAATCGATCTTGACCTCGACGCCCGGCAGCGGTTTGCCGACCGATCCTTTGAGCAGTTTGTTGCCGGGCCGAGCGACCGTGAGCACCGGCGAAGACTCGGTCAGGCCGTAGCCTTCGAGCACGGTGAAGCCGAGGCCGTGAAGGTCTTTCTGCACCTTTTCGCTCAACGCCGAGCCGCCCGAGATCAGGTAACGCATCTTGCCGCCCATACCCTGATGGATCGGGAAAAACACGATCGGTCCGAGGTTGAACGGCGTGTTGTCGCGGATCCAGGCGTTGAACTCGATCACGTTGTCGGCGAGATCGGCTATCCAATCGCCGCGTTCCCTGAGGCGCGTTTTGATCCGGCGATGCAGCATCTCCCACAACGCCGGTACGCCCACCATGCCCGTAACATGCCCGTTCTCAATAGTTTTCGAGAGGTCTTCGGCAGTCAGCTCGTTGAGGTAGGTGATCTGTGTCCCGTTTGAGA
The DNA here is from genome assembly GCA_016715795.1 of Chloracidobacterium sp. Lineage (NCBI taxonomy): Bacteria > Pseudomonadati > Acidobacteriota > Blastocatellia > Chloracidobacteriales > Chloracidobacteriaceae > Chloracidobacterium > Chloracidobacterium sp. The sequence goes on from JADJXP010000002.1 coordinate 1,954,646, forward strand.
ATGGCGTCAAAAAGCCCGCCGAAAACTCAAATGTGTGGTGCATCGGCAGCACGCTCAGCACGCCATCGGTGATGTCCATGTCGAGCACGGACGAGAGCATCGAGATCATGTTGACGAAATTCTTATGCGACAGCATCACCGCCTTGGGCTTGCCTGTCGTGCCCGACGTAAAGATCAGCGATGCAATAGAATTGGAATGCACTTTTGCGGGCAGCAGAGCGTTGCGCTTTGCCTCCTCGGTCTCCGGCTGCATCTCAAAAACGTCGTCAAACGTCCACACGGCAACTTTCAATTTCGCCGCCTTCAACTTTTTCGCGAGTTCAGGGTTCTCGTCTGCGAGTTTCGGGCTCAAAACTATCGCCGACACCTCCGCCGCCTTTGCAAAGGTGACGATCTCATCCACCGACGACGCCGGATCGATCGGCACGGCAGTCGCACCAGCCTTGAGAATGCCGAAATAGGTGATGCCCCATTCAGGCATGTTGTGAGAAAAGAGAATTACACGCTCGGCCGACTGAATGCCGTTCTTTGCAAAAAAGCCCGCCGCGCGAAGCGTCAGTTCGGCAATGTCCTGATAAGTGTATTGCTCCTTTCGCCCATCGCGCTCGATGCGCATCGCGACACGGGTCGGGAAACGCTTGACCGACGTGTCGAAAAGATCAAGCAGGTCTTTGTAGGTGTAACTCCTCTTCTCAACTGCCTTTAACTCTTCCTCGAGCGTCGGCAGCACCCATTTACGCATGCCCGGGAAATGGACGTTGAGCCAATAGTCGTACCAATCGAGCCGCTCGGGATACCACGGCAACAGATGCTTTTCCTTGTCCTTAATGACGGCTTGTAGAGCCCGGACATTGTCGGACCGATACAGATATTCGTTATCGATCATGAACGGCTTGAACATCGCGAACGCGTCCATCGTCGCCTGCGTTGTGTCCTTAAAACCCTCAGTCGTCTTTTTGAGGTCCGCAATAATGTTGCCGATCCGCCCGCCGCCCCAACGCGGCGTCACACGGTCCATAAGGTCGTCGGCACGCTTCGCGACCTTGTTGAGCATCGGCGCCGACGCGAGTTCATAGGTCCGCTGCCTGACGGGTGTCGCCTCGACCATGCCGGCGAGCTTGTTCGCGAGCTTGTTGCCCGTTTCCTTTTCCTCGAAATGCTGCCGCTTATACAGCCCGACCAGCCCGACAATGCGTTTCATATCGTTCGGGTTCGAGTCGCCCGATGATGCCTGAAAAACGAGCGGCGGATTATCATCAACCAGCACATTCATCGCCGCCGCGAGTATCGCTCCAGCGACCATATCGACCGGGATGATGTCGAGGATGAGTTTTTCGTTAACAGGGATCACGGGCTGACCGCGGAGCGCTATCAGTATCAGCGGTGCAGTCGTCGTAAACCCTTCGTTCCAGCCCGGGAACGGATATTGGTTCGACGACTCGACTATACTCGGGCGCACAAGCGTCTTTACGATATCGTCCTGCGAAGCGATGATCTGCTCGGCGAGCGATTTGGAATACGTGTAGATATTCGTCCAGCCCCAATACTCGGCCCGCTCGGCCCCAAGCTCGGTGGTGCGCTCGCGTATCCACATCTTTCGTTCGCGAAATATCGCCGATTTCAATTCGGTCTCGTCGTCCGGATCGCGGCCTTCTTCGATAAAACGCTTTCTCGCCTGCTCGCGAAATTTCGCCGCCTGCACGGCGTCATCCGCTTCCTGCCGTGCCTGCTCGGATAGGCGAGCGCAGTCCTCGACCTCGCGATTGACGTCAAACGTCGTCCCCACCAGCTCGTCTTTCCTTGGAAAATACCCGACGACAGGTTCATTCTCCCAGATCGGCCCGGAACGCTTGCCCGCAACAAAACACGTCGAAACATGCACCAGCCGCGGCTTTTTCATCATCCGCGCGAGCTTGATTATGTTGTTTGACCCGACGACATTCGTCCTGAGAGCTGACTCAAGCGGCGGATTGAACGTCACATTACCGGCACCATTGATGATGATGTCGGTGTCCCGCATGATCTTGGCCGCTTCCTTCTCATCGAGCCCGAGAAACTCGTTACCGACGTCGCCGTTCACGGGAACGACCTTGGACTTAATAAAATCCTCAAACCCGTCGCCGTACTTCTCCCGCAGCGGATCAAACGTCGGCGACGTCACTATCGACGTCCAAAACCTGGTCCGCGACTCGTTCTCATCCCGTGCCCGCACGGTCGCATACACCTTCCCAATATCCGGAAAGTTATTGAGCAGCATCGACAAAGTGACCTTCCCCACAAAGCCCGTTCCGCCGATGAAGAAGATCTTCTTGCCCTTGAATATTTCTGTTGGTGAAAGTCTCATCTCTGCGTAACCGCTTCCCGCACACGTTGTCGTACGCGATCAAATTCCTCATCGAGGATGTTGATCGCCCCCATTATCTCTGCGACTGGCCAGTGGTTAAAATTCGGATGGACGTCGTCTGTGAGAAAAAACGCGTCGACACCATCGATTACCCGAATCTCGTCGATGTGCTGTTCGACCAAGTTCTGTTGGATATTTCTCTTGCTTACGACTACTACGTTATACATCAGGTTTTCGGAGAAGTTGATTTGCCTATTGCTCAAGAAACCGACGTTCCCTCGAATTTCGCCTAACAGGTCGGCTTTCTCGCGACATTTCTGAGCAAACCCTCCCCGGTCATATCCGAGATCGGTCTTCAGGTCCCACATCTGAACCAGTCGGTCTCCACGCGCAAGAGCAACATCCGGGTAAAATGTTTTGTTCGTACATGTCGGGCGAATCGGTTGATCCACAAAGATAGTGACGCCCTCTGCGTCGTCTCCGAGCGTATCGACAACAAACCTTGCGAATAGATCTTCGACCTTGCTCGCAATTGAGTGACTTCGACCGCGAACAATGCTCGGGTGCGGGAAGATTGGCACTCGCGCATCGCGATACATGTTCGCAACGCGTTCTACGAATTCGCGATTCTCCATGACCCTAGGTTCGGATTGCTCTTACCTCGAGGTATTCACTTTCAACTTCAGTCGTCCCATCCGTCGCCTGATTGTGTTCGCTCCAGAGAGCCTCAAGGTCGGCACGCAACGCCGCCTGACCGTCAGGGTCGAGTGCCTCGAACGCCTTCTGCGTCGGGCCGAAATATAGCCGGAAGTGTTCGACGACATCTTCCGGCGACATGTCGAAATGGAAAATGATCTTTCGCCGCGTCATCTGCAGATCGCTTGTGCCGTCGGCGAGGCGTTCGCGGACGATGTCTTCAATTCCCCATTGGAGCGGCGGCGACATTCCGGGCGGCGGCGGCACGTGTTTGGCTCCGGTCTTGAACATCTGGCCGGTGAACGCCTCGGGCGTCCAGTTTGCCATCGCGATCACGCCTCCGCTTTTGCAAACGCGTTTCAGCTCGCTCGCCGTCACGTCCGGCCGCGGTGCAAACATCGCACCGAACATCGTCATCACCACGTCAAACTCACCGTCCGCATACGGCATATCCTCAGCGTCGCCCACCTCGAATTTGGCGTCGAGGCCCGCTCTCGCGGCATTAGCGACCGCCTGTTCGATCAGGTTCGGGGCGATATCGATGCCGGTTACATCTGCACCGGCACGGGCCGCAGGCAAAGCGAGATTTCCCGTTCCGCACGCGACATCGAGCACCTTCATTCCCGGCTGTACGTTCAATCGTTCAACGAATTCTCGTGCCCCGTGCTCGATCGACCGCGCGATCACGCCAAAATCGCCCGCGATCCACATGCCGCGAAGCTTGCCCTTGAGGGCTTCCATTTCCTGTGACATTTCTGGTGCTGACATATCTATCTCCTGTCTGTCGGTCATCTTGCGATAGGAACGAGCCGCGACTTCAGGATCTTACGGTCGCGGGTGAGCAATGGCATTCCCTCGACAACGCTCGTCGCCGCAATGATCTCGTCGGCGGGATCGGAGCGAAAATCCAGAGCCGTGCTTTGACGGGCGATCTCAAGTGTTATGGGGTACACCGTCAACTGTCTCAGAACTCGCTTAAAGACCGTGCCATCTAGGTCGAGCCTTATCCGCTTAAGTTGAACAAGCTTTGCCAACTCCCACAAAACGACATCCGAGATTGCGAGATCGCCGCCTCGAATCAGCTCCTCTTCTCCTTGTTTCAGTTCGTCGTTGACCGTGGCCAAGAGTATGTTCGTGTCAAGATTCAGCATCCCATTTTATGCCCGTCGACATGATGTCACCCAGTATCTCCATTTCTCCCTTCAAGCAGCCGATTATCTCAAAATCGTCATCCTTGATCGGCGTAACTTTGGCGACCGGCTTGCCACGTTTCTCAACGATGATCCCGTTGCTGTCCAAGTTATCGAAAATATTGAGGCATTTTGCTTTAAATTCCGTTGCGCTGATTGTTCGGGTTCTAGTTTTCATAACACGAATTATATCAGAATGACCAGTCAGATGACCAGTTATATTATTAAAATTAATCCGTCACACTACACAACCCGATTATCGGCTGGTGCAGCATTGTTATCTCGGCGTTGCGGCCTTGTTTTGAACGGGCCATTGCTATTGCTTCGGTTAAGTTGTCGGCGCGGTCCCAGCCGAGGATGTTGGGGACGTGGGCGTTTTCGGCACCGGCGGCGATGACTTGGCCGACGTGTTGGCGGCCGTTCTCGCCCCAGTACCACATAAAGAACGGGTGAGCGCCGTGATAGGCGTTGCCGCGGCGGTACATCTCGACGTAGGCCGGATTCGAGGCAAATTCGCGTTCGTATTTTTCACGCAAAAAGAACGCATCGCGGCTCTCGGGCAGCAGCCGATGGAAAAACTCGATATAGCTCGGATGAAAGTTATGGTCGAATTCGTCAAAGCACGGATGCGTCAATATCAGCGTCCCGCCCTTTCGCAGCAGCGGCTTGTTGCGGTACATATTGAAGTGATACCCAAGGGCCATAACCTGCACTAATAAAGGATTTAACGCCGAATAGACGTTATACGGCGAGATGTCCGGGATGCCCGTGATCATGATGTCGCACTGGCCCTTGACCGGAATTTCGTACTGCCGGTAGTTCATCTCGAGGATCTTTTCGTGAACAGGCTCTGTCGAGCCGGCGTAGCAGGCTATCAGCTCATATTGTGCGGGAATGGCGTGGAGCATCTTGCGCCGAGCACCGCGCGGCATCTTGGAGAACGTGCGTTTCATCGCCTCCCATTTCAGCCGGTCGGCGAACGAGAACTCGTCCTCGTTCCGCGTCAGGATGTCGTAGCCCTCGCCGAACATTCGATTGTTCAACGCGGTCTCGATGTGAAAGACCTTCATCTGCTCGTCGACGAGCTTGCCGAGCCGAACGACCTTATGATTCAGCTCCGATGCCGGCGGGTCCATGTACGAATGACTGTCGCGAATCGTCTGCGGCTCGTGATGCGCCCTTAACGACTCGTAATCGCACAGGCCGACCGCGACCGATTTGTGCCCGCCATCCATCGGGACGAGATTGATATTGCAATAGATCAGCAGGTCGCTCTCAAAGCACCGGCGATTGATCCGCAGCGGCTCGTTGTGCCGCGTGTGCCCGAGCGTGACGCGGCCGTCCTCATCCTCAGCATCGTGGTTGTAGTAGCGGTCGGGATAGTATTCGTTGTGGATCTTGCTGCCGACCATCCGCTTCATTTCCCACTCGGTCATCTTCCGGTGGAGCGAATTCGCGATGATTATGTGAATGTCGTCGACGCCATTCGCCGCGCACATATCCAGCACTACCTCAAGCATGGTCTGCCGCAGATCAGGCGTCGCCATCGGCGGCAACGGCAGCGAAATGTCGTCCACCGCGATCGTCACCTTCATCCCAGGCTCGAGAAGCGCATAGAGCGGCTCCATCTCGAGCGGATGATTCACCGCATACCGAATCGCGGCTTCCCGATTCGGCAGCCCCTTGATCGGCGGATTCGGATATATCACCCGCGTCCCGATCGGAATGTCATTGATAATAAAATCCTCGCCAAACGGCATGATCCGCGGCGCGCTGTCTTTATCTATATAGACAATGGATTCGTGTGTCTTTCGCCTTAGTTGAAGAGCCATAAGCGTTTTGCCACGAATGCACGAATGAAAGCCTTCTTATTCGTGCATTCGTGGCTTTCTCTTTCTATTTCAAATCTAGGACCGGCCAATCGTGTTGCATGGCCGTTTGTTTCAGTCTCATATCCGGACAGACAGCAACTGGATGACCAACTATCGAAAGCATCGGCAGATCGGAAATACTGTCCGAGTAGGCATATGAGTCCGACAGGTTGATGTTCTCGCGTTCGGCGTATTCTCGCATCCATGTCGCCTTGGTCGCTGACGCCATCACCGGCGGGATTATGCGGCCGGTCGAGTAGCCGTTGACGAACTCCATATGGTTCGCCTTGAAATCATCAATGCCGAGGTGGTCCATCAGGCGTTCGATGGTGAAGTCCAGTGCGCCGGTGATGACTACTTGGCGTTGGCCTATCTTTTTGCCGGCGGCGATCAGGTCTGCCGTGCCATCGAATATCGCGGGCTTTAGCACTTCCTCAAACAGCTCGTCCGAAAAATACCGCAGCCGGTCGTATGAGAGCCCCTCATAGCTTTTGAAAAAGACAGTGTTAAAGACATTGCGTGAGTACAACTCCGCGACGCCAAACAGCGGCAGCCGCGCGACCGTGCCAAAGGTCTTCTTCGCCGTCTGCCACAGCCCCTGCTGTCGCTTGGCGTAGAACGCCAGCGTGTGTACCAGGTTTGTGCTGACCAGCGTGCCCTCGAGATCGTAGAAAGCCGCGGCTTGTCCCTTTTTGCTCATCTTAGGCTATGCTATGTTATTGACACTTCTTTAATTAGTAATTACTAATTAGTTAATTTCTAATTAGACGGGAATTCGGTTTCTGGCCCTATAGAAGGAATGATGATAGCAACGAGACCAAAAAGCAAGGGCAAACTGAATAGAATTACAAGTTAATTACAAATTGTAATTACTTTGTGCTTACAGATTATGCGGCGAGCGATATTTCCGGGTTCATTTGACCCGTTGACCAACGGACATCTCGATATTATCCGCCGATCAGCGCCGCTTTTTGACGAGATGATCGTCGCGGTGCTCAATAATCCCGACAAGCATCCGATGTTCACCGTCGAGGAACGCTGCGACATGATCCGCGAGGTTCTGCCGTCCGTCGAAACCGCCGGATGCACGATGCTGGTCGAGAGCTTCTCGGGCCTTACTGCCCAATTCGCAAAAGATAAGAACGCGACGGCGATTGTTCGCGGCATTCGAGCGGTCAGCGATTACGAATACGAACTCAGGATGGCATTGATGAATCGCCGGCTCGAGCCAACCATCGAAACGGTCTTTCTGATGGCCGGTGAGGAGTACAGCTATGTCTCATCGACGCTGATGAAGCAGGTCTTTGAACTAGGCGGCCGTGTCGCCGGCCTGATCCCCGACCTCGTCGAGGCTCGAATGCGAGCAAGGAGACGATGAACCGCAGAGACGCGGAGACGCAGAGAAGGCAAGCACAAACCTTCAATTACCTGTTTTTGGTTCTCTGCGTCTCTGCGTCTCTGCGGTAAAATAACGCCGATGACATCTTTCCCCGTCTCAGACAATGTAGCAGCGATGCAGGGATCATCGACGCTGATCGCGGCGCAGGCGGCCGCCGAGATGCGCGCTGAGGGCATCAACGTGATCGACCTCTCGGTCGGCGAGCCGGATTTTGATACGCCGGAGTTTATTAAAGCCTACGCCGCCGAAGGCCTCGCCCGCGGGATCACAAAATACACCGCGGCCGCAGGCCTCAAGGAATTTCGCGAATCGATCGCGGCGTTCTATCATTCGCGGTTTGGCGCGGAGATCTCGGTGGCCCAGATCGCGGCGTCGTGTGGCGGCAAACAGGCATTGTTCAATGCAGCATGCACCTTGCTGGAGGCGGGCGACGACGTCCTCATTCCGAGACCGTATTGGGTAAGTTTTCCGGCAATAGCCGCATTCTGCCGGGCAAATACCGTCCTCATCGAGACAGCCGAGACCGATTTCGTCCTCACCGCCGATCAGGTGGCTGCGGCCATCACGGACAAGACACGTCTCCTAATTATCAATTCGCCAAACAATCCGACCGGCCGCGTGATACCGCCCGACGAGATGCGTCGGATCGTCGAGGTCTGTGCTGAGCGCGGCATTTATGTCCTTACCGACGAATGTTATCTCTTCTTTGCCTATCCGCCGGCCGAGCCTTTCACATCGGCGTCGCTGCCTGCGGAATTGCGTGAATTCGTCTGTGTCGCGGGGAGCTTTTCGAAGACTTACGCCATGACCGGCTGGCGTATCGGCTACACGATCGCGAACGAAACCTGGACAAAAGCAATGGTCAAGCTGCAAAGCCATTCGGCCACGCACCCGACGTCATTCGTCCAATACGCTTGCGCCAAAGCCCTGCAGGACGCCGACGCCACCATCGCCGCCGTCAACGCGATGACGAGCGAGTACGAACGCCGCAAGAACTACTTCGTCCCTGCTCTCAACGAGATAAACGGCTTCAAATGCGCGATGCCGGAGGGTGCGTTCTATGCGTTCGTCGATGTGCGTGATATGCTCGGCGACCGATTCAGAGCGTCCGCCGACATTGCCGACCTGCTGTTAAAAGAAGCCCACATCGTCGTTACCGACGGCGAGGGCTTCGGTGCGGACGGCTATCTCAGGTTCTCGTACGCGACTTCGATGAAAAACCTTGAAAGGGCGGTCGCAGCTATGAAGAGTATCTTTGGATCACAAACGGCTGAATCGACATGATCGCTCGCATCTGGCATGGCTGGACGACCGTTGAGAATGCCGCCGCTTACGAACGGCTGCTCAATGATGAGATATTTGTGCATGGAGAATATAAGAATTAGCCACGAATGCACGAATAAGAGAAGACATTCCGTTCATATTCGTGCATTCGTGGCTATTTTTCTTTCTTATAGCACAACTCGCCGATAGCTGAGCTTCTCCTCGCCAAAATTGACAATCAAAGCAAGTCTATTTCCAGATACTTTCAGATAGTTTATAGCCTGCGCAATGAATTCATCGGCGATGCCGCTCATTCCCTTGACCTCCAAAATTACCTGATTGAACACAACAAAGTCGGCGTAGAACTTATGAGGTAGTATTACACCCTTATAGTTGACCACATATTCCTTCTCTCGCTCATAAAGTATGCCGGCCCGGCGAAATTCGAGTTCAAGGGCATCTTTGTAAACGATCTCTAGGAACCCGGCACCGAGATTGTTGTGAACTTCCATGCAGAGACCAATAATGCGATAGGCTTCGTCTTTCAAGATCAGGTCGTTCATGATCTACAAGAAAAGAATAGCCACGAATGCACGAATAAGAGCCAGAAAGAAGCAGTTTATTCGTGCATTCGTGGCTAATTCCTTAATTTCATTATCCGCCCGTCATCATCAGGCCGATGTCCTCGACTGAGGTGGTCTTCGGATCGACCTCGCCGGCGATCTTGCCTTCGCGAAGGACGAGCAGGCGGTCGGCGAGGGCGGTGACCTCTTCGAGTTCGGCGGAGACGAGCAGGACGGCCGAGCCTGCGTCGCGAAGGGCGATGAGCTTGCGGTGGATAAATTCGATCGCGCCGATATCGACGCCGCGCGTCGGTTGCGAGACGAGCAAGAGTTTGGGATTCAGCTCAAATTCGCGGCCGATGATGAGTTTTTGCTGATTGCCGCCTGATAGCGACTTTGCGGTGAGCGTAGCGTCAGGCGGGCGAACGTCGAAATTCTCGATGATCTCGCCGACGCGTTTCTGGATGGCAGCAGAATTCATAAGTCCGGTCGCAGCCGCGATCGGCGGGCGATAGTGCACACCGAGGATCGAGTTTTCGGCGAGGTCAGAGTACAGCAGCAAACCACGTTTGTGGCGGTCCTCGGGAATGTGTGCGATGCCTAGCTCTTTGAGTCGGCGAGCCGACACGCGCGTGACGTCGCGGCCCTCAAACTCGAACGAGCCGCTCGACGCCCTCGTAAGGCCGGCCAAAGCCTCGATCAGCTCGGTCTGTCCGTTGCCCTCGATACCCGCAATTCCGACGATCTCGCCGGCCTGAACCCGAAACGAGACATCATCAACTGCCAGCCCATGCCGGCCATGGACCTTTAGCCCTTTGACCTCGAGCACGATGCCGTGCGGCGAAGAATTCGGCTTGTCGACACGCAGCAGCACGTCGCGGCCGACGATCATGCGGGCGAGTTCTTTGGCATTGGTCTCACTCGTCTTGACGTGCCCGACCGTGCGGCCGTCACGCATCACCGTGACCTCGTCTGAGATCGCGAGTACCTCGTCGAGCTTGTGCGTAATTATGACGATCGTCTTGCCTTGCTCCTTCATCCGGCGAAGAATGCCAAAAAACTCTTCGACCTCCTGCGGCGAGAGTACGGCCGTCGGCTCGTCGAGAATGAGCAGGTTAGCATTGCGATACAGCGCCTTGAGCAATTCCACACGCTGCTGCTGCCCGACGGACAGATCCTCGATCATCGCACGAGGATTGACGCCGAGCTTTAGCTCGTCTGACAGGGCCTGAATGTCGCTATTTGCCTTTTCGAGATCAAGATTTGCCGCCGAACCGGTCTCGGCACCGAGAATGATGTTCTCGGCCACGGTCATCGTATCGACCAGCATAAAATGCTGATGCACCATGCCGATGCCAAGCCCGATCGCCTCGTGCGGATTCCGTACCGGCACGGTCTTGCCGTCGAGTATGATCTCGCCGCTATCGGCATTATAGAAACCGTAAACGATCTTCATCGCCGTCGATTTCCCCGCGCCATTCTCACCCACGACCGCATGGATCGTGCCCTTATGCACCGTTAGCGAGACGTCGTCGTTAGCGACGGTTTCGCCGAATGTTTTGCGGATATTTCTTAGTTCAAGCATTTACTGACTCCGGCCTCGTTAACTTGCCGAAGAAGCTTTGACCTTCTTCGTCAAACAAGCAAGGAACTATCGCAATGTTCGGTATCTTAAACGATGTCATAAATTTATAGAAACCCGCCATCGACGCAGACGTAACTTCTGTAGCGAAGGCGATCCGCATCCACATAAGGGCCTTGATAACCTGTTCATGTGTCACGGCTACCGCGATAGCAAACTCCCGCGACAAAAGGTCACAAATGAAGCCGTCCAAGCGGCATAGAAACTGCGAGAACGATTCCGCCTGGCCGCCGTCACAGTACTCGGGATCACTACGGCCCCAATATTCATCCACCAATGGTTTGCGCTGTGCCGAGTTAGTGCCGCGACATTTCTCGATTGCAAGATACGTGAATTCCTGAATGTTCGCCGAAAATGTCGGGACGTCCTCGAACCTTCGAATCAGTGGTTCCGCGGTGAAACGCGCTCGATCAAACGGAGAAATCGCTATCAAGTCCGGCCTGATCGGGAAGGTCTCAGCCAGCCGGTCCGCCTGTGCCCTACCGAGCTCGGAAAGGGGTATCTCGCGCGGAGTTGTGGTCGCTTCCCCGATATTACCAAGACTCTCTGCATGACGGATAAACCAAACGGCTCGCATCTACTTTGCCATCGCGTCGGTAACCTTGATCTCGCCGGCGACGATCTTCTTCTTCGCTTCTTCGACGCGGCCGATCACGTCCGGCGGAATGATGCCGTCGTTATTCGCATCCATCGCATACGCAACGCCATCCTTGTCGAGGCCAAAGACGTGAAAGCCGCCGTGAAAATCGTTCGCGAGCACCTCTTTGACGACATCGTAACAGGCATTATCGACTCGCTTGACCATTGAGGTGAGCACAAAGCCCGGCTTGACCATGTTCTGGTTTGAATCGACACCGATCACGAATTTGTTCGCCTCGCCGGTCTTCGGGTCGCGGCCATATTGCTCGACGGCATCAAATGCGCCAAGACCCGAATTGCCCGCAGCCGTAAAGATCACATCCGCGCCCTTCTCGATCTGCGCAAGCGCGAGTTCCTTGCCCTTGCCGGGATTGTTCCACGCACCGTCGGTCACGCCAACGTAGTTGTCAATGACGCGAATATCCGGATTTACGCTCTTGGCCCCTTCCTCGTAGCCCGTCTCAAACTTATGAATCAGCGGAATGTCCATGCCGCCGATAAAGCCGAGCACGCCTGTTTTCGATTTCGCCGCGGCGATCATCCCCACGAGGTATGAGCCTTCGTGTTCGCGAAAGATGAGTGAGGCAACGTTCTGCTTGGGCGTTTTGCCGTCAGCCTCGAATATCACGCCGTCAACAATCGCGAACTTGATATTCGGATAGTCCATCGCGACCTTTTGCATGATCGGCCCCTGGGCAAAACCGACGCCAAAGATCAGGTCAAAATTCTCTTCGGCAAATGCCCGCATCGCCGGCTCGATCGAGTTTGGATTTCCCGGCTCGACATCATATAGGCAGATGTGCATGTCCTCGCGAGCACGCTTGACGCCCTCCCAAGCCGCGGCGTTGAACGACCGGTCATTCTTGCCGCCGATGTCAAAAACGATGCCGACCTTGATCTTGCAGCCCTCGCGCCGCGCCTCAGCATGATTCGCACACGATGAGACAAACGCCGCCACAGCAAACAACACCAAAAAAAGGGACTTTCCGCTCTTCATAACTCGAAACTCCGAACTCTAAACGCTGAACTCATGATTGTTAGACCGCAGCTCGGATCAGCTTGGTTGTCTTTGGGATTTCCTTCGATATTTTATATGCATTCCGCAGATTTTCACTAATCGCGTCCCCTTGCGAACGAGAGCGGCAATGCGCCAGGCCGAGCGGCTCGCCTTTTCGCACACGGTCGCCGATCTTCTTGAAGCACTCAAAACCTACCGCATGATCGACGCCATCCTCCACCTTTACGCGCCCGCCGCCGATATCACAAACCGCTCGCCCGACCGCAAAAGTATCGATAGCCGATACATAACCGTTCGCCACAGCCGCCACCTCGACCTTCTTCAAACCCTTTGCCAGCAACATTTCCGGCCTGTCACAGATCCGGGGATCGCCGCCCTGCAACTCGATATTCTGACGAAACAGTTCCAACGCCTCGCCTGACCGCAAGGCATTCTGAATCTTGAATCTCGAATTTTGAATTGTGTCGGCAACGCCTGCCTGCACCAGCATCGACGCCGTCAATTCGATACTCAACTCCAGCGTCTGCGCCATTGCGGGTTCAGCCTCGCCGCGGAGTATCTTCAGGCATTCATACACCTCGAGAGCATTCCCGACATATTTGCCCAACGGCTGGCTCATGTCTGTGATGAGTGCGCGGGTATCGACCTTGAATGACCGGCCCGTTTCGCAGAGGGCCTTTGCAAGCTTGACCGACTCGGGATATTTCTGGATGAACGCGCCCGAGCCTGTTTTAACGTCGAGCACCAATGCATCGAGGCCTTCGGCGAGTTTTTTTGACATTATCGAGGCCACGATCAGCGGAATATACGGCACCGTCGCCGTCGCATCACGCAGTGCATACAGCTTCTTGTCGGCCGGCGCGATCTGCTTGGTCTGGCCGATCAGGCCAAATCCGCACGCCCGCATCACCTCTTTAAGTCGTGTAAATGATAGATTTACGTCGTAGCCCGGGATCGATTCGAGCTTATCCAATGTCCCGCCCGTGTGCCCTAGGCCGCGACCCGAGATCATCGGGACCGCGATGCCACAGGCGGCCGCGAGAGGAGCGATTATCAGCGATGTCTTGTCACCGACACCTCCGGTCGAATGCTTGTCGGCCTTCGGCGCATCGATGTCGGAAAAGTCCATCACCGTGCCCGAATGCAGCATCGCCCGCGTAATGGCGTACTGTTCGCGGCGATTGAGCCCGTTGATGAACATCGCCATCACCATTGCGGTGATCTGATAATCAGCCCACTCACGCGAGGTAACACCGTCGATAAAAACGCCAATATCGGCATCCGACAATGCCTTGCCGTCACGCTTGCGGGCGATCAATTCCTGTGGACGCATCGATGTATTTTACCGCAGGAAAGGAATAAACCACAGATATACACAGATGGACACAGATATTTGTTTTGTTCCTATCTGTGTTTGTCTGTGTTCATCTGTGGTTAATTCTTCTGAAGAAGTGCAACCGCCTCCGCCGATACTGCACGCCGTTCGCCGACTGAATCGACGCCTTCGCCGGTCTTTGCTTTGACACTAACTTGATCGATCGAGACGCCCAGAGCATCGGCGAGATTGGCTCGCATCGCGTCGATATGAGGACGCAGCTTGGGACGTTCGAGGTGCACGACCGCATCGAGATTGCCGACCGAATAGCCTTTTTCGTTGATCAAATCGACCGCGTATCGCAGGAATTGCGAGCTTTCCGCATTTCGCCAACGCTTCTCGTCATTCGGAAAATGCCTGCCGAGATCGCCCAACGCCAACGCGCCCAACACTGCGTCCGCGGCCGCGTGCATCAACACATCCGCGTCGGAATGCCCGTCCGCACCGAGGTCCGACTCGATCACGACCCCGCCGATAACCAGCGGCCGTCCGGCGATCAGCCGATGAATATCTGTGCCAAATCCAACTCTCACAATTCTTTACAAAAGTAGCTAGTAGCTGATAGCTAACAGCTAATAGCTACTTTTCAAAATCGCCTCAGCAAACACAAGATCCTCCGGCCGTGTGATCTTGATATTTCGCGAACTGCCCTCTACGGCGGCAATGGGCACGCCGAGTTTTTCCACGAGATAACATTCGTCGGTAACGGTGTCGAGAATCGCTCCGGGCCCATATTCACTATAGGCCTTCATCAGCAGTTCAACACGAAACGCTTGAGGCGTCAGTGCACGACGCAGCTTGTTGCGGTCAAGTGTCGAACCTATCTCGTCTCCGCGAAGCGACTTGATCGTATCCGTCACGGGAGCGACCAGGCAAGCGGCCCCTGTTTCCTGTGCCTTAGCGACGACCATTTCTACCTCGTCAACCGAGACTAAAGGACGTGCCCCATCGTGTATGGCAACGACAGACGCATCATTGTTTTGACAAACTACCGACAGCCCATTCAAGACAGATTCCGCCCGAGTAGCCCCGCCACTGACAATTGTCTTAATCTTCTTAATTTGAAATTTCAAATTTAAGATCTCAAATTCCGCCCTCCCTTCGTCCGACAACACAAGCACGATCTCGTCCACCGCCGGACAGGCCTCAAATCGTTCTAAAGTGTGTATTATTAAGGGCTTGCCGAGGAGTTCTGTGAATTGTTTGGGCTTGTCGGCGGCGAATCTCGAGCCGCTGCCGGCGGCAACGATGATGGCGATATTCACTATTCGATCTCTTCGATTATTGTCGTCTGTCGTAGCTCGCGAGTTGCTTTTCTAAAACCCAGCGAACGCGAATCGTGAATACTGAATGCCGATGAATTCTCGTTACCATTCTGCTCGTCACGCTCTTCCCAAAGGCGGCCGAATATCATCTTGCCTGCAGTGGTCTGGAGCACGCTGGTCACGGCGATGTCGGCTGTTTTACCGATTAGACGGCGGGCATGGTCAACCACGACCATAGTGCCGTCGTCGAGATATGCGACGCCTTGATTGTATTCCTTGCCCTCTTTGAGAATAAAGACCCGCATTGCCTCGCCGGGGAGTACGACGGGCCGCATTGCGTTAGCCAGCTCGTTGATATTCAGGACCTCAACGCCGCGAAGCTGCGAGACCTTATTCAGGTTAAAATCGTTCGTCACGATCACGGCATCAAGCTGCTGGCCCAATTCGATCAGCTTCAGATCGACCTCCTTGACGGCCGGAAAGTCGGTCTCTACTATCTGCACGTCGAGTTTTGTATTGCTCCTCAGCCGCTGGAGCATATCGAGCCCACGCCGGCCACGCTGTCGCTTTGACGAATCAGGCGAGTCCGCCACCTGCTGCAATTCAGCCAGGATAAAGTTGGGAATGATCAATGAGCCGCCGAGAAAGCCCGTCTCCGCGACATCTGCGATGCGGCCGTCGATGATCACGGACGTATCGAGTATCTTGTAATCACGAGTGGAGGATTTGTCGCTAAATATGCCGCCGAGCGCAGAGAGGTCGAGATAATCGCCCTTTGCCGCTCCGACCATCAGCCCGACGTAGCCCATAAAAAAGGCCAGCGTTATCGTAAGAAACGTCTGCATTTCTGCCGACACAGCCGCTTCTTTTTGGATCGAGATGAGCACCCCAATCAGGAAGGCCCCGATAATGCCTAATATCGAGCCCACTGCGGCACCGATCAGCGTCTTAAGCGACGCCCGCCGCACACGCATCTCAAAGCCTATAATGAGCAGGGCAATCACGCCGCCGAGCACACCCGAAAGCAGACGCCGCGTGCTCTCGTCCCCGATATTGCTCAGCCCGAACCGCTGCGTTCTCTCAAAAGGGACAAGCAAATAACCGAGCAGAACAAGAAAGCCGACGAACGCTATCCTGATAATGAGAACGTCCAGTCTCACAGCAGGAAATGTTACCACAAAATATAGGAGCGAGGTTAGCCGTGGAATATGCCCCCGGATCGAGCTTGGCGAAAGCAGATCAGCCGCAGATAAAACGGATAACGCAGATAAGGAAGATTATTTCAAATCTTCTCCTATCCGCGCTTCTCCGCGTGATCCGCGGCTAATTTCCTTACGGTATATAAGCCTTCGGCATAGGCGTATCGGTCGGGGCACCGAACTGGACGCCGGTGTAGCCTTGCGTCGAGCGGAGCATGTGCCAGATGCCGGCACGGTAGACCGCACGGTCGTACTTGTTGTCCGCGTCGTAGTCGCCGGGAATCGGGATGTCACCCGTTGTGCCAAACGGCTGGAACTCGACCTGGCCGTCAGAGCTTCTCTTGACGATCCACAACCCGTCACGGAACACGGCGATGTCGTCCTTGTTGTCGCCGTCGTAGTCCGCAGGGACAGGAACGTCAGCCGGGAGGCCGAAGTTTGTTGTCGTGCTGCTGCCGTCGTTGTTGCGGACAACCCAGTCGCCGGTTGACGGGCGATAGTACACCAGATTCGACTTGCCGTCGCCGTCCGTGTCCATCGCATACGGTTTGTCGCCGTTCTGGCCGTGCGTGATAAACGTAAAGCCGCCATTCGCACCGCTCGAATTCACTATGTACCAGGTGCCGTCCGATGGCCGCCACGCCATCACATCTGTCTTCTTGTCACTGTCATAATCGCCTGAGACGAAGATGTCTCCGGTGTTGCCCCACACAGGGAACTTTGCCGTGTTTGTCGAGCTTTCGAGATAGATCAGATCAACGCCATCGGCCGTCGTAAACCTTGACACGCCAAAGTCCGTCTTATTATCGGCATCAAAGTCACCTGCGATGGCAACATCGCCCGTATTCCCAAACTGTATCCCAAAGAAGCTGCCGTTGCCCGAATACTGCGTATAGAACGCACTCAGATTCGGTGCAAACGCCGTCGGCCGCCACACGGTAGTATCCGTCCTGTTGTCACCGTCATAATCACCCCGCGTATACAACGGCGTCGGCGAGACACTCGGACTTGGGCTCGGAGAAGGACTCGGTGTCGGTGTCGGTGTCGGAGTCGGCGTCGGAGTAGGTGTCGGTGTCGGTGTTGGCGTCGGCGTAGGTGTCGGAGTTGGGTTTCCTCCGATCTGACACGAATAGTCAGCAGATTCAAAGGTGATCGACCAGCCGCCTGCCATCTCGCCGACGTTACCCGCGGCGTCATCTACGACAAAGAGGTTCCATGTGCCGTTCAGGCTCGCACTGTTTGTGCCGTAAACGGACGCAAAAGTTGCAGATCCGCCGGGAGCCGGCAGTTGATACAACGGTGGCGGGGCCGGGGCCGGGAAAGAGTCCTGGCCGGCGTCAGCGGTCGGGCGGTAGTCGCCCGACGTGATCACTGTGGGAATAGGCGTCAGTGCCGAATCGAATAGATTCATCGTCACATTCGTGACAAGGTTTGGCCCGCCCTGATCGGACATGATCGTCATCTTCTTGTTTCCGGGGCCGACGAGCAAGATATCCATGTCCGCCGGTGTCGTATGCGAAAGCTGGCTGAACTGGACCTTGATCGTCCGCAAGCCGGTAAGGCCCGAGACGGCGATACCGCTGGGATAGACCGATGCCGGGCCGTTCGTGGTTGTCGGGGCGCCATTCGGAATAGTTATCGCGGCGGTGTTTGAGAATGTGACCGGTGCCTCGGGCACGCCAAGCCTGAAGGTCTGCGTAAATGGTATTTGCGTCCCGGCGTCACTGCTGATATTGATCGTGACCGACTCGAGACTACCGCACGGCGACCCTGCGGGAACCGTATATGGCACGCCCTGCTGCACGGTCGCTCCCGCGGCTATCGTGCCGTAATTGACGCTGCCGCCGCCCGGAACGCTTACCGTTACATTCGTAAGCGGTGCCGCCGTGGGGTTCCGAACGGAAATGTTAAGAAGCACGTTCTCGCCCGGCTCGGGATAGCCGTCATTGTCACCGGGCAGGTCACTCACCGAGAATGGCAGTACATAGGTCGCATTAGGACGTATGAACGACTCGGTCAGAGCAGAGCCGGTATCCGTTGCGGCAAAGCCAAGGCCACGAATTCGAAATCCTTCACGAAAATCCGCCGCATCCGCCTCGGCCTCAGGCCCGATGGACGATGCCAGAGCTGCCGCGATGATCGCGTCGCGTTCCTGGACAAATGTCGGATTAAGCGGTGCCAGCTTCATCCCGTCGGTCACAAACTGGATCTGACGGCGATTGCCTGTTTCGAATCCAAGCCGGGCAATAAACAGTGCCCTTGCCTCAAACAGCAGCGACGCCCAAACCTCGCCCTGATTGTGTACCTCGGTACACGCATTGCCGGCAAATGGCGGCGATGCCGGATAGGCCCCGTCGGTGAGCACGCAGGGAGTGTTGACATCGCCGGCCGTAAGCGGATTGAACGGCCGATTGTTCGGACCGCCTGTCGAAGACAGCACCGCATACGGAAATCGCCGGATGCCGTAATACGAATTCGTAGCTCCCAGGCCGAACACGCCGAATGTCGAGTATGACGCCGCCGCATAGACGCCATTCGCCGGGTCTGTAGCTTCGGACAGGCCGGTTAGCCCGTAAAAGTCACCCCAACCTTCGCCCATTCCCCGGGCACGTTCCGTCCCGAGGCCGCTGGCGTTGCCGTGGAGGCGATTTGAGACGCCATGTGCCAATTCATGCACAACTATCTCGGTATCTAGCGAGCCATCGCGGGCCGGCACCTGCGTGAATACATACATTCGCATCCGGCCGCGGCCGCCGTCTGACGGCGTCATAAAGTTTGCGTTGTTGGTGCCGGCGAAATCCTGCGCCTGTGCCTTGATCCTGTCGAACCCAACACCACCGCGCCCAAAATTGTCATGCTGAAAATTCCTGGCCGCCTCAGTAAAGCCGAGTTGATAAAGGTAATCGTGAAACCGGTTAGTCGTGTAGAAAAGCTGCGTTACCGCACCGGAGCGCGAATTCGCCGTTGTGAGGTCGTCGGGTGGCGGCGGCATTCCGGGCGGCGGATTGTACGCAAAATTGAAAACCCGGTCAACTCCCGGCTGAGGCGCATCGACATCGTCGGGTGGGACGATATTCAGCCCTGCCTCGACCGCATTTCCGTCGGTCCAGCCGCACGTCGGGCAGCCCGACGGGCCGGTGCTGTCGGTGATCCATCCGAGATTATTAAACGCAAGCGGGCCTTCGTTGCCGATCAGCGTCCGGTTGACGCGAGCGATCTGGACGCCCTGAACGCCGCTCGGCGATGTCGGACCCGGCGTGATCGGATTTGGGTTTTCCGAGATGTCCATCGGCGAATTCGGATTGGCATAGACATTGTAGGTCGCCGGCTGTGTCTGATCGTTCACCAGATTCTTGCGCCAGAGCATCGTGCCGGTTGCGGCATCAACGATCACGTAATATGCCGCAGAACCCTTATCGATAAAGACCCGCCAAGCGGCACGCGCCACGCCCGGCTCGGTCGCGAAATAGAATTTTTCGGCTGCGGGAGCGAAATCGTTCGTGCCGAAGTACGTTGCCTTGTCCGTGCTCCGAGTCTCATCCACGGCCATATCGGAAGTTTTGATCTGATAATCTATGTGGCCGGCAGCCGCCCTTAATGCGGCCGACGCATCGCCAAAATCCGTTGCGATCCGTGCCTGATCAAGGCCCGGAGCGAGATTATTGATGACACGAAACATCCGGCCGTTCTTGCCAAATCCGGCCTTGATCTCGCCGCGAAAGACGGGAATATCATTGATGAACTGTTCGAAGTGAGCGAACGAAAGATCGCCGTTAGGATTGGCGTAATCAGCCGTCACCTTGAGCGCGGCCGCCTGCTGGTCGGTTACGCCAAGAAGGTCATTGTTCTGTTGAATGAAACTGCGCAGCGCGTCTGAGCGCGAACCGACCGATCGTTCGGCCAGGTATGCGAGACTGTCCGTCCATACGCCCGTAGCTATGACCTCGGGCGTGCGGATGTCCTGATTGTATTCCACCACCAGCTTTGGCACGCGTGTCCTGAGTTCGCCTTCGGCTCGGACAAACCGATCGCGAATATCTGCTACGCGCCCAGCGTCAACCGCCGAATCGGCCCTCGCCTCGACAAGAAAACCGATCGCCGCCGCGCTTGCGTCGCTGCGGATGTCGTAATACGGCAGTTCCGGCTCGTGGCTGACGGTCCGCGGGAACAGGCCCGCTCCACCGGCACCGGCAGCGTTAGCGAACTTGAACGGCAGGGCAATAACGCCCGTGATCAGGGCAAGCAGCCCCAGCGTCAAACAAATACTGCGGCCAACGGCCGAACGGTTCTCTTTTCTCATTTAATTTTGTTCCTCAGGGATCCTAACCCTCGCACAAGACCACCCATCACGTTCTGAGAACGCGGCGACGGAATAGGAGCGAGTGTCAACTTAGAAAGCTTTCATTTTAGACGAGTACACGCAATTTCGCCAACTTGAACCGACGTGGTTTACATTGGCGCCATTCGGTGGTTCAATTGGGACGTAGCGAATTTTGACATTCCGGCCCGCACCTAAAAGAGATGCCGAGAAGGAAGTTTCGACATACACGCCCGCCCGCAAGTGATCATTCCTTTCAGGAATACCTGCACAACCAGCCCCTGCAATCAACAACGCGCACCGAGTTGCTCCGACTGATCCGCGGCGGCGAAGACACCTATCTTGAATTAAAGGTAAAGCTCTCAAATCCCGAACGCATCACGCAGGGCATCGTCGCCCTGGCCAATACCGACGGCGGAACCATCATCTTCGGCGTCAATGACCAGCTCAGGATCGAGGGCGTCAGCAATCCTGAATGGGTCGTTCAGGAACTCTCGCGAATCTGTCGCGACGAGGTCACGCCGCCGCTTGTGCCGATGATCGACACGATCGCATTTGACAGCGGCAAGCGGATCGTCGCCCTCGACGTGGACGGCCGTCGGCGGCCATATCGGACGCGCGACGGGCGATTCTATATGCGGTTTGGCGCGGAAAAGCGCGAGGTCGCTCGGGACGAGCTGTCATCGTGGCTCGACGAACTGAGACCGCTGGGCTTTGAGAACATCCCGATGCAGACCGCGACTGAAGCCGATTTTGACGATGCCCTGTTGTGGTCATTTGCGAACGCTTTTGACACCGAGGCACCGAACAGGACGCTCTATTCGACAAGTGATTTTTTGCGAAAGGATCTGATGCTGGCGGTCGGCCAAGGCGATGAGTTCTTTCCCACCGTCGCTGCATTGCTGCTGTTCGGAAAGAACGACCGCGTAGCAGAGTTGCTGCCGCGCTCAAACGTGACCGTGGCCCGCTTTTCGGGTGAGAACGGCTCCGCTCAGCTCATCGAGGCCCTCGAGACCAAGGGCAATCTGCTGACTCAGTATGAGACTGTGATCGAGTTCGTAAAACGCTACGTCGATCTCGACAAGGATCCGCCGAAACGCAAACTGGCGCTCGTCGGTGATGCCGTAGCAAAGCCGCGTGGGCGTTATCACCACTATTCCGTTGTCGAGGCGATCATCAACGCCCTGATGCACCGCGACCTTGCATTGCGCGACATCCGCACGCGTATCAACATCTACGATAACGCTATCGAGATCATCAATCCGCGTCGGACGATGGGCTTCTCGCCGCCGGCGTCGCGGGCCATTCGCTACGGCATCACCCAGCGGCTCAATCCGCAGATCGCGGCCATATTCACACGCCGCGAATACGGCATCACCGTCCCGCACGGCGGCCTGCCGATGGTGCTCAAACAATCGCTCCGCTTCTCAGGCCGCAAGCCCGAGATATACATCGCGAATGATGAGTTCAAGCTAAAGATGTATGCGGTCTGAACTGTGTTTTTTGCCAGTCAGCAAGCGGGCTGGCCGCCTCATCTGAGACTGTGTGAAAATGATATCGTATTGAGTTGAGAATGATGGACGATCTTCAACTTTCCGACAAAACTAACGGTCGTGTATCAGATGCCGTGAGCGAGATGGAGTATCCGGACTGCCCGCTGTGCAGCGCATCTGATCGTGACGATCCTGTTGTCAGGCTCGGGGTTCACGGTGTTGTGCGTTGCCGGGCCTGCTCAATGTATTATCTCTATCCACGCCTGAACGAGCAGGCTATGCAGCGCTTTTATCAGGACAGCTCCTACTTCGGGGGCGGAGATTCAGGTTACTCTGATACCAGCTATTCAGATCAGGAATCTGCGTTGGGGGCCACCTTCGACCGGCTCGTCGGCAATCTAGAAAAGCGCAATATGACCGGCGGCGCCCTTCTCGAAGTCGGTTGTGGCTATGGATACCTTTTGAATGCGGCAAACGGATACTTTGCCCGCCGGGTCGGTACGGAGTATTCGCCTGAGGCCGCCACGATTGCCTCAAAGGTTGCAGACAGAGTGTATCCAGGAGGCGTCGATGGACTGGAGGGCAACGAGACGTTTAACTGCATTATTGCTACGCATGTGATCGAGCATGTCTATGATCCGATACAGTTCGTAGGAAACCTGGTGAACAGGCTGCAGACGGGCGGAACGCTTATCCTTGCGGCCCCGGACATGGGCGGACTTTTGAGAAAAGTAATGGGCAAGCGATGGGCGTCGTATAAAGTGCCCGAACACATTCATTACTTTGATGCGAGATCGCTGGAGCGGTTAATGCGTCTTGGGGGCCTCAATGAGATCCGACGGATCCCGTATCCGCATGCCTTCCCGCTCGGCCTGATAGCATCGAAATTCGGGATCCGCATCCCTTCGGTCCTGGCACGAAGGAATATTTGGGTCCCGGCAACGACGATCGCGCTAAGCGGAAAGATCTAGCATGGGTGAAGAAAGAACAGAAGATTACAAGAAACTGGTCTCGGTCGTCGTGCCCGTCTTCTGCGAAGAGAAGAATATCGGCACCGTTCTCGAACGAATAGCGAGCAGCATCGAACCCCGAAATATCGCATATGAGATCGTCGTGGTCGATGACGGTTCGCACGATGGGACTTGGACGACACTGTCGTCCTGCGCTGAGAAGCTGCCCATCCGTGCCGTGCGGCTGAGCCGAAATTTTGGTAAGGAATTGGCCCTTTGCGCGGGCTTGGAACGGGCGCGCGGCGATGCCGTGATCGTGATGGATGGGGATGGCCAGCACCCTCCGGAAGTGATATCCGAGATGCTGACCATCTGGCTTAGCGGCGACGCAGAGATCATCGATGCGGTCAAGAAGACGCGCGGCAAGGAATCGATACTGAGCAAACTCGGAGCACGGATCTTTTACTGGATCTGGGGCAGGCTATCGGGCTTCGACCTGGCAGCTGCATCAGATTTCAAGCTGCTTAGTCGTCAGGCAGTCGCGGCCTACCTCCAGATGGGCGAGCGAAATGTCTTTTTTCGCGGCATGACAGCATGGCTGGGGTTTTCTCGAGCAAAGGTCTATTTTGAAGTCGCGGGTCGCGAGGGCGGAACATCGACTTGGTCGTTCTTTCTCCTCGTCAACCTTGCGTTGACCGGAATCACCGGATTTTCGGCCGTTCCGCTTCAGATAATTACTGTCTTGGGCCTTGTGTTTATGCTGTTTGCGTTGGTCTTTGGAGCGCAGACCCTTTACATGTTCCTTAGCGGCCATGCGATGACGGGTTTCGCCACGGTGATCCTGCTGCTGCTGTTTATCGGAAGCCTGTTGATGTTCAGCCTTGGGATCATGGGCGAATATCTGGGACGCATCTACGATGAGGTCAAACGCCGGCCTCGATATGTGATCGCAGAAACGATCGAAGGCATGGCACGCGACGCGTCTTCGCAAAAATAGCATTCATTGCCGGAATGCGAAAAATGAGCACCGTCACGGACCCGATAATGGGAAACGGACCACCGTCGAGTTCCCCGTATTGAGGACGAGGAGCGTCCGGTCATTGTTTGTCTTGGTAATGACAAGGGACGATGGGTTGTCGAGCCCGTTTTGGCTATCCGGGCCGAGCGGAGTGGAACGGTTCCCTTTCAGGTCGAACGCTATGACCTCCTTTGTGGTGCCGCTGGTAACGTAAACGAGTTTTCGGCTTTCATCATATGCGACGTCAGGATAATGCCACACATACTTTTCCCATTCGGGTACATTCCATTGGCGGACAAACTTTCCGTCAAGGTCAAAGACCTGGATGCGTCCATTGCCATTATCTGTTACCAGAACAAGCCCGTCGGCGGTTGTAATTCCGGTCGCCTCACGGAATTGGCCTTCTCCATCGCCCAAACTTCCCCATTCGCTGAATTTCTCGGTAGTCGTATCGAACCGAACGATGCGCCCGTTCCCCTGGTCGACGATGAAAAGAGAACGATTCGGGCCAGTTGCCACATCGCGGGGGCCATAGAATCCGGGTGCGGGCCCCGACCAGTCCTTAACAAACCTTCCGTTGGGATCGAATCTAAAGAGCTTATTCAGTTGGGCGTCAGTAACATAAATGTCACCGTCACCGGTGGTCGCTATACCGTTTGGTTCCTTAAGCTGTCCTTCACCGAAAGCCGAGGTCACCCTGCCGGCCCGGTCAAATACCTGGATCCGTCCGTTGCCCGTGTCTGCGACGTAGTAATTGCCGGCTTTATCGGCGTCGATGCCGCGCGGCTTAGCGAGTGCGCCCCTAGGCGAGGTCGGGGCCATTTCGGGCGGCGTGGGTGGCGGCCTTTTTGAGCCGTATTTGACCGGATAAAGATCACCAGAATAGCCGTGGTAGAAGGTCGTGCCCCACAAATTACAGTCGGGTTGAACCATGCACACGTAGAGCTTTATCAGTGTCCCGTCCGGATGCCAGCGGCTGTGCGGTAAGGTAAGTCCCGTAGGCGGCTCGCCATTTAGGACCTTCGCCATATAGGGCCGCGCGCTTGTATCGAATCGTGAATAAGCGGCACGGACGCCAACGAGATGCCCTAGCGAAGCGATGAGGGCCGCAAACGCAAGGCCGCCGCAGACGACCCTGAACCGGGCGTTAGCCAGCATGTCCGGCAGATGGCGAATGATCACGATCGCGGCCGTCACGAGGCAGATCGCATAGGTCGTGGAGGCAAATCTGTAGTCGTAAGCCAGCCAATGCCCTGCCGGAACAGGGATGAACTTCTCATTTATCACCGATGCGGTGATCGCAGCAAAAATGCCGGCTAATATCAGGCTTCGAGAACTGTCTTCCCGCTTGAACCAAAAGGAAACGAACACCGCAAAAAGGACAAATAGGATCGCGAAGATCGCAAACATCGAACCGTCCGCCACATCGTCAGCCTTGAGATACATTCCGTCCAGCAGCGGCCAAAACCTATTCTTTGTCCACTCAGCAAAAGGAAGGAATGGCGATTCCCTCGTCATGATATCGGTCGCCGGTGCAAGCGGCGAACCCGCCGTCGCCGCAATGTGATAGATCGCGATCGGTGCAAAGGCAGCGCCAAGCATCGGGAACCCGATCCATTCCTTCGGCAACCGCCACAGCACTAGCGACGCGACCGCCCGGCCAAAACACCAGATCAGCCAAAAGGCGGGCACGAAAGGGTGGGCGAGGTAGGCCAACAACAAACATGCAAAGGTCCATATCGCCGGCCGGAACTTCCGGTCGGCAAGAAATTTCTCGCTGAAATAGATCGCGGGAATAATGAAAGTGATGCCTAACGTATAGTTCACGAAGCCGATGAACCAGCAGGCCACGTACATGCCGACTGCCGCCGGCAGAATAATGCACGCCGCGATGCCCGCCGAACGCCACTGTCGATCCTCAAGCTCGGCAACACCTATCGCCGCCACGATAGCCGAAAAGAGTGCGATCAGGGCTACCGAAATGGCTTTCGGAAGGTATATGAGCGAGATGCCAAAAGCTTTGAACAGTCCGATGAAGCCCAATGAGAGATATGGGAACAGTTTGTAGCCGAGGAACGATGTCAACTGAAGGTCTAGAGTAGATGTTCCCGCAAGGGTTTCCCAGAGAAGTTTGCTCACCAGCAGATGCTCAGGCAGGTCCACGAGCGGCGGATACAAGTTGCCATAGAACGGCAGCCACATCAGGACGATCAACCCCGCTGTCATGGCGATCAGAACGCGATGGCTCCGCAGCCATTCCTTCATGTTGCTAGATCGGCTTCTCGCAGGTGACGTGTCTTGTTTTTTGTCCATCGTTTTCTTCTTCGGCCGATCAGTCTGCGATGTCTCGAATAACGTAGTTAGGCCGCTGTTTCACCTCGTCATAGATACGCCCGATATACTCCCCGATCGATCCTAAGAGGATCAATTGGATCCCGCCGATCACGAGTATGACTACGATCAGAGAAGCCCAGCCACGTGCCAGGGTGGACACAGTGGGATCGACGAAATGCACCGCGAGCGCATAGATCAAAAGTAATACGGCGACAAAGCACGAAAGAAAGCCCACATAAACGGCAACTCGGAGCGGCACCGTAGAGAAACCGACGATCCCGTTGATTGCCAGCCTCACCGATTGACGAACATTATATTTAGCTGTTCCCGCAAACCTTGCCGGCCGTTCGTAGCTGACCGCGACCTGTCTAAATCCAAGCCAGCTTCTCAGCCCCCGAAGAAATCGGTTCCTCTCAGGGAGGGCCTTGAGATA
The DNA here is from genome assembly GCA_016715795.1 of Chloracidobacterium sp. NCBI lineage: Bacteria > Pseudomonadati > Acidobacteriota > Blastocatellia > Chloracidobacteriales > Chloracidobacteriaceae > Chloracidobacterium > Chloracidobacterium sp. The sequence goes on from JADJXP010000002.1 coordinate 1,981,656, forward strand.
GTTGACGACCTTTCTGTCGAGTAAGCAAAAATCTCCTGTATCAAGCGGTATTTCAATGCTGGAGACATATTGCAGCATCCTGTAAAATGAGAATGCAAAGACCTTTTTCCAGATCGGCTCCTTTCCGCGTCTTTCTCTGACGGCATACACGATCTCAGCTCCATCCTTCCATTTTCTTAACATTTCGGTTATCACATGGGGCGGATCCTGCAGATCGGCATCCATCAGGACCGTAGCATCGCCGGAACTGAAGTCGATCCCGGCGGTGATCGCCGCCTGATGGCCAAAATTCCGAGAGAAGTTGATCAACTTGATACGTGGGTCATTCTTCTTCAATTCGCGAATCAACTCCTCCGACCTGTCCCAACTGCCGTTATTAACGAAGAGAAATTCAGCATTCGTGATCTGATTCTGATCGAGGACTGATGCTACCTGTCGGTATAGTTCCGGAATGTTCTCCTCTTCATTGAAGGTTGGAAAAACGAGCGAGAGTTCGACTTTCTCGCCTACGCTTCCTGCGAAAATCGGCCCGTTCGACGATGTCCCCGCATATCGCAGTAGTTCCGCCGCCAGTTCCTTGGCTAGCTCCGGGTTCTCGCGGCAGATCGCTTCAAGCTTGCTGTTCATGGAAAAGCCTAATTGCTACTTTGCCGCCAAGGTAAGCTTGGATAAATTCGCCCCACTGTTGTTCAAAACCAACAGGGACGGCACGCGATTCTCGGTCGTGATGCAGATCGATGTCGGATTGCTCAATCTGGTGTTTCCATCCTGCCGAAAACCGCGGTCCACGCTATTGCCTTCGAGATCATACGCCAGGACCTCATTCTTCCAACTATTCGTCACATAGAGGAGTTTCGTAGCCGGGTCGAATACGACGTCTGGGTAGTTCCAAACATACCGTTCCCAACCTGGCACCTCCCACTCGCGAACAAAATTACCCTCAAGGTCGAAAACCTGGATGCGGTTATTTCCATTGTCCGCAACAAAGACAAACCGGTCGCTGGTCGCGATGCCTGTTGATTCCCGAAACTGAGATGGCCCGGCACCAATGCTCCCAAACGAAGTGAATTTCTCAGTTGAAGGCTCAAAGCGGACGATCCGCGTGTTTCCCTGATCGATAATGTAGAGGTCGTTGTTAGGCCCGAAGGCGATATCACGTGGGCCATAGAAGCCAGGTTCAGGCCCTTTCCATTCCTTTTGAAAAGTGCCGTCGGCAGTGAACTTCAGTAACTTGTGATTTGCCGGATCGGTAACGAAGATCGCGCCGGAGCTATCAATCGCCACTCCATTCGGAGTTTTTATCTCGCCCGCACCGGCCCCCGACTTGCCGAAAGAAAGGATGAATCTTCCCGTCTGGTCAAATTTCTGGATCCGATCGTTTCCCGTATCTGCCACATAGATATTGCCTTTCGAATCAGTCGCGAGGCCGCGCGGCTTCGAGAACTGGCCGCCTCCGACACCTTCGCCGCCCGTGAATGCCGTAGCCGTGGCAGAGCCGGGCGTCGGTGTAGGAACGGCTGGCGGAATTTCCACCGCCGGGTCGGGCGGGCCGAGAGCCTCCGGAACCTTGTAGATCTTGAGCCCGTCGTATTTGTTCTCCGTATCGTCAAATACTACCTTAAAATATGCCTGGTAGAGCACTTCGTTCGGGTTCTTGATGATGTCGCTTTTTCGCAGCCCATTATCGAAGGCCACATAGCTGATCTTTTTGGCTTTTAGGAGGCTCAAAACCTCATTCGGATCGCGTGACTCAAGCATCTTCTTGTATGCAGCTTCTTGTTCGCCGGTCGGATACCCCACGCCCCACGCGTAGTACGGATGACCGTAAAACAGGCGCCGGCCGGCAAGGAGTATCTGGTGGTTGACATGCCGATTGGTCAAGAAGATCGCATTTGGGTCGGTATTCTCCATTACCCATTTGACGAGCGCGTCGTCACGATACCCCATGTACATCCATGTGCTGTTCTTTATGGGGAACAGATCTATGACCCCGCCGATAACGATCGTCGCGGTTAGAGCTATCGCAAGGATGCGGCCCGGGATAGTCGTCTTTATCCCCTTAAAGCTCCAAAGCCACCAAAGACCCGCGGCTGCAAACAGGTTGGCTACGACGAGCCAAATATTAAGGAATTTATGGTTTGCCAGGGCCTCCGGGCTAAATTGGAGGCAAAATGTGACCGCTATCAGTGTGGAGACCGCCATCAATACGCGATTCCGCAGCCAGGTTCCGACGATAACACCGATCAGGATCAGCAGCCACTTAACGCCAAACGTCCACCCGAGGTAATAAAAAACGTCATAGAAGGAGGCGTTTCCACCCAGCGTGTATCCCCAACCAACGAGCGACGGCCCGGGTGGGATGTTGCCCGTTTTTAGGTAAATGATTTGCGGCAGCGCAAATACGGCCGTCGTTACACCAAGAATGATCAGTTGCCTGCGATAAGGAAAGAGGACGAAAAAGCACGCCAGAATGGCGAAGGCGGCGGTAAATACGGCGCCGTTCCACATCGGCATCAGGCCGAGGAGAGCTCCGGCGAATATGAATGGGGAGACGCGGCCGAGGTTCGCGGTGAGCTTCCTAACGAGAGCGGAAATATCAATATCCTCGCTACTGTCGAGAGATTCGTGCCCGTGTGCCGCTATTTCCGAGGTTTCAAAAGCTGCCGGCTCAACTTCGTTCGTCAGCGATGCCTCAGCATCCGGCAAATCACCGACGGCAGTCGGTTCTTCGTTTCTCACCTCCAACGCCTCATCGATCTGCTCGGACGACGAAGCAGCGTCAATTACCTCGGCAAGATCACCATTTGCAGGAGCATCCTCCGCAGTAGTTTCGGCAGACGGCTCTTCCCCTGCCACATCGACTGCCACAGGTTCCGGTTCGGCGGGGAGAGATGCGGCCCGTGCTGCTTGCTTCTGACGATCTGCCTCGCGGTAGCGGTCGATCAGAAAGAACATCACCAGCAGCAGGATGCCGATGGAGCTGGCCAGATGCCGCTGATTGGCGTAAACGACCTGCGACCAGACGCCCCACAATTCGCCTCGATAGTTGAAGCCCGATGGCAGGAAGTCGCGCATCTTCCAGACAGAGTCAATCACGCTGCCCAACGGCCAGTGCGAATAGACGTATGGTATGAATGACAGCGTGCCGTGAAAGAAGAACAAACAAGCCGCGATCCGCCCGATCAAGCGCGAGGCAAACAACACCACGCCGAGGGCCATCACGAGAAAGAGCATCGAGAGCAGCGACAGGATGCTCAGCACATTGTTGGCTGTGGACGGGCTGAGGCCGAGATATTCGAGATTGCCCGCAAGGAAATAGAACAGGAAATGATACCTGATCCGGTCGCCTGAAAAGTGTGGATACTCAGTCGGGAAATTATGCCCGTTCGCAAATGACTGCATGATCGACACAGTTGAGCCAAAATCGCTCCATTGATGTGTCGCGATGCGGACCTTGCCGTCATCCATTGAGAATGTCGCAAACGTAAGCCAGCACGCATATGCCAGAAAAAGTCCCGCCGCGACCCAGTCCCATCGGTTAAACCCGACCTGATCGCTGTCGATCCGCGTCTGGAATTCCTGGCTTGAAGGATTTGCCCAGAGCCAGTAGATCAGCCCTCCACACATCACGAAGAAGAGGAGGTTGCCCCAGAGCAACGGCGAATTGGTAGCTGCAAAGAGAAATCCACACAGATACGTCCACCAACTCCCGATAAGTGCCCCGGTAAGAAACGCTGCACCGAAACGATGCGGCCCCGACGCAAACTTAAAGAAGCGACGACACAGGGCGTCACCGAGCAGGAGCAATAGGATCAGGTAGATGATTGCGAGCACTATCTCAATACTAAGCGACCCAAGGCACGGCCACTCAACAGTCCTTCAATTGATCACAGCTATTCGACAGAGATAAAGATACCAGATTTATCGCGTTCTGAACCAACGGCAACAGTGCTAAAATGGGCAGGAATCCCGATCATATGCCGGTTGTCCGTAAACGCCAGATCGAAAATCTCGAACAAAAGAGCGGCGAGGAATTGCGTGCATTCCTCGAAAGCCTGCCCGCGGGCCAGCAGACGATAAGCCTTCTGCTCGATTTTGTAGAGGACGAACTGTTCGAGGCCGAGTGTGACCATCATCTGCGGCACGCGATGAAGTTCATGATGGATAATCGGCTCGACTTTCCACGCCTTACGTCCTGGCTCAATGAGAACGGCGGCTACTGCGACTGCAAGGTGATGGAGCAGATAGCGCCTGCATGGCGGGCGAAGTTTGGAGACGACTAATTATCATGCTCACCGACCAATCCCGCGAGATATCGTCCCGTAATTGAACCTTCCACCTTGGCGACCGCCTCCGGCGTGCCGGCTGCAACGATCTCGCCGCCGCCAACGCCGCCTTCTGGGCCGAGGTCTATCACCCAATCGGCCGTCTTTATCACATCCAGATTGTGCTCGATCACGAGCAGGCTGCCGCCGTTATCGATCAATGCGCGAAATGCCGACAAAAGCTTGTTGATATCGTCAAAATGCAGCCCCGTCGTCGGTTCGTCAAAGATGAATAATGTTCGGTCGGCCGTCTTTTGAGCGAGATGCGACGCAAGTTTCACACGCTGTGCCTCACCGCCGGAGAGCGTCGTTGCGGACTGGCCAAGACGAAGGTAGCCGAGGCCTACGGCGTCCAGCACCTTTAGGCGCGTCACGATCTTTGGCACGTCCTTAAAGAACAATATCGCCTCTCTAACGGTCAGCTTGAGGGCCTCGTGGATGTTCTTGCCCTTGTATCTGACATCGAGGATCTCGGACTTGAAGCGTTTTCCACGGCAGTCTTCGCACGTCAGTTCGACATCGGCGAGAAACTGCATCTCGATGGTGACAACGCCGCTGCCCTGGCAGATCTCACACCGGCCGCCCGGCACATTGAACGAAAAGTGCGAGGAGCTGTAGCCCTTCGTCTTTGCGGCATTGGTCGCGGCAAATACTTCGCGGATCGCGTCATAGGCCTTGATGTAGGTCACCGGATTTGACCTTGGCGTACGGCCGATGGGCGATTGATCGACCAGTATAACGTCGTCGATCGATTCTCCGCCCTTGATCTCCTTGAAGAAGCCCACATGCGAGTTCCATTCGCCTCGCTTCTTCTTGAGCCCGGCATACAGAACGTCATGCACCAGCGTCGATTTGCCCGAGCCGGAAACGCCGGTGACGCATACGAGCATCTCGAGCGGTATCTTGACCGAGACGTTCTTGAGATTGTGCTCGCGGGCGCCGATGATCTCCAGCTTTCGTTTCGTCACGGGCCGTCGCGACCGAGGCAGCTTGATCTCGGCCTCGCCGCGAAGATACTTCGCCGTGAGCGAACGCTCATCGCCCAAGAGGCCATCAAAACGCCCTTCGAAGACGACATCGCCGCCAGACTCACCGGCGTGCAGGCCGATGTCCACGATGTGATCGGCGGCACGCATCGTGTCTTCGTCGTGCTCGACGACAACCACTGTATTGCCAATGTCACGCAGGTTCTCAAGTATCGCGAGCAGTCGAGCGTTGTCTCGGGGATGCAGGCCGATGCTCGGCTCATCCAACACATACAGCGTTCCGACGAGCAGCGAGCCGAGATTTGTTGCAAGCTGTATCCGCTGGGCCTCACCGCCGGAAAGTGTCGCCGCCAGTCGGCCGAGTGTCAGGTAATCGAGGCCGACCTCGACGAGGAATTTCAGCCGTCGGCGTATCTCAAGCAGGACCTTTTCAGCGATCTGCGTTCGCTCAGAGTCAAGTTCTAGCTGCTCAAAGAACTCATATGCATCGCGGATCGACATCTCGACGATCTCGGGCAGCGAGCGGCCGCCGATCTTTACGTCGCGTGCCTCCCGCCGCAGCCGCAGTCCGTCACAATCGGGACATCGCGTATATCCGCGATACTTGGCAAGAAATACACGAACGTGCAGCTTGTATTTCTTTGTCTCAAGCCATTGGAAGAAACCCTTGACGCCTCGCCAGCCATCGTCACCGTAGATGATGGCGTTTTGCTGATGATCGTCGAGATCAGCGAACGGAATGTTCATCGAAATGCCCGCAGCCGCGGCGTATTTCAATAGCTCCTTTTGCGCCCACGCGTGCTGCGGCCGCGTGAAGGGATCGACCGCACCGTCAGCCAATGACAACAATGGATTCGGGATCACCAGCCCGTAATCGATCCCGATCGTATTGCCGAAACCCTGACACGTTGGGCATGCACCGTAAGGCGAGTTAAAACTGAACAATGCCGGCTCAGGCTCATCGTAGCGAGTGCCGTCGTATTTGCAGATAAAACCGTCTGAGAACCGCAGGGCAGAACCGCCTGCGTAAGCAGGTGGCAGAGCGCTCTCGTTAGCTCCAACGCCCGCCTCACCTTTGGCCGCGCCACCCGCTGACGCGGGCGGTTCCGCCTGCAGTACGACGGCGGCATGAGCTTCGCGAAAGCAGGTCTCAAGCGAATCGACCAATCTTTGACGAACGTCTGCCGATGCCTTGAGCCGGTCGATCAGGACGTATGTGTCCGCAAAGTCGCCGTGCGGATAATCTTCCGGCTTTTGCAGCTCGATGATCTCGCCGCTGCGGAGAAGGCGCGAAAAACCCTGCTGCAGCATGGAGATCAGGAATGCCTGTGTGCTGAGGCTTTCGCTCTTTTTCAAACGCCCGGCTTTCGATGCTGAGCCCTTGCTTGCGTGTCGGCTGCGGACACGCGCGGACTCATCACTCTCGATAGGGAACAGCACATAGAACCGCGTGCCCTCGGACAGTTCCGCCAATATCTCATCGGCCGCTGATTCCGGTGAATCCTTCTTAACTTCCCTGCTGCAGGCGTGGCAGAACGTCTGGCCGGCGCGGGCATATAGCAGACGTAGATAGTCGTATATCTCAGTCTGAGTTGCTACGGTCGAGCGGGGGTTCTTGGTCGAATTCTTTTGCCGAATAGCGATGGCCGGCGCGATGCCGACGATCTCATCAACGTCCGGCTTGTCCATGCGCTCTAGAAATTGTCGGGCGTAAGCCGAGAGCGATTCGACATAGCGCCGCTGCCCCTCGGCATAGAGCGTGTCAAATGCGAGCGATGACTTGCCTGAGCCCGAAATGCCCGTGATAACGGTCAGCTTGTTGACCGGTATCGAGACCGAGATGTTCTTGAGGTTGTGAACGCGGGCCCCGCGGACGTGGATGGCTTCCTCTTTCTGCTTCGCAGCCGGCATAGACGGAGATCTGCCGCTATGGGCAAAAATCCAGTTTAGCAAATCGGAAAATCGCGGACAAAAGGGCCGTTACCAGCGAACATCGTAGCGGCCAAAATTGTCTCGCCACGTATCGTCGGCTTCGTTGGGAATGATTGCGAGCTTGCCCTCGAGAATGACCTCGGTATCGAGGTCGCGGCGGAGCCGATAGGTGCGGCCCGTGGGCGAGCAGACCGTCAAAACAACGCGTTCTTCGGCTATCTTTGAAACGGCGGCGAAACGCCAATCCGTGCGAGAGCGGACCAACAGCCGGGTCCCGATCATAAATTGATCGAGTGTGGTCCTGACGCTCTTCGCAGTCGCCATGTCAGTCGTTAAAAACGGATTCGCCCTTCGAGACGCCTTTCACATTCGCGTACATTCGCAGGCCGATCGTTATCACAACGAGCGAGATCGCGATCCAGACGACGACCCAGAGAAACGCGGGAATTCCCGTAGCGGCGGCCATATTGCCGGCGTCAGTCTGGATGTCCGCACCGATCAGCGGAGCGTTGATGAATAGCACTGTCTTAAGGTCTGACAAGGCGTTCATCAGACACTGGACCGCGAGAAATGCTACCGCAAAGTCGGCCACTCGGTGGCTGGCGAACCGCGCCATCGCCAGCAGAATGCCGGTCAGCACCAGGCCCGCAGCTACCGTAAACACAACGCTCGAAAACGGCACGTTGAGCGACAGAAAATTGAATATCGGAGCCACTATCGCAAAGACCAGCGTCATCACGCCGACAAAAACGCCGCAGCCAAACAGTATCCTGTGCGGTGACACATTCTTGCGCATCAGGCCGAGCATCGCCACGCCAAAAACGGCTGCCCCGACATAGCCGGCGCTCGATGTAAGCACCTGGCCAATAAGGCCGGACGACGCCGAATAGACGACACCGCTCCCATCGGCCGCTATCGTCAGGCTTTGCACCGATCCGCCCGTCAGCACCGCGATCAGTGCATGGCTGCCCTCGTGGATAAACGTCACAAACAGCCGTATTGGATACACCAGATATTCGGCATACGGAATGAACCACAACACAACCGTCGCGAGCGTCGCGATCAGCAGCAATGCAGCCTTGGGCTTGGCGTCTTCGGCAAGGGTGTATCTCATAGCGTCACCTCAAATAGTTGCTACAAGCGAATACGTCCATTCTATCCGAAAGTTCAGGCCGTGTCAGTCGTGCCCCGTCGGTAGCCCGCTTGTCAGTAGCCCGACCGTGAGGGAGGGCGCCGCTTCGCGAGCATCAGGGCTAGTGCAAAAACTCGAACGCAATGTTATCTCGGCGGCGCCCTCCCTGACGGGCTACTGACACGCGCTGCGGTGAAACAGTCGATTAAGAGGCAAGCGAAGGCGGTTCGGCCGCAGTGAAATTGAGGGAACCCCGATACCGGCAGGATTCCCTCCTTAGAAGCAACCGCGATCACGGCTATTTGATATACGCCGCCGGCAGCGGGATATCGGTGCCGAGTCCGAATTGGGTTATGGTGAAGCCGTTGTCGGACGTTCGCCAGATGTACCAAACGCCGTTGCGATAGACGGCGAGGTCGGCTTTGCGGTCGCCGTCATAGTCGGCGGGCACGGGGACGTCGCCACTCTGGCCGAATTGGATGGCCCGCGGTGCCTGGAACCAGCTTTGCCAGATGTACCATGTGCCGTCGCGGAATACGGCGTGATCGACCTGCTTGTCGCCGTCGTAGTCGGCGGGTACGACCTTATCGGCTACGGAGCCGAACTGGAGCGTCACCATCGGCAGGCCTTCCTCGTATTGAACATACCAGGTCCCGGCCCGATAGACGGCCACGTCGCTACGGCGGTTATGGTCAAAATCCGCCGGAATAGGCGTGTCCTCGGCGGTGCCAAACTGTTTGGTATTGACCTCACCATTCGAGCTTTGCGCCGTGTACCAATTGCCGTTGCGAAAGACACTCAGGTCGGCCTTGCCGTCGTTGTCGTAATCGGACGGCACCGGCTTATCACCTGCGAGCCCGAACTGGCTGATAAGGTGTGAGCCATTCGAACTGCGTCGGACGTACCACATACCGTCGCGATAAACGCCGGCGTCAAACCGTCCGTCGCCGTCGTAATCGGCCGGGACAAGCTTGTCACGCCCACCGCCCCAGTTCATGATGCCGACCGTGCCGTCGGTACTCTTTTGAATGAACCAGTCGCCGGTTGACGGCCTGAAGACCGCGATGTCGGCCTTTCGGTCACCGTCCCAGTCGAACGGAGCGGCCCGCGTCTGGCCGACGGGTTCGAGTTTGAAAACGACGAGGTCGGTCGATTGCTCAGGAATAAATGAGCTTCCGGCCGCGTAAACGTGGCCCTGCGCGTCGAGCAGTATTGTCTTCTGGGCCGCTTCGGCTTCCCAACTGAGCATCACGTCGTCGCCAAAGAACGGATTGCCGAATCGATACGTCCAGTCCTCGGTGCCGTCCGCGGCGTATTTGACGGCCTGAATGTCGGCATTCGCAAACCCTTCGGACGTGAACGCCGCGACAATGCTGTTGTCCGGTGCGATCACGATCTTCGGGTCGCCGTCAAAGTCATCGTCCGACGGGCCATCGTAAGTCCTGACCCACGCGGTAACGACCTCGGGCGTCAGCTTTGCAACAAACGCATCAACGTCGTAACTTTGCTGGTCGTAAAGCATTCCGGTTAGGACAATATCGCCATTACTGTTAAACGCCATTGACGTTGCGTAAACGCTCTGAGTCTGGCTGATTTCGGTGATCGGACGCGTCCATACGGCCGTGCCGGTCTGGCCGTTGATCTTACGGATGAACGTCGTCCCGGCCTCGGAATCATGCGATTCGCCCAGCACGAGCACATTCCCGTCGCCGTCGATCTCGACCTCATAGCCCTCATCGGACATCTCAGGAGCAGTTGTCGCGTATCGGTCCAGCCACTGTTGCTCGCCAGCCGAGTTATATTTGATCGTGACGATATCCTCCGAACCGCCCGCGAGCGAATTGTTTGAATACCCGGTGATATAAACATTGCCGCTCGTATCAATGTCGAGGTCGTTCAGGATCTCGCCAAAACCGCCGGCAAACCTTCTGGCCCAGACCTCGTTACCCTGAGTGTCGTATTTGACGGTCGCGTAATTCGCATAGGTGCCGACGCCCCAGGAATAGCCCGCGACGTAGGTATTACCCGCCGCATCGATCTTGAGAATTCGGGGAAAGTCATCGTAGCCGGGATTCGGTCCGTAAAACCTAGTCCAAACGACATCACCGTCGGTGTTGTACTTGATCGTCACATAGTTATAGCTGCGAAGCTGTGATGTACCCTCCGGTATGCTGTATGTGTAGCCTGTCAGGTAAACATTGCCGGCCGCATCGACGGCCATATCGCGCAAGGCGTCCTTGTAAAGCCCTTCGCCGGCCCAGGAGCGTGACCACACGCGGTTGCCGTTCGGGTCGGTCTTGAAGACGATGATGTCCGTGTCCTCGGTCTGCGCGTCGACATAGGAGGTGCCGCCGGTGTAGATATTCCCTGCGGCGTCGCGGCCTATCATCGCGTTGTAGTCAGCAAGAGCGGGCGTATTGTCAAAATAGCTTGTCCATGCGAGGGTCGGCTGGTTTGTCGGCGGAGGCGGTGGCGGTGGCGGCGGGCCGACCGCGATAAAATTCCACACCTCGTCCTCGACAATGCCCTCCCAAATAACGGACGGCGGGAAGAACTCATAATTCTCAAGCGATGGAGCAAGTTCGACGCGGCTGCCCCATGGGATATTGTCGAAGAGATAGTTCCCAGTCTGGTCGGTGATAACGGTGCGGGTCGTGTTGTTATTCAGGTCTCTCAGCGTCATCGTGACGCCCGACATCCTTACGCCGTTCTGGTGCGTGACGTGGCCTGAGATCATTACCGGCTCGCCAAAGCCGCCCTCTGTTCTTCGCGGCAGCCCGCGTCGGCCGGTGCACTCATCGCGAATGGAACGGTCGGATGTGTTGACGAAGACGGTCCGCTCGACACGGGGCTTGAGACACGGAACCTCCTGCGCCTGTGTCGTCGATCCGAAACTGAGAATAAAGAGAATGGCCGCGACAGCCGCCAGAGCGTTGCGGCACAGAATTGAAATGTAATAGGACTGTTGCATCATGTCTGCCTCCGGTTTGGATAAGGCTAACCGGCGTCGTCAACCGATGCCCTTTGGTTGTTATTCCATAAGTACAGTGCGTCCAATGTCGTCAAAAAGACACCTACGATCATTCGGCAGCGTGGTCGCCGCCGGGCAATCTTACGAATTGTGCAAGAGGCGTGCCGGAAAAGCGGTCTGTAAGCAGCCGTGTTTACAGCAGGAAAGCGGCGGCTGCGCTCGGCCCGGCGCGAATTTTTCAACGCCTCGCGCGAAGAAATCTACGGCTATTGCATTCGCCTCTTTTCGCTGTAACAATAGGGCAACAACTCGGAGGCAGAAAGATGAAGGTGGTGCTCACTATTGGTGTTTTGATGTTTGCAATGACGTTCTGCGGGCTGCAGGAGCGGCTAAAGAGCGTTACGGGCGGGAATGCTAATTCGCCCGCCAGCTCGGACCCTAACGCGCCGCCGGGCGGTTGGGCCGACGGCGGCCGCACGCCGCCGGGCGAGGCGGAGAAGGCATCGATGACGCCTGCCCAGCAGGCCATCGCCGACGCCGGCACCGAAACCAAATGGGAGGCGCAGGATATCTCGTGGAAGCTGCCGGCCGGCTGGGAAAAGATCAAGGTGGATGAGCGGATGTTCAACTACGGCTCGGCGGACAATGCCTTTATCATCGTGTCGGTCTCTGAGCTTCCCGATTCATTCCCCGCCGACCTCAGCCTAAAAGGAACGTATGAGAGCGCCGTCGGCAGGACCGAGTCCGGCGAGTACGAAAAGGCGAGAATGCTGGAGATAGATGGCCTTCGAGGCGCTGAGTGGACCGAAGCAATGCCCTCACAGCGTGACGATCCGCGGCGACATCAATGGATAGCCTTTCGCGAGCGAAACGGCAAGAATCAGCAGCTAAACGTGATCCTTTCTACAAAGGGCTCAAATTTCGATAAGCACCGCGACGATTTTGCAGCGGTGATGTATTCGGTCAAGATACCGAAGTAACTAGTAGTGTTTGGTCTATTCGTGCATTCGTGGCTAATTCTTTGCCAGGCATTATTAGCCACGAATGCACGAATTTAAGACACTGCCGAATAACTCTTAATCAAGCGTCGGTGCATCCGCGTGCGGGACGAAGCAGCGGCGGCAGCGGGCCTCGTATTTATCAGCCGCGCCGACCTCGACGAGGGCGTCGGATTCGACGGTGCGTTGGGTAAAGTTCGCGGTCGAGCCGCATTTGACGCAGATGGCGTGGATCTTTGTGATGAACTCGGCGATAGCCAGCAGCCGCGGCATCGGTTCGAACGGTGTGCCGGTGTAGTCCTGATCGAGGCCGGCGATAATTACGCGGCGGCCGCTTACCGCCAGTTCATTTACAGCCTTTACGATGGCCTCGTCAAAGAACTGCCCTTCGTCGATCCCAACGACCTCGGTGTCGCTCTCGATCAGGGCGACCATTTCGGCCGTGTCGGCGACGGGGACGGAAACGTGCTTCTGCCCTGAGTGCGACGCGATCTCCTCGACCGAATAACGGGCGTCGATCACGGGCTTGAAAACCTGCACCTTTTGCCGCGCGATGCGGGCACGGTTCAGGCGACGGATAAGCTCTTCGGATTTGCCCGAGAACATCGAACCGGCGATCACCTCGATCCAGCCCGTGCCGTTGTGACGCACCTTACGCCGCTCATCGGCACTGTCAAAAACCAATTCTTCAACCATATGACCAAAAGGATGATTCTACAACATCCTAAGGTCCGAACCGGTCATCTCGGAGGGCTTTTCGAGGCCGAGGATGCCCAGAATTGTCGGTGCGACATCGGCTAAGGTCCCTTCGTCACGCAGGGTGACGCCGTTCGAGCGGAAATCCATGAAATGGAACGGCACCGGATTGTCGGTCGCCGAGTAGCTCGGCTCGCCACTGTCGGCATGGAGCATGGCCTCACAATTTCCGTGCGTTGACGTAATGATAGCGACGCCGCCGGCCTCGGCGACACGTTCGCAGATACCACCAAGGCAGGTGTCGATATATTGGATCGCTGCCACCGTCCGGCCAACGTCACCGGTCTCGGCGATCAGCCCGGCGGCCGGAATGTTCACGACAAAGACGCCGTTCGGAGCCGTCTCGATGCCTCGACGGAGCTTGTCCGCGATCTTGAAGCTCTCCGATTCCGGCGGAGTATCGGCCAAACGGCTGCCCGGATCGCCAACCAATACCTGCTGCTCCCATCGCGACGGCGAATCGACTCCGCCATTAAAGAACCACGTCAGATGCGGATATCGAGAGTACTCGGTTATCTTCACGCTCGGGACCTCATTCGCTGCCAGGACGTCAGTGAGCGAATTCGTTTCAGGCTCGTGTCTGAATGCAGCGGGCAAATTGAAGCCGGGATCGTACTCCACCAGCCCGACCGTGTCGATGTCCGGCTTAGCTCCGCTCGCGCCCTCGGGGATGCACAGCGACCGGACGAGCTGGCGCATGCCGTCGGCACGGTGGTTGAAGAAAACGACCAGATCGCCGTTCTTGACCGTTGCAAGGGGAATATCGGGCGCCTCCTCAATGACTATCGGTGATGTAAATTCATCAGCGATGCCACGCAAGAACGAATTGCGGATCGCCGAGACAGCATCGCGGCTGCGTTCGCCCTCGGCATGCACGAGCATTGTAAACGCGCGGGCCGTTCGTTCCCAGTTCTCGGCCGTGTCCATCGCAAAGAATCGTCCGCACAGCGAGGCGATCTGGCCGATGCCGATATCCGCGAGCTTGATCTCGAGCGCCTCGAGATACACGTCTGCCGTTCGCGGCGGCACATCTACGCCGTCAAGGATGCAGTGAACAAAGATGTTCTTTAGGCCGTTGGTCTTTGCAAGACGGATCAGAGCGAAGAGGTTCTCGGTCGATGAATGCACACCGCCGTCGCTCACCAAGCCGATCAGGTGCACGTCTGAGCCCTTTTCCTTCGCACGCGCAAATGAGCGATTGAGCACGGGATTCTCGAGGAATTCCCCTGACTCGACTGCCGCATTGATCCTGGCCGCTTCGGTGCGCGCAGCGCGGCCGGTGCCGATGTTTAGATGCCCGACCTCGGCATTTCCGCTCTGCCCGTCAGCACCTGTCGCCGACAGCGTCGTCATTGGGAAACACCGACATATCTCGTCGTAATATGGCGTGTGAGCCATCGCAATGGCATTGCCCTCAGTCCGCGGTGCATAACCCCAGCCGTCGAGGATCACGAGTGTCACGGGGCGGTCGTTCATGGGCTTTGCAGAATCCATTGAGAGACAAATAAGGCCGAACCCATTATAACCGACGCAAAGCGAGTGGTGACATCTCCATTGTGCGGAGTCGGAGCTAGTATGGCCCCCATTCGGCTCCTAACAGATCTCATTGAAATCGCGGGCAGCATGAATGATGCGGGCGATCGCTATATCGCCGGCCCAGAGTCGATAGAATACGATATAGCTGCCCACAGGGAAACTCCGAAGCCCCTCAGCGAGTTCATCACGTTCTCGCCCCGCCCTTGGGTTGTCCACAAGCACGTCGAAAACCTTATGGAAGCGATCTTTAAGACCGATCGCAGCATCGACATTTTCTTCCGCGATGAAGAGAACTATTTCGGTGATGTCCTGTTCGGCCTCGCTGCTTACGATGTATCTAGCCATTCCGTCGTTTGATGTCCGTCAGCCGCCCTGTCAGATCGGCCATTACCTCCTGGCCATCCCGGTAACGCCCGCCCTCGAGGTCGTCGAGTCCACGCCTGACATCCGACCTGAGCGCCGCGAGTTTCTCCGCTCGTATTTCGTCACGCTGTTGAATGAGCCTGAGCCCTTCACGGACGACCTCACTGGCGGTGTTGTACATTCCGCTCTGGATCTTTGCCAGGATCATCTGTTCTAGTTCTGGTGAAAGTGAAACATTCATAACTTTACGATAACAATTATTAGTATCCATAGCAATAATCGTTATACTCCGAAGATCCTTTGGAGGCGGCTCCGAAAGCCGGCAGTCGTGACCTCCGGATGCCTGGTCGCGATCAGTCGCAATTCGTCCATCAATGACGGGTCATTTATCGCGATATTCGCCGCCACGGTCATTGAAAAACATCGAACGGCCACCGGCTGAGATATGTCGGCGAGCAGCGCGTAGCAAGCGTCAAAAATGCGGCCCTGATGACGTTTCGGGATATCGACGAACTGCAGCAGCCGCGCGACATTGCGGCGGACAGCGACATGAGCGTCGTCGCGTTCGAGTTGGACTGCGAGCTTGCCCCAATAGGGCTCGATGAGACGCGGATGACGCTGAACGCAGTAGCTCACCGGCCATGCCGCACGCTGCGACACGCGATAGACAGGCCCGAGCATGCACTTCATTAGCTCGGCAAACCGATCAGGATCGTTGCCGATATAGTCGGCGATCCTCTGCGTGTTGGCCTTTGAGTGGCTCACGAGAAGAGCTTCGCGGATATCCATAATAGGCCTCGTAGGCCCTATGCGAACTATTGCCCTAACCGATCTGGTAGAAAGCTCTGCGTCCCGGATATCGAGCCGAGTCGCCGAGGTCCTCTTCGATGCGCAGAAGCTGATTGTACTTAGCGATGCGGTCGCTGCGGCAGAGGCTGCCTGTCTTGATCTGGCCCGCGTTGGTGGCGACGGCTAGATCTGCGATAAAGCTGTCCTCGGTCTCGCCGGAGCGGTGCGAGATGACGGCGGTCATGTTATTGGTGCGTGCAAGCTCAATGGCATCAAGCGTTTCCGTGAGCGTGCCGATCTGGTTGACCTTAATGAGGATCGAATTCGCGGCATTCTCGTCGATACCCTTTTGCAGGAATTTCGTGTTGGTCACAAACAGGTCGTCACCGACCAACTGCACCTTGCCGCCGACCTGCTGTGTGAGGCTCTTCCAACCGTCCCAATCGTTCTCGGCCATGCCGTCCTCGATCGAGATGATCGGATATTTCGAGCACCAGTCGGCCCAGTATGCGGCCATCTCTTCGCTCGAAAGCTCGCGCTTGTCGCTCTTCTTAAAGATGTATTTGCCGTCCTTATAGAATTCGCTCGATGCGGGATCGAGGGCGAGCATGACATTGTCGCCGGCCTTGTAACCTGCCTTTTCTATTGCCTCGAGGATGGTCTCGACGGCTTCTTCGTTGGATCTGAGGTTCGGAGCAAAGCCGCCTTCGTCGCCGACGCCCGTGGAATAGCCGCGGCCTTTTAGGACGTCCTTGAGATTGTGAAATATCTCGGCACCGGTCCTGAGAGCTTCGGCGAACGATCCGGCGCCGACCGGCATTACCATGAACTCCTGAAAATCGACATTATTGTCCGCGTGAGCACCGCCGTTGAGGATGTTCATCATCGGCACGGGCAGCGTCTTGGCATTCGTGCCGCCGATATAGCGGTAGAGCGGCATCTCGAGCACCGATGCGGCCGCGCGTGCATTCGCCAGCGAAACCGCGAGGATCGCATTTGCTCCGAGCTTTGATCTGTTCTCTGTTCCGTCCAACTCGATCATCGTCTGGTCGATCATCGTCTGATCGAGGCAATCGAGGCCTTCAAGCTCGCGGCCGATCACCTCGTTGACGTTCTTGACCGCGCTGAGCACGCCTTTGCCGAGATAACGATGGATATCGCCATCGCGAAGCTCGACGGCCTCGTTCTCGCCGGTCGAGGCGCCGCTCGGCACCATCGCACGGCCCTGAATGCCATCCTCGAGGATCACCTCGGCTTCGACCGTTGGATTACCACGCGAATCCATCACCTCGCGTGCATGGACCTGTTCAATGAAGCTCATAAGTTCTGATGCGCTGAAAGGAATATCGTAACCGACCGCACCACGATACCAAAAGCCGGCGGGCGGACTACGCCGACTCGTCGGCCTTCCGCATCCTGATCTGGCGAATGCGACGTTTCTCCATCTTTTCGACCTCGAAAACGTGACCGTTGAACGGGACCGTGTCGCCGACCGCGAGCACCTGACCGGCCCGCGACATCATAAAGCCGGCGAGCGTGGTGTAGGCCTCGGAAACAGGCAGATTCAGCTTCTCCCTGCGATTCAGGTCGCGCACAGCCAGGCCGCCATCAAGGATGCAGCTCCCGTCTGGCTGCCTTGCGATCTGACGGTTGACCTCAGCATCATGCTCGTCCGATATTTCACCGACGATCTCCTCGAGCAGGTCCTCGAGCGTGATGATGCCCTCGATGCCGCCGTGTTCGTCAACGACAAACCCAAAGTGAAATTTTTCGCCCTGCATCTGCCGCAGCACATCCTCAAGCCGTGCATTGTCAACTACATAGTTCGCCTTGTGAATGATCTCAGCGAGATCGAACGCCTCGGGGCGGCCGATGTATTTAACGAGATCGCGCGTGTGGACGTAGCCTGCGATCTCATCGAGCGAGCCTTGTGTTACCGGCAGCCGCGAAAAGCCGCTCTCGCTAAAAGCCTTTATCAGTTCGTCAAGTGAGACCGATTCCGGGACAGCGACGATCTCGGTCCTCGGTATCATCGCCTCTTTGACCGTCGTTTCTGAGAATTCAAAGACACTGTGAATGAGTTGACGTTCTTCAGAGTTCAGGTGCCCGCTCGCCTCGGAGAGGTTGATCAATTGACGTATCTCGTCCTCGGTATAGATCGAGCCATGGTCGGAACTCGCTCGGAGCCCAAACAGTCGCACCGTTCTGGTCCCCGTCCAGTCGAGAATGCGGATCGGATAGTAAAAGACCTTATAAAAGACCTGCATCGGCAACGCGAGCAGCAGCGCCATCCGCTCACTGATCTCGAGCGCCATCGTTTTCGGGGCAAGCTCCCCAAACACGATATGCAGGAAAGTAATGATCGAAAATGCTATCGCAAATGAGATGGCATGAAGCACGGCCGGCGATGCCAAAAACGCCCACCCTGTCGAATCCGCAATGGCAAACAACGGGCCATCGATGAGGCGGGCAACCGCGGGCTCGCCGATCCAACCCAGTCCCAACGATGCGAGAGTGATACCAAGCTGGGTCGCTGAGATGTAGGCGTTCAGGTCATTCAGAACGTCCACCAAGCGGCTAGCAGAACCACTGCCTGCGGTGGCGAGCGCTTCGATACGCGATCTGCGAACCGCAACGAACGCAAACTCTGACGCCACAAAGAACCCGTTAGCGAGAACCAGCAGAAGTACCAAAAAGATGTTAAAGATGCTCATCGGCGCCGACGGCGCGTCAGCAGGAATGGTATTGGCCGCAAAGAGCAAGAGCAAGAGCAAACTGGCAGGATCATCCATCGTGGATCATTGACAACGGCACCTAGTTGGCCGCCTGACGGAGAAGTATATCACAGCTATATCGCTTACCGCCCGCCCATCGAATTGCTACCCGCAGCCGCCGGGCTAACCGCCAGTTCCGTCCACATTGTGTAAAATAGCTGTGTGAAGTCTAGTGCTGCCTGTTTTTTGGGTTTCGCCTTTGCCCTTTCGATCGCGTGCCGACCGGCCGCGACGCCGATTGCCGTATCGAACCAGCCTTCGTCGATCAATGGTCGCCCGGTAACCAACCTTCCCATGCCGCCGTCAAAGCCGCTCGCCGACATGAGCTGGACTGACCCGGACAGCCGAGTTCACAAGCTCAGCGATCTGAAAGGCAAGGCCGTCATCCTTGACTTTTGGGCGACCTACTGCGGCCCCTGTCGCGAAGAGATACCGCACCTCAATTCGCTCCTCGCCAAGCACGGCGGCGATAACCTCAGCATCGTCGGCCTCAACGTCGGCGGCAAAGAGGACATGGACAAGGTGCCGGAGTTTACCAAGATCACAAAGATCGACTATCCGATCGCCCTGCCCGAGGACGAACTGAGCCGATTTATCTTCGCCGGCCGGACTGAAATACCGCAGACAGCCGTCTTTGACCGCAGTGGCAACTTGGTGAAGAAGTTCATGGGCTACAACGCCGCGATCAAGAAGGAACTGGACGATGCCGTTGCGACGGTTGTCGCCTCGAACTGACCTATGCGCGATATTCCCGTCGGAAATGGCAGCCTGCTGGTCAATTTCGATGACAAATACCAGATCCGAGACATCTACTTTCCGCACGTCGGGCAGGAGAACCACACCGAGGGTTATCCGTCGCGTTTCGGTGTCTGGGTTGACGGTGAATTCTCATGGATCGCTTCCGACGAATGGACCCGTGAGCTGAAATACGTTCCCGAAACGCTTGTCACAGATGTTACCGTAACCAGCGAAGAACTCGGCCTGCGGATCGTGAGCAACGATACGGTGGCGAGCCACGACAATATCTTCCTGCGGCGAATTCGCATCGAGAACTTAAAGGATCGGCCGCGAGACGTCCGCGTTTTTCTCCATCAGGACTTTCGCATCTACGAGAACAAGTTTGGTGATACGGCCTATTACGATCCGGATGCCCGGTCACTGATCCATTACAAGAAACATCGCTATTTCCTCATCAATACGGAACCGCATTTCACGACCTTCGCCACGGGCAGAAAGGCATTTCACGAGAAGGAAGGCACCTGGCGCGATGCCGAGGACGGCGAACTGCAGGGAGCCCCGGTCACAGAGGGCTCGGTGGATTCAACGATCGGCGTCGAATTCGAACTACAAAAAAGCGGGAGCTATGAGTTCTTTTACTGGATCGCTGTTGGGACGACACGCGATGAGGTGGCCAGCCTCAACAGCCACATTCTCGAACGGCAGCCTCAGCTCTACCTGGACTATACGGCAAACTACTGGCACGCGTGGGTCAACAAGAATGACCGCGATATGGCCTGTTTGAAGCCGGAGGTGGTCGATCTTTATAAACGCTCGCTGCTCATCATTCATACTCAGATAGACTACCGCGGGGCGATACTCGCAGCGAATGACTCGGATGTCACCGAGCGTGCAACGGATAACTACAGTTACCTTTGGACACGCGACGGCGCTTTTGTCGCGAACGCGCTCGACACGGCCGGCTATCCGGGCGTGACCCGAGCATTTTTCGACCTGTGCAGCCGCATCGTGCACAAGGACGGCTATTTCTGCCAAAAATATAATCCCGACGGCTCGGTAGCTTCCGGTTGGCTTGCCTCGTGGGATGCCGCGACACGCCAAAAATTGCTGCCGATCCAAGAAGACGAAACGGCCCTCGTCCTCTGGTCGCTCTGGCAGCATTATGACCGCTATCGCGACATCGAATTTGCCCACAGGGTTTATCGGTTGCTGACCGTCCACTGCGCGGAGTTTATGGCCGATTTTCGCGATGACGCTCTCAAACTTCCAAAATCGAGCTGGAATCTTTGGGAGGACCGGTCGGGGATACATACCTTCACCTGTTCTGCCGTCGTCGCGGGACTGCGGGCGGCGGCGAGGTTTGCACGGCTATTCGCCGAGGTCGAGCGCGCGATCCGGTATGAAGCGGCGGCCGACGAGATCGTAGCGGCCATGCGACAGCACCTCTACAGCAAAGAGTTAGGTCGATTTTGCCGCTCGCTCGAACTGCGAAACGGTAAATTTGAGATGGACACGACCGTTGATGCGTCGTTGTTTGGCATCTTCTATTTTGGATGCTTCGAGACCGATGACGAGATCGTTGTCAACACGGTCAAAGCGATCGCCGACGCCCTCTCGATAAAGTCTGACATTGGCGGCGTCGCTCGGTTTCAGGATGACGGTTATGTCCGTGCATCGCCTCGGGCCACGGGCAATCCATGGTTCATCTGCACGCTGTGGCTGGCCCAGTATTATCTTCAGGCGGCGAAGACCGAGCATGATCTCGGCCCCGTGGCAGATGCGCTCGACTGGACCGTGCAACGTGCTCTACCGTCAGGCGTGCTGGCGGAACAGCTTGATCCATTTACGGGGGAACCGCTATCCGTATCGCCCCTCACCTGGTCGCATGCGACCTATGTTGCGATGGTCAACGCATATATAGCAAAACTTAGCTCGCTTCGCTCGATGCGATAAAATTTACTAGATGCGAAAAGCAAAGATCCTCGCCACGCTCGGCCCCGCGTCCGCTTCTCAGCCGATGATCGAGAAGATGCTCGACGCGGGCACCAATGCCGTGCGAATAAATATGTCGCACGGCACGCGCGATGAACACGCCGCGACGATCGCTGCCGCCCGGGCCGCTGCCGCGAAGGTCGGGCGGCCATTAGCGATCCTCGTCGACCTGGCTGGGCCAAAGATACGGACACGCAGCCTCGCGGGCGGCGAGCCCGTCGAGCTTGTTGAGGGCCAGCGATTCACGATAACCACAAATGACGTTACGGGCGACAGCGCACGCGTTGCGACCAATTATGTGGATCTGCCGTCGGCGGTCGAGGCAGGAACACGCATCCTGATCGACGACGGTGCGATCGAGCTGGTCGTCGAGTCCGAGACCGAAACCGACATCGTAACGCGCGTAGTAACGGGCGGGACCTTGCTGGAGCGAAAGGGCATCAACCTGCCGAATACGTCCCTGCCGATCCCGTCGCTGACCGAGAAGGACCGTCAGGACCTCGAATGGGCGATCGAGCAGAACGTCGAATACATCGCGTTGTCATTCGTTCGTACCGCGGCCGACTGCAAAGAAGTCAAGGCCCTGATCAAGCAGCTTAACAAGCGGGAGGTCGGCCGGGCACTGTTGGTCGCGAAGATCGAAAAGGCGGAGGCGATCGAGAACCTCGTCGGCATCATCGCCGAGACCGACGGCCTGATGGTCGCCCGCGGCGACCTCGGTGTCGAGACCAGCGTCGAACTTGTGCCCGTATACCAAAAAAGGATCATTGAAACGGCGATCGCCCATGACAAGTTTGTTATCACCGCCACGCAGATGCTGCAATCGATGATCACGAATCCCTATCCCACAAGGGCCGAAGCATCTGATGTTGCTAATGCCGTCTGGGACGGTACCGATGCTGTCATGCTCTCGGCCGAGACCGCGACCGGCAAGTATCCGGTCGAGACTATCAGGACCATGGTCCGGATCATCGAATCGGCAGAAACGATCAAGGGCGACCAGCTAAAACGCCCGATCAAACTCTCGCAGCCGCCGTCGGGCCGCACGAGCCAGGCCCTCTGCAAGGCGGCCGTCTATGCGGCGGAGGAGGTCGGGACAGAGAAGGTAGCGGTCTTTACCGAATCAGGACTGATGGCACGGCGTTTGTCATCATTTCGTTCTGGCCTGCAGACGTTTGCATTGACAGCGTCTGAGAATGTTCACGACCAGCTTTCTCTTATCTGGGGCGTCAAGCCATTCTGTCATAAGGACTTGCACTCTGCCGTGGAAGCCGAGGAGGCAGGCGGCCGAACCTCGCTCGATCTCCTCAATGCTGAATCTGGAACGACTGAAGAAATGCTCAGAACGGGTGAGAAGATGTTGCTCGACGCCGAGGTCGCCTCGGCCGGCGAGACGATGGTCATGATGGCCGGCCGCCTTTCAGGCCATGGCCTGTCGAGCTCAGTTATCGTCTGGACCGTCGGTGAAAAGGTTCCCAACCGCTAGACAATAGTCCCAAACAGCCGGCCAACCAGTGCGGTTGCCGCCATCGCGATCGCCCCCCAAAAGAGCACTCTCGCAAGGCCCATTACAACAGGTGCGCCGCCGACCCGTGCGGCAACCGCACCCAACAACGCCAGAAATACCAGTGACGAGACAGCAACCGTCGGAATTAGTAACGCTCCAAGCGCAAGTGCGGCAACGCCGAGCGGCAGGGCGGCGCCGATCGAAAAACTCACGGCCGAGAACACGGCGGCCTGTATCGGCTTCGCGCTCATAACGTCTGAAATGCCCAGTTCATCGCGTGCGTGGGCAGCCAGCGCGTCGTGTTCAGTCATCTGTCTGGCAACCTCTGCCGCCAGCTTTGGAGCAAGGCCGCGCTGTTCGTAGATCGCCGCCAATTCACGCAGCTCGAAATCAGGATCGTCGCGCAAATGTCGACGCTCTAGTTCGATATCAGCCCTTTCAGTGTCCGCCTGCGAACTGACCGAAACATACTCGCCCGCCGCCATCGAGAGCGCACCTGCAAACAATCCGGCAATACCGGCCAGCATTACCGACGAATGCTCGGCCTGCGCCGCGGCCACGCCGATGACCAGGCTCGCCGTCGAGACGATCCCATCATTCGCACCCAAAACGGCCGCGCGCAGCCACCCGATGCGGTGGACGCGATGCATTTCGTTGTGAGAGGTCATACCTACTCGGCGTTTACGATGTGTGCAACCGTTTCGGGATTTAAGCCGTCGCCATTGCGTTTTTTGTACTCCGCAAGCGAAACCTGTGGATCGCGCCAAGCGTCGAGGTGGCCTACCTGATGGACGCACTGGATGGTGCAATTTGGGGCGCACCATTTTTCCGTGTGATATTCGCGGTGCATGTCAGCATGGGTGTATTCCATCAGCGGGATGCCGGGCGTGCCTCGCTGCTGCGAGCACCACGAGACGATGCCGGCCTCATCGACATAGAGGTAACGAGCGCCGGCGCGGCATCGCCAGTCGTATTCGCCGCCATCGACGAGGTTGTCCTGAAACCAGTTCCAGCGAGCATAGGATCGCGCGCCTTTGCTCTTGATCTCTTTGTAAACTTCCTTTTCACGAGGCGTGAGCCCCTTGAGCAGGCCGTCGCCATCATGAATGACGCCGACGGTCGATGAAAAGCCTAGTTCCCTCGCGCGGTTCGCGATCTGCAAAGCTTCCTCCGGATTCGCCACGCCGCCGCCTACGACCGAGTTTATGTTGACCTTGAATTTGGCGTGATCGCGGAGGTTTACGAGTTTTGCATCGAGCACTTTAAGGCTCTTCTTCGACACGTCGTCGGGCGTGACGTTGTCTATCGATATTTGCAGATAATCGAGGCCGGCCTCGTTGAGTTTCTTGATCTTGTCGACCTGAAAGTAGTAGCCGTTCGAGATCAGGCCCGCGATCATTCCGTGATGGCGTATTCGGGCGATAACGTCGTAGATCTCAGGGTGCAGCATCGGTTCGCCCCCCGAGATCGTAATGACAGAAGTGCCGAATGCCGCGAGCTTGTCGATCCGTTCAAGCATCGTCTCGATCGGCACCGGCTCGCTCGTCTTGTCGTATTCGTTACAGTATGTACACGCCAAATTACATCGCCGCATCGGCACAATGTGCACCAGAACGGGATGCTTTGTGGACGCAAAAGCACGCACTGTGTGCCTCACGCCTCTTGTGAATCTGCTAAAACTGCTCGCCTTTGGCATTACAAACTCAGCCTTAGATTATAGAAGTGGAATGGCCGAGATTCAACGCCGAGGTCCGCACCGATCAAGCCTTGATCTTCTTCACGCTCTTCGGATAGTTCAGCTTAAAGATGCTGCCGTTTAGCGTCACGTTCTTTTGAAGATTTGAGAGCAGGACGGTCGTGGTATCGTTGTTTTGCTCGACGATCTTCGCCTGTCGCGGCATGCCGTCGGCATCGACCCAGAGTTCTGCCACCTTGTAGCTTGTCGCCGCCGTTGGCGTCAGCTGCAGGTGCCATGTGCGCACACCGCCGCTGATCTGTTCCTCGCCGAGATAAACGACGTCGTAGTTAGCCTCAAGCTGCGTCTTGTTCATGTTCATGAACGAGAGAGCACCGCCTACCGAGGCATTATTCTTCGCCTTTCCGACCTTGCCGACGATCACCTGATTGAGCCTGGGGCGGTACAGTTCGTAATCGTCGCCGATCACCGAGATCTGCTCCTCGACCGGTCGTGTCCAGTCGATCCTGACGTAGCGGCCACGCTTGCCGCTGGCCGGCAGATAGCTCGTCGCGCCGATGCTCGTGTCGGACACATTCAGCTGCGGATTGTGTTTGACCATCGTCACGTCAGCCTTGAGCGACGTCAGCGACTTGTTGTGCTGGTCCATCCGCTTCAAGATCTCGCGAATGATCTGCGCATCGGCATTCGTTGCAGACGCAAAGCCGGCAATGAACACAAAAACTCCTACAAAAAAAACAACTCTTAAAGCTCTCATAAAAAGGTCAACGGCCTTGTGGCAGGAGTCTGCGGCCGCCATTCCCGGTTTCGACGGCAGAGACCGCCGTTTGGGTTGCCGCCAAAGCTGCCGCCTTATTGAACCACACCTTTGGCGTCAGGAAAATGAATGCCATGATGAGCACGCAGAGCAGATCCCATTGCCATGACGCCCGTTCATAGTTCCAGTTGATGATCTTCTTCATCGTCTGAGGGTTCGCCGACTGCCTACACTACGTGCCCGTCACGCATCTGGATCGTCCGCGAACAAACCGCCGCAGCCTCAGGATTATGCGTGATCATAATGATCGTTTGGTTGAATTTCTCGTTCAGCTCCTTGAACATATCCAGCACGATCTGCGAATTCTCGGTGTCAAGGTTGCCCGTCGGCTCATCAGCAAGGATGATCGCCGGGCCGTTGACGATCGCACGGGCCAGGGCGACACGCTGCTGTTCGCCACCCGACAGTTCGACCGGCTTATGGTGCATTTTATCCTCGAGCTTCAGCAGCCGCAAAACTTCCCGGCGGCGGTCCGACCCTTTTGCTCCGTTGCCGGTGTGTATCTTCTCAGCGAGCTTGAGGTTGCCTTCAGCGGACAGCGTCGGGAAAAGGTTGAACCGCTGAAAGACAAAGCCGATCTTGCGCCGGCGAATGTCCGTCCGCCGTGCATCCGAGACCTTTGACAGGTCTTCGCCGTCAATAACGATGCTGCCCGTGGTCGGTGACAGCAGGCCGCCAAGCAAGTGGAGCAGTGTTGATTTGCCGCAGCCTGACGGGCCCATTATGGCCACGAATTCGCCCTCGTTGACATCGAGCGTAATGCCGCGCAGTGCAGGCACGTCAAGCTTGCCAACTTTGTACGATTTCGTGAGATCTACAGTGCGAACGATGGGTTCCATTGCTCAGGGCTGAAAGTGGTTTGCAGCAGCGTTAGTGGGGGCCGTCGGCGCGGCATTCACGCCCTCGGCCAGCTTTTGATCGAGGTCCAGTTCCTGAAGCCGCCATGAATTCTTCAGTACGAAGGCATCGAGCGGAAACTTCTTGCCGATCATCACTTCCTGCGGCGACTGATAGGTGAGCTTCATCGAATAGCGTTCCTTTGGCCTCGTCACCTGTATCTCGAGCGGCAGGTTTGCAAAGTTGCCGGTATCGGTCAGGTTGCCTTCCTTCCCGTAAACAATGTCAGACTCGATCTCGCCCGATGCATCAAAGATCTGCTGACGGGCCAGCCGTACGGCGCCGACACGGTCAAACCAAAAGCGACGCGTAATGCGGAGTTCATCGCCGATCTTTGCAAATTCATCGAGCAGATAATAGCCGCGGGTGACGGTGCGAACAGGAGATTTCTTTTCGACGCTCCGATCCTCTTCGACCTCGTAGATGGTGCTCTGCGTATAGAGATGGTCATCTCCGGTCGGCCTGACGAGCATTGCGTCTGTAAAGTGCTGAGGGCGCAGGTTCGCAAAGGCATTGACGTTCTCTTTGGCGACATTCACATCGCCGTTCGCGGTGGTCGAGAGTCCCCTTTGCAGCTTCGAATAGTCGGCGTCGTTCGTTCCCTTGATGAACTTCTTATACTTTCCCGAGCCGCCATCCTGCAGGATCGCTACGCGGAATTTCTCGCCGTCTGAGCTCATCTGCGCGACGTCCGATTTAATGATCGGCACCTGGACCTTTAGCAGGATCATGCCCGGCCGCTGAACGACGACCTCACCGTCGGCCTGCCGATATACTTCTTTACTGCCAAACTCTGCAAACGAATTGTCTTCGAACTTGAGGTCCATCTTGGCCCGCATCGAATCAACGCGGGCAAAACGGTCAACCTCGCGCATCAGGTCGGCCCGCGAAGCGTTCTCGGTCTTCAGCAGGCGAGCGGTGGCCTTATCCTGCTTGACCTTGATACAGCCCGCCGACACAGCGACCCCGACGACCATGGCCGAAAATGCAGCGGAGCGTATTATGGAAGACCAAAACCTCATTCGAATCGGATGTAGCGATCACACCGCGTCGTTGCCATCAAAACCGGCTCGATAAAGGTGCGAATCGAAAATAATAACACGCCAAATACGGCAATTCCAACGATGCAAAAACGCGGAGACGAGTGGAAAATACTCCCCGCTCCGCGTTTCTTCAAAGGTCGAAGAAAGTATCAACCGGAAAAGACACCTGTGGCCCGTGTAAAATAGTCTCCCATCGTAAAGGCAAACATGATGGCAAGCCAGAAAAAGCTCGCGACCGCGGCCATCCAGATGAGTCTCGGGCTCCACCGAACGTGCATAAAAAAGAGCATGACGCACGTCATCTTGGTAAATGCGATCAATAACGCGACGAGCGTGTTGGCCCCGGGGAAAATGAAGTCGAGGTCAACGGTTGCCACGACATAGGTCAGCACCGTACCAACCACGAGTACGGCAAACACGCCAAGGTAACCCGGAATTCCGATATGCTGCCCTTCTGAATGGTTATCCGACATTTAACTCTCCTAATGCATAAAGTGCCTACCCAGCAGGTACAGCAGCGGGAACAGAAATATCCACACGATATCGACAAAGTGCCAGTAGAGGCCCGACATCTCGACCGGCATATAATAGTCCGGCGTGTAATAGCCCTTCCATGCCGTCCACAGGAGCCAAGCCATGACCGCGAGCCCGACGATCATATGCAGAGCGTGGAGCCCGGTCATCACGAAATACAGGTAGAAAAAGATGCGGACCTTATCGCGGAATTTATTGACGTCGATCTCACCATTCGAGAAGTAGCCGGCCTTTTCATCCGTGGTCAGGAAGTTATGCTCCTGGCCCAGTTTGACGAGCGAGCAGTCAGTCCACTGAAAATCGCCGCGCGGATTGACATACTTATGGGCCGAGGCCGCGGCGGGGCTGTGATCGACCTCCCAGCATGGTTTCGCTGGCTCAGCCGCGTGACTTGCGACCTTGTCCTCTTTGGCCCGCTTGTTCCAGCCCGTCACCGGCACGAGAGCATGGTTGTATTTGTCGGTATATTCGATCGCCTTTACGCCGAGGAACGCCGCGCCGAAGAGCATGGTCAGCAAGATCATGATGACCTGCATGTTGCGCTTGCCCTTTTGCGCAAAGTAAACGGTCAGCGCCATCGTCAGCGAACTGACGATCAGCACAAGCGTATTGAATCCGCCCCAGAACGCATCCAGATGATTACTGGCGGCGGCAAACGCCATCGGGAATTTCCAGCGGAAGACCAAATATGCCGTGAAAAGGCCGCCGAAGAACATGATCTCCTGCGCGAGGAACATCCACATCCCGATCGCGACGCTCTCCTCCTGCTGAGCCATGTCACCGAACTGATGCTGCAGCCCCGGCTCATGGTAAACGAATTTGTCTGAGTAATGTGACGACATCGTATTCAATTACGAATCACGAATTGGCAATTACGAATTCGCAACTCGTAATTTGAAATTCATAATTCACGCTTGCAGTGCCTCGCGTTGTCTCGCTCCCTCAAGGTCCATACCGCTCCCTTCACCGAATTCGTAGGCGTCCCATGTTACGACGGGCATTTTCTCAAAATTCTCCGTCGGCGGCGGCGAGCTCGTTCGCCATTCGAGGCCCGGGTGCATCCACGGATTATCACCCGCTTTCTTACCGAAGAAGAGCGAATGAACGAGATATACCACCGGCAGCAGCAAACCAATACCGAGCACCGAGGCACCTGCGGTCGAGAAGATGTTCAGCACCTGAAATTCCGGCGGATACGCCGCGTACCTGCGCGGCATCCCCAAATAGCCGAGAATGAACTGCGGGAAGAACGTCAGGTTAAACCCGACAAAAACCAGCATCGCTGAGATCTTGCCCCAAAACTCCGAGTACATTCGGCCCGTCATCTTTGGCCACCAGTAGTGGATGCCTCCGAGATAAGCGATCACCTGGCCGCCGACCATTACGTAGTGAAAGTGTGCGACGACAAAGTATGTGTCTGTCAGGTGAACAGTCAGGCCGATCGATCCGAGAAACAGCCCTGTCAGGCCGCCGATCAGGAACAAGCCCATAAAGCCGATCGCATACAGCATCGGCGTATCGAATGAGATCGATCCCTTATAAAGCGTCGCCGTCCAGTTGAACATCTTGATCGCCGATGGGACCGCCACGACCATCGTCAGGAACGAGAACACTAGGCTCGCATAGATCGATTGGCCGCTGACGAACATATGATGTCCCCAGACCAAGAAGCCAAACACCGCGATAGCGATCGATGAGAACGCGATGAATTCGTAGCCAAAGATCTTCTTTCGTGCAAAATTCGAGATCAGCTCGGACACGACGCCCATGCCCGGCAGGATCATGATGTAAACCGCCGGGTGCGAGTAGAACCAGAACAGGTGCTGGAACAGTATCGGGTCACCGCCGATGGCCGGATCAAAGATGCCAACATGCGCCACGCGCTCAATTGCCAGCAGCAGGATAGTGATCGCGACGACCGGCGTTCCGAGTATCATCACGAGGCTGACGGCGTAATGGGCCCAGACGAATAGCGGCAGCCGGAACCATGTCATTCCCGGCGCACGCATCGTATGGATAGTAACGATAAAGTTAAGCCCCGTGAGGATGGACGAGAATCCATTGATGAAAACGCCCAGGCCGACGAGCATCACATAAGAATTCGAGAATGTCGTGCTGTAAGGCGTATAGAACGTCCATCCCGTGTCAACGCCGCCCTGCATCAGGGCCCACAGAGCGAGAACTCCGCCGATCCAGTAGATATACAAACTCAACAAGTTGATGCGCGGCAGGGCGAGGTCCTTTGCACCGATCATCAGCGGCAGCAGGAAGTTGCCCAATACCGCTGGGATCGCGGGCAAGAGGAAGAAGAAGATCATCAGCACGCCGTGCTGCGTGAAGACCTTGTTGTAGGTCGCCGTCTGAAACAGGTCACTATTGGGTGTGAGAAGCTCTAGCCGGATCGCGGCGGCATACAACCCGCCCATCATAAAGAACAGCGATACCGTGATCAGATACATGATCGCGATGCGCTTGTGGTCCTTTGTCAATAGCCACGACTTAAGCGTCGTGCCATTGGTCAGATAGTTGAGCTTCGTCCCGCCGTAGCCTGATGTGATCGTCTCTTCCGCGCTCATAATCCAATAAAACCTACTTACTGCTGTTCGCCGCCGATCTGGCCGGGGCCTTGTTGGCCGAGTCCGTGTTGGCACCTGCGGCGGGTGCCGCCGGAGCGGACGCGGCTGGTGCGTTCGGGCTCAGCGACTTGATGTATGCAACCAACGCATTCAATTGCTCCTCGGTGACCTGGCCCTTGAATGTCGGCATGATCGGCTGAAATCCGTCAACGATCTGCGATGTCGGATTCAGTATAGAATTGCGAATATATTGATCGTCCGCCGTGACCGTCTGGCCGCCAACGAGCTTGACCTCATGATTGAAGATGCCCTCGAGTTTAGCTCCACGCTGGGCCGGCCCGCCCGTGTGGCATGAGGCACAGCCCAGCTTGTTCATAAAGAGGTCCTTGCCTTGCTCCACCGGCGTCTGGCCCGCGACATTGCCGCTCAGCCAATTGTCAAAATCACGCTGCTCCATCACATAGACAGAGCCGCCCATGCCCGAATGGTTGAGGCCGCAATACTCGGCGCAGAACAGGTGAAACTTACCCGTGACCGTCGGCTCGAACCATAGATATGTATATCGGCCCGGAACCGCGTCGATCTTGGTCCGAAAGGCCGGCACAAAAAAGTCGTGCAGCACGTCCTCGGTGGTCATCGTGAGCTTGATCTTCTTGCCCACGGGAACGTGGAGTTCGTTGATCTCTCGCTGGCCTGTCTGGTGCTGGACCTTCCACATCCACTGCTTGCCGACCACGAAGATCTCCATCGCATCGTCGGGTGGCTCGTATTGATTAAAGTAGACGATCGCACCGCCAAGAAAGATCGTCATCGACACGACAAACGGTATGATCGACCAGACCGTCTCGAGCACCATCGAGCCGTGCATCTCGTCAGGCGTGGCAAATTTCTCTACCTCGCGATACCTGATCGCAAAGAAGAAGATCGCCACCACGATCGGGATCGAGAACGCCACCGACACCGCAATAAGGTAGAAATAAAGCAGGTCTACCTGCCAGGCAAAGCTGGACGCTGCTTCAGGAAAAAATGGTATCCACGTAGTGCTCTGCATAAGGTCAGTGGTCAGTGATCGGACTTGCCACTATTCACTCGCTTCTTGTTCCGTCTCCAAAAAATGAACCCCATCGCTCCCATGGCAATAAGCGTCAGAATGCCGCCCGCCCGCATTACTCTAAGGATGGCCAAGCCATATTTGCCCGTCGCCGGATCATAATGATAGCAATAGAGCAATAGCTGCTCCGCGGCGCTGCCGACCTTATTATCGGCAGATTCCATGAGACCGAATTTTAGATCGCGCGGAGCATAGTCGATTCCGTAAAAGTAATGCGAAAGCCTGCCATCCGGCGTCGTTACCATCACGGCGGCGGCGTGAGCAAATTGCTGCGTCCTTTCGTCCCACTGGTAGCCGAAACCGGCCGCCTTTGTCACGGCGTCTATCGACGTTTGGGTACCGGTCAGGAAGTGCCAGCCGTTCTCGGATCCTGGACGGCCGTAACGTTCTATGTATCCCTCCTTCTTGGCTTTCGCGACGTCAGGCGAATCAAACTCGCGAGCGTCAAAGCTGATCGCCACAACGTCAAAGTCCTTACCGACGTTGAGGTTAATGCCCTTGAGCGAACCGGTCAGGCCGTTGAGCACCTGATTGCACAGCATCGGGCATTCGTAATAGACAAAAGCAATGATCACGGGCCTGCCATTATTAAAGAAGCTTCCGAGTTTGACGAGTTTGCCGGTCTCGTCCTTCATCTCGGTGTCGAGCGGCAATTGCTCGCCGAGCTTCTGCTCGATCCCGACAGTTTTCAAAGCTTCCGGCAGTCCGCTGGTGGCCGAGGCCGCCGCCGAAGGATCGTATACCTTTGGCGAATAGAGCGGCGAATTGTAATGCTCGGTCTTCTGCGCGTAGGCAGTAAACAACGAACATTGAACGACGAACAGTGTCAGAAGGAGGCCGCACCTAAGCCGCCGCCGGAAACCGTGACGGCTCAAGAACTCAGAGACTTTTATTCTTCCGCTATTCACTATTCACACTAACGATGGATCTCCGACGCCATCCGACCTGCGCTCGAATCAGATATGATCGTGTGCGACGCCTTGAACTGTTTCTCGGCCTCTTCGCCGGTCTTCGCCTTTACGTTCTGGGCCAAAAAGCGGTCGATCGCCTGCTCGATCGGCATTATGGTCACGGCCCCTGTCTTCGGGTCCTTAAGCCCGTGTTCCCAAAGCTCGTCCCACTGCTTCTTCAATTCACGATATTCGGCCTGCGGAGCACCAAGCTCCATATTCACCCAGCCTTTTTGTGATTCAACACCGAATCCCGGTGCGAGCTGCAGGCGCGGCTCGGGCGGCAGACGCTCCTTGTCGCTCTCGAGCATCGGATTCGGCTGTCGGGCGTTCTCCTCGCGGTGAACGTCCTGCATCACATCGAGCAGGGCCCACATCAGGGCAAAGGTGATAACGATCAGTACCAAGAGTCCGCCGGCAAAGTACACGATGCCCTTGAGCTGGATCTCGTTACTTTCGTACGCCTTATTCATGTCCTCACCCGGATCGTTGTTTCTCTTTGATGACATATTGCTAATGCCCCCGACCGTGCTTGATCGCACCCTCGAAATACGGGTCCCTTGCCGGCACGATCGGCCGCTTTGCCAACTGCCCGAAGAACCACCAAAGCCAGATACCACCGATCGCTATCGGGGCCACGATATCGAGCCAGCTCACATAGAATGCCCCGGCCTCGATGCCGCGCGGATCAACACGCGCTGACGGCCCGACCAAATAGAACATATCTACGAGCCGCATAAAAAGAATAAAGATCGCAATGCCGGCGAGCCACTTTGCACGCCTCTTGAAATCCTGCTGCAGCAGCACCACGAACGGGAACGCAAAATGGAAGATGATCAGGACCGCTCCCATCCAGCCCCAGCCGCCTTTCATCCGGACGAGAAACCAGCCGGTCTCTTCCGGGATGTTCCCTGACCAGATGATGAGGAACTGCGAGAAATTGAAATATGCCCAGACCATCACGAGAGCGAGCATGAGCTTGCCGAGATCGTGAAAATGGCGTTTGCCGAGCACCGCATTCATCGGCGCCGTATCCAGCAGGTAGGCCATAAGAGCTACCATAAAGCAGTAACAGCTCAGGGCCCAACCGGCGACAAAAAGAAGCCCCCAGATCGTCGAGAACCAGTGCGGATCGAGCGTCATCACCCAATCAACAGCGGCAAACGTGACGATCAGGCAATAAATGACCATCGCCGGGCCGGAGAAGCGCGATGCCTTTTCGAGTACCAGCCGCGAAGATTCGACCGAATCGGTCTTGTCCTGGTCGCTGCCCCACTTATTGAGCAGATAGACCATGATGTAGAACAAAAAGAAATATATGATGCTGCGCCCGACCCACGCCCACGGCGTCATAAAGATACCGCGATGCTCCATCACATGATCGGTCGGCGGCAGATGGGTCCATTCGTATATGTTTCTGGTATAGACGCCTATCGCTAATGGTACAAACAGCAGGATGATCAGCGGCAATGTCCGGCTTCCGGCCTCAAGTGCCCTGCGAATGACCACGCCCCACGCCCCGCCGGTCAGGTATTGGAGCATGAGCACGCCAAGGCAGCCGATACCGATTCCGCCCCAAAATATGAATCCGAGCAGCCAAGACCGCAGTGCCTGTTCCGTATTGAAGTACAACCCTACCGCCCAGATGATCAGAGCGACGCCGCCGATACCGAGCGCAAGCGCTCGCCAGCGGCTGATCACGGCAGGAGCTTGGTAATTATCGAGATTCGTCATCTTACGGTTTGCCTCCGTGGGCGGTATCGCCTGTTTTCGGAGGTGCTGGTGCCGATATGCTCCTCAAATTCTCTTCCGGATTCTGGCTGACCTGAAGCGCCCTGATATACGCCACTATCGCCCATCGATCCGCCGGCTGCACCTGATAAGCATATGAGCTCATCTTGCCCCAGCCATTCGTGATCACATCAAAGAAATGTCCCACCGGAGCATTTCGAAGCCGGTCATCGTGATACGTCGGCGGCTGGGGAAAGCCGCGACGCACGACCATTCCGTCACCGTTCCCTACGGGTCCGTGACAGACGATGCAGTAGATGTTGTATCGCTCGCGGCCGCGTTCGACCAACTCCTTTGTCACCGGAACTGGAAACTCATCAATAGAGTTCGGAAATGTCGTTACGAGCGTGTTCCCGGTTGCGTCGGTCGTCGATTGCACCGGCGCGCTCGCGTCCGGATTGTCGATCTTACCGGTGTAGAACGCCTTATTCTCGCGTAGCTGGCCGCGGGCGATGGTTCCCTCAACCTGATCGCGCGAAGCCCGGCCGTCAGCAAAGAAATCACTCTTCTTGTACGCCTTGTAACGCGGCTGGTCCTGCATGTCGAAACGCACGCCACACGCCGAAGTGAGGATAGAGAAGGCAGAGATCAGAATGACACCGTAGATGCCGATCCTTCCTTTCTGGCTTCTGAATTCTGACTTCTGACTTCTATTCAGGAACATCGAACACCTCCTGTGCGCCCAAGGTCCCCATAAATGCACGGGTCTCGTCGTGGTCGTATTTAGGATCGTCGGATTCGATGATCAGGAAAAACTTCTCTCGCGTCGCAAGCGCGAATCTCGGGATATTGAATACCGGATGATATGGCGACGGCAGCCCGTTGAGGAACAGCATTCCAAAGACAGCCGTGAATGCCGAAAAAAGGATCGTCAGCTCGAACATCGGCGGAATGAACGCCGGCAGGC
Source organism: Chloracidobacterium sp. (assembly GCA_016715795.1). Classification (NCBI taxonomy): domain Bacteria; kingdom Pseudomonadati; phylum Acidobacteriota; class Blastocatellia; order Chloracidobacteriales; family Chloracidobacteriaceae; genus Chloracidobacterium; species Chloracidobacterium sp. Next base: position 2,016,777 of record JADJXP010000002.1, read on the forward strand.
TGAAATGCGGCCGGCCGCCGACGATGATCGGAAAATCATAAACGTGAACGAAATACTGCAGGCCGAGGCCCGTCAGCAGGCCGGTCAGGCCGCCGGCGAATATCAAGAACGGCAGCACGCTGCGCTTGATGCCCAAGGCCTCATCGATCTCATGCAGCGGAAACGGCGAGAATGCGTCCGTCTTTCGATAGCCCGCATCGCGCACCGCTCTCGCCGCGTCGACCAGTTCGGTCGCCGTGTCAAACTCGGCCATTACTCCATGTAGCTTTTCAGCCATAATTGCCTACTGCCTACTCATTCGGCGGATCCGTCTTATCGTACGTGTATTCGATCTCGAGCACGCTCTCGTCAAAATCCTGCTGATGGCCGTGAACATTTGCCTCGGGCAACAGCGTTCTCACCTCAAATATCGAGATCACCGGCACAAATCGGACGAACAGGTAGATCAAGGTAAAGAAGAACCCGAGTGTGCCCACGAACATCGAAATATCAAAGATCGTCGGGCTGTACATCGCCCATGACGACGGCAGAAAGTCCCGGTGCAGGCTCGTCACGATGATCACGAACCGCTCAAGCCACATGCCGATGCTGACGATCACCGAGACCACGAAGAGCCAAAACTCGCTCTCGCGGAACCGCTTGAACCAGAGAAGCTGCGGCGACAGGCCGTTGCAAACGATCAGCATCCAGTAAAAGAGCCAGTAGGGCCCCTCCCAGATGCGGTTCTTCACCATGAACCATTCATACTGCGAGCCGCTGTACCATCCGAAGTAAAACTCCATTATGTAGGAGTAAAAGACTATAAGCCCCGTCGCCAGCATCACCTTGCCGCAATAGACAAGGTGCTGGTGGGTGATAAAGTCCTTCATCCGATACAGATGACGCAGCGGAATGGCCAGGATCAGTACCATCGCGAAACCGGCATAGATCGCACCCGCAACAAAGTACGGCGGGAAGAATGTGGCATGCCAGCCCGGTATCTGCGACACCGAGAAGTCCAGGGACACGATCGAGTGGACCGAAAGGACGAGCGGCGTCGAAAGGCCGGCGAGTATCAGGTATGCCAACTCATAACGGTGCCAGTGTCGCGCGCTGCCGCGCCAGCCCCAGCACAAGATCGAGTAAACGAACTTGAAGTACTTATTCTTTGCCCTGTCGCGCAGCGTAGCAAGATCGGGGATCAGTCCGACATACCAGAACAGCAGCGAGACCGTGGCGTAGGTCGAGACCGCGAAGACGTCCCATATCAGCGGTGAGCGAAACTGCGGCCACAGGCCCATCGTGTTCGGATACGGGAACAGCCAATAGGCTGCCAGCCACGGGCGGCCCGTATGGAAAACCGGATAGATCGCCGCGCACGCCACGGCGAATAGCGTCATCGCCTCGGCAAAGCGGTTGATCGACGTTCGCCACTTCTGGTTGAGCAGCAGCAGGATCGCGGAGATCAGTGTTCCGGCGTGCCCGATACCGATCCACCAGACAAAGTTGATGATCGGGAAGGCCCAGCCGACAGGCTGGTTAGTGCCCCATATGCCAATGCCCTTGGCAAGAAGCCAGATCGTCGTGAACAGCAGGAGCTGCGCGACCATGAACGCGATCGCAAACCCGATGAACCAGTGGAACGGCGTGCGCTTCTTGAGCGTGACGTCGCTGATCTTGTCCGTGACGGACGCGTAGGTGTGGTCGCCTTCGACCATCGCCGGGTGGAGTTTTTGCTGGAGTTCCTTATCTGCCGCCATTTAGTGCGCGTCTCCTCCCGTCGATTTGGCTGCCGGGGCCGCATGGTCGTCCTTTTTCGGCGCCTTATAGTCCGGCATTTCCTTATTCTGATTCTTTAGCCCCGCAAGATAGGTGGTCCGCGGCTGCGTATTCAGTTCGTTCAGAAGCTTGTAATTTCGATGGTCCGATTTCGTCTTGGCGACCTTGCTGTCCTTGTCGTGCATGTCTCCAAAGGTGATGGCGTCCGTCGGGCACACCGACTGGCAGGCCGTGACCACCTCGCCGTCGCGGACCGGACGGCCGTCCTTTTCGGCCTCGATGCGGGCGGCTGCGATACGCTGCGTGCAATAATTGCACTTCTCCATCACACCGCGACTGCGGACAGTGACCTCAGGGTTTCGCATCAGCTTATACTGCGGCGTGTCCCAATCCTGATATAGGAGGAAATTGAACCTACGGACCTTGTAAGGGCAGTTATTCGAGCAATAACGCGTTCCGACACAGCGGTTATACACCATGTCGTTGAGCCCCTCGGCACTGTGAACGGTCGCGTGGACAGGGCATACCACTTCGCACGGGGCCTGTTCACATTGCTGGCACAGCACGGGCTGGAAATTTGGCCCCTCGGCGTGTTCCATATCGCCGCCGTAGTAGGCGTCGATGCGCATCCAGTGCATTTCGCGGCTGCGGTCAACCTGTTCCTTACCGACAACGGGAATGTTGTTCTCGCTCTGACAGGCCAGGACGCACGCATTACAGCCAACGCACGAATTGAGGTCGATCGTCATTCCCCATTTGTGGTTCTTGGCGTAGGTTTCCTGATGCTGCTCGGTCGGATACATCGACATCGGGTACTCATCGTGCTGGTGGCCCATGGCCGGGTTCTTTTCAAACTCTTCCAGGTCCCACACACGGAGCAGATCGCGGCCTTCCATATTGAAATGGATCTGGGTTGACGCGATCGACGTCGTCTCGCCGCGTTTGGCAACCTCACCAAAGCCGTGATCCATTGCGTCCGAGCGCCTTACGTCAAATGCGTTATAGCCAAGGCCCGTCCCGACACGCCCGGCCCGCGTCCGGCCGTAGCCCATAAAGATCGTCACGACATCATCGGGCTGGCCGGGCGAGATCCACATCGGCACGCCTGCCTTGACCTCACCGCCCTGGTATTTGATCGTCACGAGGTCCGAGAACTGATTACCGCCGTATGTATTAATAAAGCTGGTGCCCTGCTCGCCGCCAACCATTTCGCGGGGATCATTCCCCGGATTGACACCGAGTTTCTTTGCCGTTCGAGGGCTCACGAGGGCGACGTTCGCCCAGGTTATCTTATTGAGCGGATTCGGAAGCTCCTGCAGCCAGCCGCTATTGGCAAATCGGCCGTCATAAACGCTCGGATCCGGCAGTATCGAGATCTCGATCGAACCGCTCGACGCAGGCTTGGTCTCCGACTGGCCGAGAAATGCGGCATTAACGGTTACGGTCTTTGCCGTCGCGGCCGTGTTTGGAATAAAACCGTCGTGAACGGCCTTTCGCCAGTTGTCTTCAAAGCCTCGCGGCGCCGCACCGGCAGCAGGTGCGGCCGGCGACGCCTTTGGCGTTTCCTTTACGGGCTCAGTTTTCGTTTCTGTGTTACTTGCTGTAGGAGCGGCTTTTGGCTCGGCCTTTGCGGCGACGACGGGCGTTATGTTTGCCGTCTGCCAGTATGCCTTCACGATATCGATGTCCTTCTTGTCGTAGTTCTCCTTAAAGAACAACTGCACGACCTCATGGACACTCTTGCTGTCATACAGCGGAGCGATCAGCGGCTGGACGATCGAGACCGTTCCGTCGTAAGCACGTGCATCGCTCCAGCCCTCAAAGTAGTGCTTCTCGGCGACATGCCAGTGACACTGCTCCGCCGTCTCATCAAAATAGAGTCCAAGATGGACGCGCATCGGCACTTTATCGAGCCGAGCACGGTCGAGCCGAAGGTCAGACGGTGTATTGTAGACCGGATTTCCGCCAAGCATTACGAGCATCCTGACCTTGCCGCCATCGATGTCGGCAACAAGCTCGCGAAGCTGTTCGACCTGCGTCTTCTCCGTGCCCGGCGAAAATGGATCGGCGTAAACGACTGTCTCACCTACGTTCCCGAGCGTCGCGTTGATCGCATGGGCCAATGCGTGGACGATCGGCGGAGCATTATCGCCGGCCACGACGAGCGACTTGCCCTTGTGCTCGACGAGGTCCTTGGCAACACCGGCTATCCACTGAGCATTCTCCGCGTATGTCGAATTAGCACCGGCAACACCGGCGGCCTTAGCGATCGCCTTGGCAACGTCGCTCAACTGGCTCGGCTTTACCGCAAGCCGATGATCGGCCTTTGCTCCGGTCAGCGTTATCGTCGTTTCGACACAATAAAGACGGTTGATGTCCTTGTGCTCTTCCGAGAAGTGCTTGCCCTTGGCGTAATCCTTGATGTAACCGACATTAAAGCCCGAAAAGAGATCGTGATCGAGCGACAAGATCCGCTCGGCCTTGTCAAACTTGTAGATCGTCTGCACCGCCGAGCCAAACGCCATCCGCGCTCCGGCCATGGCGTTGTCTTGATTTACCGGCTCGTACTGCACCCATTTAGCATTCGGCAGTTCTGCCTTTAGCTTTGTGAACTGGTCGATCAGCGTCGGCGACGTAACCGTTTCGGTAAGGAACCTGATGCCGGCTCCGCCGTCGCCGCGGTTCTGTTCGATCGCGGTGCGGAGTTCGCCCATGAAGGCCTCCCACGTCTTTGAACTCCCGCGAAAGCTGATCTCCTGTGACCGGTCGGGATCATACATCCCCAAAACTGACGCCTGCGCATAGATATCCGTCGCGCCGCGGCTGCCGGGATGGTCGGGATTGCCCTCGACCTTGATCGGACGACCCTCAAACGATTTTGCAAGCAGTCCCGTGGCGACGCCGCCGAGCGACATTGCGGTCGCAAAGAAGTTGGGCACGCCCGGCAGCATGCCATCGGGCGACTGGACATAGGGAACGATCTTCTCAGCCGGCTGGATGACGCAGCCCGTAAGCCCCGCAAAGGCCAGCGACGCGCCCATCACCTTTACAAAATTGCGGCGGCTTAGCGAGTTGTCCCATTCCTCGATCTCGTGGGGATACTCGCGTGCGACGAATTCCTCAAACTCCGGCGCGTCAACAAATTCCTCGACACTGCGCCAGTATTCCTTGCCGTTCTGTGACAATATCTTGTCACGAAGCAAGGCAAAATTCTGTTTGCTCTCAGGGCTGGGCATAAAAGTCAATTCAAAACAAAAATTCAAAATTCAAAACAAAATACACTACGCACTCAGCATTGCCGCCACGTTCTGCATTTTGAATTTTGCATTCCGAATTTTGCATTCTTGTCCTTACCTGTGGCAGGTCGAGCAGCTTGTCATCATCTCTCTGCTCCTTATCTTATAGTCTGCCTTTAGCTGTTTTCGTTCGGTTTCGTCCGCATCGCCATCCTGCCATTGCATGTTATAGATCTCGCTCTTCGGCCGAATGAACTTTTCAGGCTCGCGATGACAGGCCAGGCACCATTCCATCAGCAGTGTATTCTCCTGAAATACCGCCGGCATATTGTCGATCTGGCCGTGACACGTCGAGCAGCCGACACCCTTCGCTACGTGGATGCTGTGATTGAAATAGGTATATTCCGGAAGGTCGTGGACGCGTTCCCATTCGATGGGTTTATTGTCGCGGAAACTGGCCTTCACGGGTTCCAGATACGGACTGTCCGCCCACAACTGGCTGTGGCAATTCATGCAGGTCTGCGTCGAAGGCATTCCCGCCGACGCGGTCGTCTCTACTGTCTGGTGGCAATAGCGGCAATCGATACCGTCGTCTCCGACGTGATGCTTATGACTGAACTGGACCGGCTGCTGCTTCTCGACATAGCGGCCGGTTAGGTACGACGAGCGGGCGATCTGCGTATAGGCAAAAAAGGCCGTGCCGGCCGCCACGACCGCGGCAACGATGCTGATCCGGGCAATGTTATTCGCGCTCTTTCTGAAAAACTGTGCCATACCGGTTCAAGATGCGCACGGACAAACTCTTACAACCGGGCTCCTCCGCATCCCGCGTTATCAGGACCTTGGCTGACGGCCCACACCAATTGTTAAGAATTCGTAACCGTAAAACAGTATGATTCTACTAAAAGTCCTAAGATCCGCAAATCGCTCAAATCCTAAAATAAGAAACCGTCCTCAACGATGCAAGGCCCCACAGATTAGCCAAAGTTATAAGCCGGATTAATCCTGCTAAAATTACGTCGACTGCCGGCTCAGGTAGGCGGCACCAATTGCCGCGGCCGATGGACCGAGTTCGCCCTCGACGATACTTGTCGAGTCGAATGCAGGAGCAAACGAGAATTCCTTTGCCCGTTCGATGATCGCATCCAGCACTATATGCTTGGCCTCCATTATGGCGCCGCCGATGACGATCTTCTCGATATTGAGCAGATTGATAACGCTCGCTATCGCCGAACCGACATATACTCCGGTCCGGCCCAACATCATCTGTGCAAAATCGTCTTCCTTCGCAGCCGCAGCGATGATGTCACCCAGCCTGATGCCCTCTTCACCGAGCTTATTGAGCGATGACGTGCTGTCCTGGTGAAAGCGGCTTCGCGTCCGCCTCAGGATGCTCGCGGCCGATGCGACCTCCTCGAGGCGCATCCCCTCGGAATTGATCGTCACATACCCAAACTCACCGGCGTAGCCTGAGGCCCCTCGCCAGATCTCACCATTGAAAATGAACGCGCCGCCCACGCCCTCGCCGAGCGTCGCATAGAAAAGGTTGCGACTTCCGCGCCCTGCGCCGGAGCGATATTCGCCATACGCGGCGGCGTTGGCGTCGTTCTCAACAAAGACATCGACACCGATCGCTGAACTCACCTCACGGCCAAGATCGATATTCGAGTGCTCCGGAATATTTGCCGAATACGCAACGCGGCCGCTCGCTCGATCAACGAGGCCTGGCACGGCGATACCCACGCCGGCAAATGCTCCGTGCCGCGTCGTCATTCCCGTGGCGAGGTCCACGACCTGCGAAACGACATTGGCCGCGTCCGTGATCGCAGTCGAATGCGTCTCGATCACCGATTCGCTTTTACCTACTACCGCCGCGTTTAGCGTCGTTGACGTTATCTCGATGCCCAATCGGCCATTAGCGGCACCTGAAGGCTCAGACATAGTTCTCTGGTATTCCTGCCCGAAACTTACCGCGATTTTAGTCAGTGGCAACGACACTGTCAAACACGCCATCCGACCTCTGAAGCCGTGAAAGTGCTTTGACGCGACGCGTGCTTAAGGGCTAATCTCATTATGCACTGATCGCGAAAGGCTGTCCGGCACACGAATAGGCCGAGCGTTATGGAACAACAGTTTTACGAACTCGTTGCCGAATGGGGCCTCTTCGCCGTCTTTGCCTTGTGTACGGTCGAGGGCGACATGACGCTCCTGCTTTCGGGGATTCTCGCTCACAGCGGTTTCTTTGGGCCTTACAGTTATTTTAAGGTGATTTTTTTCGGAACGCTTGGCGGCATCGTTGGCGACTGCATCGGCTACGGGGTCGGCCGCATCTTTCACGAACAGGCAAAGGACTATCGCTTCTACCAGGTCGCCCAGCCGCGTATCGAGAAGCTGATCGAGAAGTTTGGCAGCTCGGCCATCATCATCTCGAAATACATCTACGGCATCCGCGTCGCAATGTGCGTTTTTTACGGCGTCGGCCGGATGACCTTCGGACGGTTTCTCGGCTTGAGTGCCCTGAGCTGTTTCCTGTGGGTCCTGCTGCTCTCAAGCGTCGGATACTTCTTCAGCGGAGCCATCACGTCTCTGATCGGTGATTACCAGCGTATCGGGATCGCTCTGTTCATCATCGTGATGATCGGGATAATCGTCTTCTATGTGCTCGAACGCTACTGGCTCAGCGAACGCGTCGAGGCCGCGATGCCTGAGACGATCCAGAAGATCGAAGAAAAACTGCTCGCCGTGGAAGAGGTCGCGCAGGAGAAACTTCACGACCTGGGCGAACGTCTCCACCTCACCCGCGAGCCGAGCCGCGACGGGGTGGAAACAAAGACCGCCGTCGAAACACACGAAAACAAATCCTGACTCTTTACTTGTCGCCGTTTACTGTTTACTGTTCACTGATAAATGATCATTGAGACCTCTGCCCCAACCCGTGTTGACCTCGCCGGCGGCACGATCGATATTCCGCCGCTTTTCTTGTTTCACGAGGGTGCGGCGACGGTAAATTTCGCGCTCTCGATCCGTGCTCACTGCCGTATCGAAACCCGCGACGATCGATCCATCATCCTCGAATCGATCGACCAGAATGCTACGGTCGAGACGACGCTCGACGACATCGCATCGCTCAAGGACGAGCCGCAGCTCGAATTGCTCTCAAAGCTTGTCTATTTCTTCCGCCCCGAAACCGGTTTTCACATGACAACCCGCTCCGAAGCTCCCGCCGGCGCGGGCCTTGCGGGGTCCTCGACACTCAACATCGCCTGCATCGCGGCCCTCAATAAGCTCGTCGGCGACCGCTACGCGTCCGAGCGATTCATTCCCATCGCCGCGGCCGTCGAGTGTCAGGTCATACGCGTGCCCACGGGCTATCAGGATTACTACTCGGCCCAATACGGCGGCACGGCATGCATCCATTTCGGCCCGGCGGGCATGGACCGCGAACCGCTCGACATCGATACCAAGACACTCGAATCGCGCATAGTCGTGTGCTACACGGGCGAGCCACGCAACTCGGGCATCAACAACTGGGACGTCACCAAACGCCACATAGACGGCGACCGCGAGATATTCGAGATATTCGACGGCATTCGCGATTCCGCCGTCGCGATGCGAATCGCGCTCCTCAACAGCGATTGGGACGCCGTCGGCGAGATACTTGCAGCAGGCCATCCGGCACGCCGACGCCTGTCGCCAAACATCACGACGCCCCAAATGGACCACCTGATCGACACTGCGCTCGCGAACGGCGCCATCGCACCCAAAGTCTTGGGCGCCGGCGGCGGCGGGTGCATCGCCTTCTACTGCCACGAAGGCCGACGCCCCGACGTCGAAAACGCTCTCTCGGCTCAGCCGGGAGCGCGTGTCCTTGCCTGGCATCTCGACCCAAACGGCCTAACGCTCAAGATCTCGTAGCCGCCCATTTGTCTCTGTGTCAAGCACCCTGCCATGCCCAATAGTAATACATTTGCCTATCGACTTACTTTTTGACGGTGTGATACTCTTTGTCTATGGCATTACCAATGGAGACAACAGCTACAACTAAAGGCCAAGTCGTCATTCCGTCCGCCGTCCGTAAAAAGCTTGGCATCACCGCGGGCACGCGTATCCAGGTCGAGCTCGACGAAGCAAACGCGCAGATCATTCTCACGCCCGTCACGCGAGATTACATCGAACGGATGGCCGGGATGTTTCGCGGCACCCCCCTCCTGCAAGATCTGATGCGTGAGCGAAAGCTCGACAGGGAACGCGAAGAGCGCAAGATCAAACGAACCGGGCGTAAATGACAATGCAGCCCAGGATAGTTTTCGATTCGTGGCCGCTGATCGCTTACCTGCAAGGCGAAGCGGCAACTCAACGTGTCATCGACATACTGAGTGCGGCCCACGCTCAGGGCTCGTCACTCGCCATCTCTACCGTGAATGCCGGAGAAGTCTGGTACATCATTGCCCTGCGTAATGGCGCCGAGAATGCCGACCGCGCGATCGCCGTCATTCGCAACCTGGGGATCGATATCTTTGATGCCGATTGGGCCATGGCAAAGATCGCCGCCCGCTACAAGACCGGCGGCGGCATCTCCTACGCCGACTGCTTCGCCGCCGCCCTCGCCAAACAAACCGACGCCACCCTCATCACCGGTGATCGCGAGTTTAAAAAAGTCGAATCCGAGATCGATATCGAATGGCTCTGATCTCGCACATTCTTGTTGACAAGTCATTCGTTGACTCCGATAATATTACAAGCCAGTAATATTCACATGACCGGCCAACAACTACATCAACACCGCAAACGCTCCGGCCTCACCCAAAAACAGGCCGCCCGCTATCTCCGCGTCTCGCAGCCCTACCTTTCCCTGCTCGAAAACGGCGACCGACCGCTCACACCCGTGCTCAAACGACGCGCCGTAAAAACTTTCAACCTCTCCGTCACCGAACTCCCGTCCCTCGCCGCCCAATACAAGGTCGCCCCCGTCACCGACGACCAACTAACCACGGACCTCGCTACCCTCGGCTACCCGGGCTTTGCGTATTTGAAGCCTTCACGCCAGAAGAACCCAACCGACGTTCTGCTCTCCGGCCTGAATTCCGACAAACGCGCCGCCCGCCTTGTCGAAGCCCTGCCCTGGCTCCTCTTCAGTTTCCCCGACCTCGATTGGAACGCGCTCGTAATGACCGCCAAAGCCCACGATCTGCAAAACCGGCTCGGATTTGTGACCAACGTCGCCAAACGAATGGCCAAAAGGTATGGGAAAGCGGCTGCTGCAGAAAAGCTCGCAACGGTCGAGGACAAACTGGCGGCCTCAAAGCTGGAAAAGAAAGCTACGCTATGTAACGAAACAATGACCCAAGCCGAACGAAACTGGCTCGCTCAAAACAGCACAAAAGAAGCCAAACACTGGCACCTACTCACCGACCTTTCGCCCGATCACCTTGACCACTATGCCGACAATTAGACTCGTTTCATTGTCGCAACACGACCGACTAGTGTATGATGAGTCGACAGCAATCCCTCAACGCGAGGCTCAACACAACCATGAACTTTCGACTTGGTGAACTCTTTTGCGGCCCGGGTGGAATCGGGCTCGCAGCGAAATCGGCAAAGCTCAACTTGAACGGAGCGGAATTCTCGATTGGGCACGCTTGGGCCACAGATTACGATAGGGACACTTGCGATACGTTCCGCCAAAACATATGCCCTGACAATCCGGACAGCGTTGTGTGCGCTGATATACGCAGATTGCCCTTTTCGAGACTAGAAAATATCTCCGCAATCGACGGGTTAGCATTTGGTTTTCCATGTAACGATTTTAGTGTGGTAGGTGAGCAGAAGGGGATTGACGGAGTTTTTGGACCGCTGTATGAATACGGAGTCACGGCTCTTCACCGGTTTTCGCCGCAGTGGTTTCTCGCGGAAAACGTTGGCGGCCTCCGAAATTCGAATGACGGTCAGGCCCTTGTGAAAATTCTTCAAGAACTTGTAGGAGCTGGTTATGATGTTGTTCCACACCTATATAAATTCGAAAAGTACGGCGTTCCGCAGGCTCGACATAGAATCATTATCGTCGGCATAAAACGCGAGCTAGGCCTGAAGTTTCGAGTCCCGTCTCCGGAACCGTATGCTGAGATAGATGTTACCGCTAGAACCGCACTTACGGTGCCGCCAATCCCTGACAATGCACCAAACCACGAACTAACCAACCAATCTCAATCCGTGATCGACCGGCTAAAGCACATTAAGCCTGGCGAAAACGCTTTTACGGCAGATTTGCCTGCTAGTTTGCGTCTCAACGTGAAGTCTGCATCAATTAGCGTGATTTATAAGCGACTCGACCCGAACAAGCCATCTTATACGGTTACTGGAAGCGGCGGAGGCGGCACTTATGTTTACCACTGGGAGGAAAACAGAGCCCTTACAAACCGTGAACGAGCAAGGCTTCAGACATTCCCGGATACCTACGTCTTTCACGGCTCGAAACAGAGTGTTAGAAAGCAGATCGGAATGGCCGTGCCACCGAGAGGCTTGCAAATAATTTTTGAATCAATCCTGAAGACATTCGCCGGGGTGAAGTATGCGGCAATCGAAAATAACATAGCCTTACCAGTGCGTCTTGAGAGCCTCGCGGCATGATTATCGACAAGGACACAATTTTTCACGATGTCCTGATGAAGCCTATTCTTGACGGAGGTGATCGGCTTTGCATCCTGTCAGCGTACGCCACTTCAGCGATGGCGTTCCGGCACCTTGAAACCATCAGGGAATGGAAGCGGCCGCTTCTGCTCGACCTCGTCATCGGCATGACGCCGTTTGATGGAATATCTCTCACAAACCACAGGGGATTTCAGAAACTTGTTACCGATGACTTTGCCGGAACATTTCAGTGTAGCTACGTACATCGTCCGCCTAGCATTCATTCTAAGCTCTATATCTGGCTGAGAGAAGGGGAACCATTTAGGGCCTTTGCCGGCTCTGCGAATTATACTCAGCAGGCTTTTGGGCAACAACGTGAACTCGTGGTTTCGTGTGATCCCGTTGACAGCTTCGACTATTTTGACAGCATTGTTCCGGAAACAATCTATTGTGATCACAATGATGCCGAACATCTTGTGCAGGTCTATAATGATAAAGAAATACTCAGGCGACAAGAGATGGCCAAAGCCTCAGAAGAAGCGGAACTGCAGCAGACGTTGGTAGGGCTTGAAGAACTCGCGGGCCTACCGAGGCGTTGCGTTTCATTTTTGGCTAATGACGGAGAATTACCGCAAACTTCGGGGCTGAATTGGGGCCAACGTGAGGGGCGAGAGCCTAATCAGGCTTACATTAAGCTTCCAGCTAGTATCTATCATGGAGATTTCTTCCCTCCAGTCGCAGTCCACTTTACGGTACTAACCGATGATAGAAAAGTAATGATTTGCACGAGGGCGCAACAGAACGGGAAGGCTATCCACACGCCACACAATAACAGCGAAATCGGCGTGTATTTTCGCAGGCGACTTGGCGTCCCGCTCGATGATGCCGTCACAAGGCAAGATCTTGAAAACTATGGCCGTTCCGATGTCTGTTTCTACAAGATCGACGACGAGACTTACTTCATGGATTTCCGTAACGCTGTCTGATATATGGCCGACAACCTGACCGTGGAGCAGCGACGCAAGAACATGACCCTCATTCGGAGTCGTGATACGAAGCCCGAAATGTTGGTTCGCTCTTTATTACACAGCCGTGGATATCGATTCAGACTGCATCATCCCAATATGCCGGGAAAGCCCGACATTGTGCTTCCACGGTACAGAAAGATCATACTTGTGAACGGATGCTTTTGGCATGGTCATAATTGCAAGCGCGGACGGGTGAGCCCCAAGACGAATGCCTCATACTGGAGCGAAAAGATCGCCCGAAATAGGACCAGAGATCGCGCTAATCGAATTAGATATACTGAACACGGATGGCAAACGATGATTGTCTGGGAATGTCAAATTAAGGATATTGAGAGACTTGCTGCGCGGCTCCTAGCGTTCCTTTCTAAATAAGAATACCCGGGTTTATGCGAAAAGGACTGAGTATTGATGTGGCCGCAGAAATGGCAGGGCTTCCGCCTAAATATCTCGAAAATTATATAAAGGTAGGTCGTGAATTAGAAAAGGAACCGTACAAAGGAATCCGAGAAGATCGATTTGAAGAGTGGCTAAAGCAACATCGCTTCGCCTCCGTTAGCCTCAACAGAAACGACTACATTCAATGCCTAGAGTTTGCTATTGAGAGCTTTTATGCGTACTCCTCGAGCTCGAACTTCGGGACCGCCACGCAACGGGATGCAGGAAAGTTCGTGACGGACTTTGTAATCGGGAAGCTCGGCGAGATCGCATTACAGCGATTTCTCCTCCGTGAATTCGATACCGAGATATCGTTGGATTTTGCGATGCGATCCGCTGTCGTCGGCCAGGATATTGTTGAGATAGCCCCACCGCGAAAGGGTGGCCGCGTTTTCAACCCAATTCGCCAACGGGTCGCCATAAAGACGTCGAAATTGAAGAACGTGTGGCTCATCGTACCCGAGAAAGAAGTTACCGATGCAACTAGAACATCGGATATCTATGTTTTTTCGCGGGTTGATTTGTATTTTGACCATTTGATCCGGTTCCTGCGTGATCACAAATCGTTAAAATCGCTTAGATCTAAAATTCCTCAGTTCGCGGAGATGAAAGCAGAAGTGTGCGGGTTCGTCGAGAAATCTCGGCTCTTACGCACAAAACTAGAGACCGAACTTCCCGGCCAAAAAACGACGATCCAACCGAGCTACATCGTCCGAACCGGTGCCCTTCCGAAGACGCGGGCTGATTGGGCCGCTCTTTTGTCGACCCTGTAGGACAATTCCGATAACTCTCAAGAATAAGCGGCTAGCTTCGCACGGCGGTGTTTTGCCACGCGAGCGTTATCGCTTCGCCAGCAGCTTCGGCGTCGGCGTGCGCTAGGATTATTTTGGTCGCTCCGCCTTCGCCCCATTTGCCTGGGGCGGGCTCGAAGGTTTTTGGGTGCTGGCGGATGAGGTCGGATTGTTGGTCGGGGGTGAGTTTGGCCATTCCCCAGGTCAGGTCGGGGCCGAGGGTGGCGAAGATCTTGCCGGCCACGCGAAAGTCCGGATGGCCCATATGCGATCCCTCGACCGCGCCCTCAAAGCTCAAAGCCAATTCCCTAAATTCCTCAGCGGTCATAGCACCTCCTGTCCCTGACGGGGACACCTATAATAGCGTAGGGTGCAACCCTACGGAAACAGCAGCAAGCCTCACGCTCCCTGTAAGGGAACAATATCGACGCGTCGGATTCGTCCCATACAGGGACGGATCGTTCGCGCATCGCCAACGTAGGGTTGCACCCTACGCTATTGAAGTTGTCACCTGCGGCGACAGATCGGAAGGTACGGCCGCCGGCGGCTGCGACTGCTCTCGCTTCCGCCGCCCATTCACCTTCCACGACCGCTCCGATATCTTTGCAGTGCGCAGATCGAGGACCAACACGCCGTCCTGGTCGATCTCGGGGTCCTGGAATCGAATGGTATCGGGCAGGCGGATGGCGTATTCGTTGATGAGGCGGTTGGCGAATATCGCGCGGCCGCCATTCGAATTGACGGCGCACGGTCGATAGGCGTTGCGGGCCGCGAGGTGCGTCGCCTTGAGGCCGATCACGTTGTTCACCGCGTCAAACAGTATCAGGAACGCCGCCGGAGCCCCCACACGGTGATACGTCACCCGCGACATCGATATCCGCCCCTTCGGATTCATCGTCACATAGAGCCCCGCCCACGCCGCCGCCGTATCGTCCTTCGGCAGCTCTTTCCAGTTTCTTTTCATGATAAATGCACGTTAGCACAGATTTGCGTCTGTGTCAAGTATGCAATAGTGGGGTAGTGGTTCAGTTTGAAAAACCGCCTCTCCGCAAACTCTGCGTTTCATTCTCTGCGTTCTCTGCGTGGAAAAAACCTTTGCAAACATTCCACGCGGAGAGCGGAGAGAGTTTCGCAGAGATCGGAGAGGCGATCACAATTTCAAACTGAACCATTACCATAGCGGCTTCCGGCGATCAGCCTTCGGCCGTCGGCAGATCGCTCCGGCTCATATCTGGCGGCCGGAAGCTGATTGCCAGAATGATCGCCTTCATATCTATTATTATTACGGCAGCTTCGCGACCTTATTAGCGGCGTTATCAACCGGCGGTGACGGTGTCGATACACATATGCCAAATTCAGGGTTTTTTGCGCGACAAATGGCTTACGTGTCGATACAAAATCGCTATCAGCCGTCAGCAGTCAGCCGTCAGCGGAACAGAAATCGGTCTGCGGTTTAGGATGATAGCTGACAGCTCCGCATTCAGGCGGCAAGGCGGTCGATGGTGTTGGTCAGCGAGCGGAAGATGTCGCGGCCGTCGTTGGAGCCGAGGGCTTCTTCGCAGGCGCGTTCGGGGTGGGGCATCATGCCGAGGACGTTGCGGTCCTGATTGCAGATGCCCGCGATATTGCCGCGTGAGCCGTTGGGATTTGCGGCTTCGGTCACCTCGCCTTTGGCGTTGCAGTAGCGAAAGACGATCTGGCCATTTTCCTCAAGCGAGGTGTAGGTCGCGTCGTCGCAGGTGTAGTTGCCTTCGGCGTGGGCGATGGGAATTGAGAGAACGCGTTCGGGGCTGACGTTCTCGGTGAACGGCGTCTTCGCGTTCTCGAGTTTGAGATCGACGTGGCGGCAGATAAAGAGCGAACCGGCGTTTCTTCTGAGTGCACCGGGCAGCAGGCCCGCCTCGCAAAGTATTTGAAAGCCATTACAGATGCCGAACACGAACTTGCCTTCGGCGGCGAATTTCTTTACCGATTCCATCACCGGCGAAAACCGCGCCAACGCACCGGCCCGCAGGTAATCGCCATACGAGAACCCGCCCGGAATGATCACCGCGTCAAAGCAGCTCAGGTCCGTCTCCTTGTGCCAGATGAAATCCACCGGCTGGCCGACGTGTTTTGAAACGACGTGATACGCGTCGTGATCGCAATTCGAGCCGGGAAAAACTACTACGCCGAATTTCATAGCACGCAAACTTCGTCAAAACATGACCGAGATCACACCGCGCTCCCGGCCGAAACGGTTATTTTAAGCGAAGCAAAATAATTATGCCAAAGACGATAATCGAACCTTTCCGCATCAAATCTGTCGAACCGATCTTCATGTCAACTGAGGAAGAGCGTGTTCGCTATATAAAAGAGGCCCATTACAATCCGTTCCTGCTTCATTCGCGCCACGTGATAATCGATCTGCTCACCGACAGCGGAACGTCGGCGATGAGCAGCGAACAGTGGGCCGGCATCATGCGCGGCGACGAATCCTACGCCGGCGCGTCGAGTTGGGAACGCCTTGACAGCGAGATACACGAGCTGACCGGCTTTCGCTACGTCCTGCCGACGCATCAGGGCCGTGCGGCCGAACGCATCCTGTACTCGCAGATCGGCGGAAAGGGCCGTGTTTTCCTGAGCAACACGCACTTTGATACGACGCGGGCAAACATCGAATACAGCGGGGCCGCCGCGATCGACATACCCACGCGACTTGCGGCCGATCACGAGTCGGAATATCACTTTAAGGGCGACATCGACCTCGAACTGCTCGAACAGAAGATCGCGGAACACGGCGCTGAGAATATCGCCGCCGTGATCTTAACGGTCACAAACAACAGCGGCGGCGGCCAGCCCGTGAGCATGGAGAATGCCCGCCGCACATCCAAGATATGTCGGCAGCATAAGATCCTCTTTATCATCGACTGCTGCCGTATCGCGGAGAACGCCTGGTTCATTAACCAATACGAAGAAGGTTACGCAGGAAAAACCTATCGTGAGATCGCGCAGGAGATGTTCTCGCTCGCTGACGGCTGCATCATGAGCGCTAAGAAAGACGCGCTGGTGAATATGGGCGGCTTTCTCGCGTTGCGCGATGAGAAGCTCGCCGCCGCCTGCACCAATCTGCTCATCATCACCGAGGGTTTCGTCACCTACGGCGGCCTGTCAGGCCGAGATATGGAGGCAATGGCGCAGGGGCTGCGAGAAGTTTTTGAGCCCGATTATCTGAATTACCGCATCGTCAGCACGCGATACCTCGGCGAGCACCTGCGCGAAATGGGCATTCCCGTGCTGTATCCGATCGGCGGACATGCCGTATATGTCGATGCTGCACTTCTCTATCCGCATATCCCTGTGGACGAGTATCCGGGCCAGGTCCTGGTCTGTGAACTGTATAAGAAGGGCGGCATCCGCGCCGTCGAGATAGGCTCGGTAATGTTTGGCAAATACGACGGCGACGGCAAGCTGATTCCCGCCGCGTCAGAACTCGTCAGGCTCGCGATCCCTCGTAGGGTCTATACCCAAAGCCATATCGATTATGTTATCGAGGTATTCGAGGAGATAAAGGCGGAGGCCGGCTGCACAAAAGGCCTCAGGATCGTCAAGGAAACGCCATTCCTACGGCATTTCACCGCGCATTTCGATATCGCTGAGACATCGGCGACGAAGACGGCCTAGCCGGTCAATCAGCCAGTTCGACGCGAAAATCCTCGATAACGGGATTCGCCAGCACATCCGCCGCGATCGCTTCGGCCGTTTCACGCGCGGCGTCCATGCAGACACCGTCAGCAAAGTCAACCTCGAAGTATTTTCCCTGCCTGATATCGTTGATATTCTTATGGCCGATGAGCTCGACCGAGTGATGTATCGCCTTGCCCTGCGGGTCGAGCACTCCGGGCTTGAGCGTGACATAGATCCGTGCTTTCATCTGGGGCTCCAAAATAAGTTGTAGATTCTGACGGACTTTCTTGTATTTGGCAAAGGGTTGTGCTAGATTTCACCTAAATTTCAGGTGTGACAATTGGTTCTGATCAAATAACTTCACTAAGGAGAACTGTATAAGGTTATGGAAAATTCTGGAAAGTCGGCCCTCGGGCTGGATGCAAATGTAGCCGCGGGCCTCGCATACATTCCGATCTGCTTGGTTGGGATAGTCATGAGCATTATCATCATTGCAACCGACAAGACGAACAAGCTGGCTCGCTTCCATGCGTTTCAATCGCTGTTGCTGATGGCCCTCAGCATCGTACTTTATCTCGTGGTCGGATTGATCGTCGGCGTTGCGGCTGCGGCCGATTCGGGAGCGCTCGCATTGCTCGGCTCGCTTCTCTATTTCGTCGTGCTTCTAGGTATCCTCGGCGCGGTGATCTTTTGCTGCATTAAGGCATTTATGGGTCAGATCGTGAAGCTTCCGGTCATCGGGAACATGGCCGATAACTGGTCAAACTAGAGCGAGATGATCACTTGTCCGTTGTGCCACCAACAGGGATACCCGATGATTGAAAAGCGGGTAAACGGGTCAGGATGGGTGCTATTCGTCGTAATGCTCCTGTTTTGCATCCCGCTGTGTTGGCTGCCGTTCGTCATTGACGGCTGTAAGGACGAGATTCGCAAATGTTCGCACTGTGGCAGCCGGATCGGCTGAAAGCGCGAACGGGCGCAACAGTAACTTAACCACTACGAGGGACGAGCCTTACCGCTTGCCCTCGTCGTATTTTGGCCAGGATCACGGAAGCCATGGCACCGCCGATTCATCAAGCTCGATCACGTCTCCATTCGGCAAGATGTGAAGGATGCGCTCGACGCCTTTGGCACGCAGCAGCGGCGAGAGCATCCCGACACGATGGCAATTAGCACGCGGAATCTTGTGGTCCGACAGCGGCTTTGACTCGGAACACATGATCGCGGCCGGCAACTCGGTGGCGATCTCGACGATCCGATTCAGGCCCCATTCGAGGTCTTCCGGGTTTGGCGTGTTCTTGCCGCCGGTTTCGGGCAGATGCTCATAGCCGATGCCGTTCTCCCTGAGCAATTCCCCCAGCACCAGCCCGTTGAACTGCGGCCACCGGCTCCTCGCAAATGCCCTGACATCGCACACGAACCGAATGTTATGCTGCCTCAGCAGCGCTAGAAAATCCTCAAACGAATGCCGCCCGTGGCCGATAGTGTAGAGCGTGGTCATTTCCCGGCCCGTGCTATCTCATCGACAGCCTGTGGGTTTTCAAGGGCCGACAGGTCGCCGGCGTCCTCGCCGAGATAAGCCGTCCTGATGACGCGGCGCATCACCTTAGCGTTGCGCGTCTTTGGCAATGCCGACACAAAATGGACCCTTGACGGCGCGAGTGGTTTGCCCATGTCTTTTGCAACAAGAGCTTTCAACTCCGTTTCCAGCGACGGAGTGCGGACAGTCTTGTCCGCATCGCCGGTTCCTCCGGCCCGGAGATCTCTGGACGCCGAAGCGGCGTCCATGCGGACAGGGGTGTCCGCACTCCGCACTACGAACGCCACCATCGCCGTTCCTTTCACTTCGTCGGGAATACCGATAACAGCGGCTTCGGTGACGAGCGGGTGGGCGACGAGGAGCGATTCGACCTCGGCCGGGCCAACGCGTTTGCCGGCGACCTTGAGCGTATCGTCCGAGCGGCCGAGGATGAACCAGTGGCCTTCCTTATCGCGCATCGCCCAATCGCCGTGGACCCAGATGTCTTTGAATCGCCGCCAGTAAGTTTCGAGATAACGCTCATTCTCCTGCCAAAAGCCGCGCGCCATGCCGATCCAGGGCTGTTTGATAACAAGCTCGCCGACCTTGCCCGGGTCGACCGAGTTGCCGTTCTCGTCAAGAATATCGACGTCCATTCCCGGACACGGAGCCGGGAACGAACACGGCTTGATCGGCAGCAGCGGATTGCCCATCAGAATACCGCCCGCGATCTCAGTGCCGCCGCTGTAGTTGATGATCGGAAGTTTCGAGTTACCAACCTTCTCAAACAACCACCACCACGGCGCCGGATTCCACGGCTCGCCGGTCGAGGCAAATATGCGCAGCGACGACAGATCGTGGCGTTCGGATGGAGTGCGGACACTCTTGTCCGCATCGCCGGTTCCTCCGGCGACAGCACCTTCGCGAACCTCAACGTGACCGGAACTACATCCGCCAGCATAAAACGCGCTCCCAAATCGATATCCGTCCGGTTTTGTGCTCAATTTCGCGATGACAGGGTTATTTTCGATATAGTCAACGGTTCTTGAATAATGGTCTGCATCGCGAATATAGCGATCAAAGTATTCTGCCTGCCAGACCTTACCTGTCGTGCCCCTGAGTTCATTGACCCTCCGTGCCGAAACGCCCTTGATGCGTTTCATCAGACCGGCTAGCTCGTGTCCGTCATAGGGCTTGAGCAGCAAGTGCGCATGATTGGGCATGATCACCCAGGCCTTCAGATCACAACTTTGCCCGTGCTCGCGCAGGATCGTCTCCTGGACTATCTCGGCAAATCTCGGATCGCGAAGTATACACGAACCCGCCCCCGAATCCAGGTAATCTTCGACCAATCTGCGGAACTCCTCTGGGTCGCCTTCGATCTCGTTGCCAGCCAGCTGCCGTCGAAGGCGATCCAGCACCGAGCCGGGAAGTGAATCGGCTAACCTAATGGTAATAAACTGGGTCACCTCGCCGTCAAAATGGGGCAGCTTGTGCCGATACCAACCTCGGCGTTCGGATGGAGTGCGAACACTCTTGTCCGCATCGCCGGTTCCTCCGGCGAGAGTATCTCTGGACGCCGAAGCGGCGTCCATGCGGACAAGAGTGTCCGCACTCCGATCCTCGCTCGCCGCCAAGGCTCTAATGAGCGTTGGCGAAATGCCAAGCACCTCGACCTTGTGTTTCGCGCAGAATTCCCACATTCGGTCGGGCGTTGGATAATCGGGGGCGCCGTCGTAGATGCAGATCGTCGCTCCGTTGATCAGAGCCCCGTAGATCAGCCACGGCCCCATCATCCAGCCGATGTCTGTGTACCAGCAGATCCGCGTCCCACGACCGACATCCGTTCCAAACGCCATATCCTGCGCCGCCTTGATCGGAAAACTCGCGTGCGTATGCGCAATACCCTTCGGCTTGCCGGTCGTGCCGGAGGTGTAGAGGATAATGAGCGGGTCTTCGGCAGAGGTGGCTTCTCGACGAGCGTCGGTAAACAGAGCATTCCGAAAGTCGTCGGTGATGTCGTCATCGTCGGCGATGGACCACTTATGCACATTCTTCCCGGGAAACACGTCATTTACAAGGCGTTGATGTTCCTCGAAAGTAGCCATTATAAACGGTGTTCCGCACACCACGGGCTGTTGCTCGCGCCTTTCGCCGGTGTCCCTTTCACACACCATAACGGCTTCGATAGAAGCCACTTTCGCGACCGCAGCTGAAGCCACAGCCAACATGTCAAACGGTTTGCCTCGCCTCGGAAAATCGTAACAAGTGAACAGCGCCTTTGCCGTAACAGCTTCCATCCGGCTTGCGATGGCATCGATCCCGTAACCGGAAAAGACCGGAACCGCGATAGCTCCGACACGATTGATCGCCAATAGGGCAACGATCGTTTCGGGCAGCATCGGCATATGGATCCCGACTGCGTCACCCTTGCCAATTCCAAGAGTCCGTATCTTCAAGGCGCATGATCCGACCTCGGCAAACAATTTGCCGAAGCTGAACACGCGAGAATAGCCCTCCTCGCCTTGCCAGATCACCGCCGGCTGGTCTTTCATCTCGTCCGTCTGCCAGCGGTCGAGGCACATTTCGGTGATGTTGAGGCCGGCGGATGGAGCGCGGACACTCATGTCCGCATCGCCGGGTCCTCCGGCGAAACTCTCGTCACTTATCGCGTCCTCATCATTATTCGCGTCGGTTCGCGTCGAAGCGACGCTCATGCGGACAGGAGTGTCCGCGCTACGTGCAAACCACCTCGGAAACTCAATGCCGTTCGATGTGTCGAGCAGCTTTTCGTACGGCGGATCAAATGTGATTTCGAGAAACTTCAGGACCTCTTCGGTAAACTTCTCAACGTCGCGAATCGAAAATTCATAAAGCTCGTCCCACGTCTCGACGCCGGCCTGGCGCATGAACTGTGTCAGGCGCGAACGCGTCATTACGTCAGGCGTCGGCGTCCAGGCGATGGGCTGGTCCTCAAGCAGATTCACGTCGCGCATAAAGCGTTTGAAACCACAGATTAACACAGATAGACACTGATAAGAATTTGCCCGCATCTGTGCTAATCTGTGTCTATCTGTGGTTAATTCTTCTTCTGTGATAGAACTCCCAAAGGATCTTTTTGCACAAAGAACGGCCATCGTCACCGGCGCCTCGCGCGGGGTAGGACGGGCGACAGCTTTACGGCTGGCCGAGGGAGGGGCGAATGTTGTAGTCAATTATCTGAGCAACGACGCGGAAGCGAACGAGACCGTCGAGCGATGTAAAGCGAAAGGCGTCGGAGCGATCGCCGTAAAGGCCGATGTTTCGGAGTTCTCGGGCGCGGGTGAGGTCGCAAAGGCCGCGACCGACAATTTCGGCGGCATCGACTATCTCATCTGCAACGCCGGCGTCTGGGACGGTGCCCCGATCGAGGAGATGTCCGAGGAGCTTTGGAACAAGGTCATCAACACCAATCTCAAGTCCGCATGGGCCTCGGTCAAGGCGTGTACGCCGGCGATGAAGAAGCGCGACTCGGCTGCGATAGTGATGGTCTCGTCAACCTCAGGCCAGCGTGGCGAGGCGAACTATTCGAACTACTCGGCCAGCAAGGGCGGCATGATCTCGTTCACAAAAGCGCTCGCAACGGAACTTGCGCCTAAGATCCGTGTTAACGCCGTTGCGCCGGGTTGGATCGAGACGGCGATGGTCAGGCCCGTATTCGAAGACGGTGATTACGAACAAAGCGTAATCGATTCCATTCCGCTCAAACGCATCGCAACGACTGACGACGTGGCCCTATCGATATGCTTTCTACTGTCCGATTGGTCGCGTCACATCACCGGCGAGATCCTCAACATAAACGGCGGTGCAGTCCTCTGCGGATAGCAGAATATGATCCGCCGCATATTCTTTGTGACACCTATTGGTTTATGAAAGCTAGTGAGGCCGATCAGGGCCAGGAGATGAATACTAACAGCCTCTGCGATTTTCAACAGAGCTTTAGCTCGTTGCCGGTCAGTTCGACCTATGTCGAGAGCCTAATCGGCAACACGCCGTTGCTGGCGGTGCATTGTCATTTTAAGGGCCAGCGGCGAACGGTCTTTGCCAAGGCCGAGCACCTCAACCTTTCGGGCAGCATCAAGGACCGAATGGCATTTCACATCCTTCGTTCAGCCTATCGCGACGGCCAGATCCGCAAAGGCGACGTCATTGCCGAAGCCACGAGCGGCAATACGGGGATCGCGTTTGCGGCGCTCGGACATGCGTTTGGCAATCCGGTCCACATCTTCATGCCCGAGTGGATGAGCCAGGAGCGCATCTCGCTCATCAAGAGTTACGGTGCTGACGTGACGCTCGTCAGCCGCGACGAAGGCGGCTTTCTTGGAAGTATCGAGATGGCCGATGCCTACCGATGCGACAAGGGCAGGACGTTCTTGCCGCATCAGTTCTCGAATTTCGCCAACGCAGAGGCACATTACGCGACGACCGCGCCGGAAATATGGTCACAGTTGCAAACACTCGGTTTCGAGCCTGATGCCTTCATCGCCGGAGTCGGCACGGGCGGCACGATCATGGGTTGTGCGGCCTATTTCCGGGAGCAAAATCCGGACATCAAGCTTCATCCGCTCGAACCTGCCGAATCGCCCACGCTCTCGACCGGCCATAAGGTCGGCAGCCATAGGATCCAGGGCATCTCGGACGAATTCATACCGGCTATCTGTGATCTGAGCAAACTCGACGACATCATCTCAGTGTCGGACGGCGATTCGATCCTGATGGCACAGAAACTGGCGAGACGGCTCGGCCTGGCCGTCGGTATCTCATCGGGAGCAAATTTCCTGGGTGCCCTCATCGCCATGGAACGTCTCGGCAGCGATGCCGTCGTCGCGACCGTCTTTGCTGACGACAATAAGAAATACCTCAGCACCGACCTCGTCCGCGACGAGGGCGTAAAGCCCGAGTATCTCTCACAGCACGTAGAACTTTTTGGTTATCAGACGATCGGCCGCGTTCCGTCACAGGCCGAGGCCGTCGAAACCGCGAAATAGGCACTCCTGATTCGTGCAATTCGTGTAATTCGTGGCAAAATCCTTTTCGGTGAGCAATCAGCCAACGGTAATGAAGTTTGGCGGCACGTCGGTGGGCGACGTGGCCGCTTTTGAGCGCGTGTGCGGCATCGTAGCGTCGCTGATCGACCGTCGGCCTGTTGTAGTCGTCTCGGCAATGACTAAGGTCACGGACGCCCTGTTGGGAGCATTCGATATTGCGAAGAAGGGTGATTTTGCCGAGGCGTTTGCATCACTCGATCCGCACTTTGATCGGCATCTTGAGGTATCGAGACACTTCATCCCGGACAACGGCCCAAACTTGTTCAACGGCGAGCTTGACCTTGCACGCGGCGAACTGTCCGATCTGCTGATGCGCGTTTCGCGGCGCAGCCTGCCGCTAGCGATGCTTCGTGACGCGATACAGGCCTACGGCGAGCAGTTGTCGTCGAGGTTGCTCAGCGAGGTCCTTAAGGCCAAGGGCGTAAATGCTCGTCAGGTCGATTCGCGCCGCCTGATCGTTACCGACGATGAATACGGGGCAGCGCAGCCGATAGTAGATGAGACAAACGATCTCGTCCGCGTCGAACTCGAACCGATGATCGCGGCGGGCGAAGTTCCGATCATGGGTGGCTTCATTGCCGCGAATCGGGCCGGCGAAACTACGACGCTCGGCCGCGGCGGCTCAGACTTTTCGGCGGCGATCGTAGCGGCCGCCCTCGAAGCGGACGAATTGCAGATATGGACCGACGTGACCGGTGTGATGACTTGTGATCCGCGCATTTGTGAGAATGCCCGAACGATCCCCGTGCTCTCGTATGAGGAGGCGGCCGAGCTTGCCTACTTTGGTGCTAAGGTATTGCATCCAAAGACCATAAAGCCCGCCGTTGACAGCTCGATCGCGGTCAGGGTGTGTAATACATTCGAACCGGCCGAGACCGGCACCATGGTGCTGGCAGATCCGGCCGAGACACTGAACAGGATCAAGTCCATCGCTCACAAAAAAGGCATCACGATCCTGCGAATTACGTCCGCGCGAAAGCTCGGCAGCTACGGCTTTATGAGCGCCGTGTTTCAGGTCTTTGAGCGCTTTCGAACCGTGATCGACGTGATCTCGACGAGCGAGGTATCGATAGCCCTTACCCTCGATAACACGAGCGAACTCGATAAGATCGTGCCCGAACTCGAGCGTCTGGGTGATGTTGAGATCGCTCCGGGCTATGCCGTCATCTGTGTCGTCGGCGAGGGCCTGCGCGCCTCGACCGGGCTAGCGTCAAAGATCTTTTCAACGATCCACGACGTGCATATCGCGCTGGTGTCGCACGGGGCATCCGCCGTCAATCTAACGTTCGTGGTCGTGGAAGAAAGCGTGTCCGCTGTCATCAAGCGCCTGCACGCGGAGTTCTTCTAACCGCGGAAGGAGAATGAGTATAGATCTTTTTGACCTTACAAAACGATTGATGTCGATCCCGTCAATATCGGGCGACGAACAAGCGGTCGGTGAATGGCTGCGTGACCACCTCAAATCGCTTGGCTGGACGGTCGAGTTGCAGCCGGTCTCGAAAAATCAGAGCAATGTCATTGCCTGGCTCAACGATACGCCGCGGGTGTGGTTCTCGACACATCTCGACACGGTCCCACCATTCATCCCACCGACCGAGGACGATGAGAGGATATTCGGCCGAGGCGCGTGCGACGCCAAAGGTATCATCGCCGCCCAGATCACCGCCGCCGAACAATTGCGATCGGACGGGATCAATGACATCGGATTGCTCTATACCGTTGAGGAAGAGGCGTCGTCGGCCGGCGCAAGGGCCGCCAACGATCACCCGCTTGCCGCAAAGTGCGAGTATATGATCAACGGCGAACCAACCGACAATGATCTCGCTATTGGCTCGAAAGGTTCATTTCGGCTTAAGATCAAAACCACCGGCAAGGCGGCGCACTCGGCTTATCCTGAACAAGGCGATTCAGCCATTGAGAAACTTCTGGACATCCTCGACGACGTGCGGCACACGAAGTTCCCGAGCGACGAGTTCTACGGCGAGACGACCGTAAACATCGGCACGATCGAAGGCGGCGCGGCGCTTAATGTCATTCCGCCCACCGCCGAAGCCGGAATCCTTATTCGCCTGACCACGCCGCGAGCGATCATTGAGGACGCTCTGCTAAACGTCATCCGCGGCCGCGGCGAGATCGAGGTATTGTCATGCAGCGAACCTGTGAAAATGATCGCAGTCGATGGTTTCAAACAAAAGACCGTCCGTTTCACGACCGATATCCCATACCTGACCAACTGGGGCCAACCGCTGCTCCTCGGCCCCGGCTCGATCCTCGTGGCGCATACAAAGGACGAGTTTGTTTTGAAAAAGGACCTTGAGGATGCCGTGAGTCTCTACTCGAACCTCACGAAACGACTTTTAACCACATAGGAACATAGGACACATAGAAAACGGATTTGCCGAAGTGAGTACGATAACTAAGAAATATCTCGACCGACTGAGCTACGAGGTTGTGGGTGCGGCAATCGAAGTTCACAAGGCAATCGGTCTGGGGCTCCTGGAAAGCGTCTATCATGAGTGTCTGAAGCGCGAGTTTTCACTTCGCAACATCGCAAGGGCTTGTTGCTCAATTTCCATTGTGTCAATCTCTTCAAGGACGGACAGAAGACACTCGTGAATGGGTTGTATCGATGCCTTCCTGAAGAGTAGACCTGAACATTTTTTCTATGTGTTCTATGTTCCTATGTGGTTAAGAAAATGAAAATTGCACTTATCGGTCACGGAGCAATGGGACGACTCATCGAACGCCTTACCGTTGAGGCCGGCCACGAGATCGCCGCTGTCATCGACGACACGGACGCGGGGCTGTCGTCCGAGGAATTGGCGGACAAGCTGCAAGGCTCGGATGTGGCAATAGATTTCACTACCGCCGACGCTGTCCGACGAAACGTCGAAGCGTGCGTCGCCGCAGGAGTGCCGTTGGTCGAGGGCACGACCGGCTGGCAGGGCGAGCGTGACGAGATCGAACGGATCGTTCGCGACGGCAATGGTGCGTTTGTATTTGGCGCCAACTTCTCTATCGGCGTTAATCTCTTCTATCGCATAGTCGAACACGCGGCCGAGCTCGTCGCCCGATTCTCGCAGTACGAGACCTTTATCGAGGAACAGCATCACTCGCGAAAACTCGACGCCCCGAGCGGCACGGCATTAAAACTGCACGAGATCGTCTCGCGACATATCAGGTCTGAGTTTACTGTCTCTGCAACGCGCGCCGGCAACATTCCAGGAACACACCGCGTCGGCTTTGACGGCCCCGCCGATCAGATACTGCTGGAACATACGGCGCGCTCGCGCGAGGGCTTTGCCATCGGCTCGATCATGGCCGCCGAGTGGATCATAGGAAGACAAGGCTTCTATGAGTTCACCGATGTGATGGACGAGATCGTGTCGGAACCGCCTGCGTAAGCGGGCGGCCAGTTCGTTGACGAGGACGCTGCCGTGAGAGTTAAGATCTGCTGTATCCAAAACGAACAGGAGGCTGCGGATGCGATTTCAGTTGGCGCGTCGGCCATCGGGCTCGTCGGTAAGATGCCGAGTGGGCCGGGGCCGATCTCGGACGAAGAGATACATCGCATCGCTCGAACCGTTCCACCACCCATTGCGACATTTTTGTTGACGAGCGAACAAACCGTCCAAGGCATCATCGACCATCACCACCGCACCAAAACCAACACCATCCAGATCGTCGACGAACTGATCGGACGCGAATACTCGGCCATCCGCACCGCGCTGCCTCAGGTAAAGCTAGTCCAGGTCATCCACGTCATCGACGATTCATCCGTGGACGAGGCGTGTGAATTGGCCGAGCACGTCGATGCTATCCTGCTCGACAGCGGCAACCCGCGACTCGCGGTCAAGGAACTGGGTGGCACCGGCCGTCGACACGATTGGCGTTTATCGAGAAAGATCGTCGAGATCTGCGGCAAACCCGTCTTCCTCGCCGGCGGTCTCAACGCCGACAACATTCGCGAAGCCATCGACGCCGTCCAGCCATTCGGCCTGGATCTCTGCTCCGGCGTGCGGACGGACGGAAGGCTCGACCTGCAGAAACTGGAAGCCCTCTTCTCAGCCATCTAGTCTAGAATATTTGTGCTAATCTGTGTCCATCAGTTGTTCCTTCTATTGATCTATGACTATTAGACTAGATTGGATGCGCGGCTGCGCGACCGCGCTTGCGACGCCGTTCAAGCGGGACGGCTCAGTCGATGATGAGTGTTTTCGTGCGCTTGTCGAGCGGCAGATCAGATCTGGCGTCAAGATCCTCGTGCCTTGCGGCACGACGGGCGAAAGCGTGACGATGAGCGAGGCTGAACGGCTTGGCGTGATCAGATCGGCGGTCGACGTGGCGAAGAAACACAAGGGCGTTCACGTGATCGCAGGAACGGGCAGCAACAATACAGCGTCGGCGATCGACTTTACGCGAAAAGCTCGCGAGGCCGGTGCCGACGCCGCGCTCGTCGTCGCGCCGTATTACAACAAACCGACGCAGGACGGCATGTTCGCGCACTTTAGCGAGATCGCGAAGAGCGTCAAGGGCCTGCCGATAATGCTCTACAACGTACCTTCGCGGACGTCGTCAAACATCTCGGCCGAGACTACGCTGAAACTCGCTGAGAAACACGAGAACATCGTTGCTACCAAAGAGGCGTCGGGCAATTTCTCGCAGGTGATGGCGATCCTTAGCGGGCGGCCAAAGCACTTCAAGGTCTTCTCGGGTGACGACGCATCGACGCTGC
This sequence comes from Chloracidobacterium sp., assembly GCA_016715795.1. Classification (NCBI taxonomy): domain Bacteria; kingdom Pseudomonadati; phylum Acidobacteriota; class Blastocatellia; order Chloracidobacteriales; family Chloracidobacteriaceae; genus Chloracidobacterium; species Chloracidobacterium sp. The sequence continues at coordinate 2,045,659 of JADJXP010000002.1, forward strand.
CGCTGATCTCGCTCGGTGCCGACGGCCTCGTCTCGGTCTGTGCTAACGAAATTCCAAAGGAAACCGCCAAGATGGTCGAGCACGCCCTTAACGGCTCGTTCCACTTCGCCCGCAAGATCAATTACAAGATCCTGCCGCTGATGGAGGCGAACTTTATCGAATCTTCGCCCGCTCCGTGCAAGTTCGTAATGAAGGAACTCGGCCTCTGCGAAGAGAACCTTCGCCTGCCGCTCGTGCCGGTCTCCGCAACAGCCCGTGCAAAGCTCAAAGCTGTGATCAAAGAGGTGATCGGATGAACTACTCGTCTGCATTGCGCGCCTTTCGTCTGGGAAAAACGCGGCGGCCATTGGCAGTTGACGGTGCTGCAAACATCACGGATACCCAACAAATGAAACGTGAACTTGTATTCTCTTGGGCCGTGTAACGGGCGACGGAACGATGCCACACACCTACACCAACCTGCTTTTCCACATCGTATTTTCGACCAAGGAACGCTATCCGTTCATCCTGCCTGAGTTTGAGGAGCGTCTCTACGATTACATCGGAGGCACTATTCGCGGTATTGGCGGCATTTGCCTCGAGATTGGTGGTATGGCCGATCATATTCATATGGTCGTCGTGCTTAGACCGACGCTAAACGTCTCAAAGTTTCTCGAAAAGCTAAAACCATCCGTTACTAACTGGGCGAGAACAGTCATCCATCCAAAATTTGAATGGCAGGATGGCTACGGAGCATTCTCGATTGGCGAATCGCAGATTCCGGGCGTGCGGAAGTATCTTCAGAATCAGAAAGAACATCACAAGAAGCAGACGTTTGAGGACGAGTTCAAAACGATGCTAGCGCAGGCGGGGATCGAGTTTGATGCACGTTATTTGTGGAAATAAGAGAAGAACGGCTAGGCCGTGTAACGGCCGTCGGCGTGTAGCCCATACCGCTTCGGTATGGGAAAATTGAATGAATCACGAACCAGCCCGCGTAGCGGGTGACAGAATTGACCGTCGCTGAGTCGCTGAGCTGAGTTCTGCCGCTATCTACGATAGCTTGGTCCGGTGGTGACGATAACCCATAGCTTCGCTATGGGCTACATGCTTTGGCCCGCTACGCGGGCATGCGACGACCGTTTCACGCAATGCTCTTATGGAGTTACAAAATAACATCGAGGCCCTATTTACAAAGTCCGATTTCACATCGGACGACCGCGAGATCTACGAGGAATTCAAATCCGCGCTGCGTTGCGGCGAGATACGTTCGGCTGAGAAGGACGCGGACGGGAACTGGCGGGCGAATGCTTGGGTCAAACAGGGCATTTTGCTCGGCTTTAGGATGGGCAAGATGGTCGAGATGTCGAAATCGACTGAGACCTTGCAGTTCTTTGATAAAGACACTTTCCCGCTGCGGCCGATGACGCTGTATGACGGCGTGCGGATCGTGATGGGCGGGTCGGCGATACGCGACGGGTCGTATGTCGCGCCGAGTGTCGTGGTCGTGCCGCCGGCGTATATCAATGTCGGTTCGTACGTCGATGAAGGCACGATGGTTGACAGCCACGCGCTCGTCGGCAGTTGCGCGCAGATCGGGAAGCGTGTTCATCTTTCTGCCGCTGCTCAGATCGGCGGCGTGCTCGAGCCGGTGAATGCGACGCCCGTTATCATTGAAGACGACGTTCTTGTCGGCGGCAACACGGGTGTTTACGAGGGAACGATCGTCAGGGAAAAGGTCGTCCTGGCGAGCGGTGTCATCCTCACACGTTCGACGCCGGTTTTTGACCTGCCAAACCAACGGATAATTAAAGCTGACGACGGCGGTTCACTCGAGATTCCCGCCGGTGCGGTCGTGGTGCAGGGCTCCCGCACCGTCTCGAACGAATTCGGCCGCGACAACGGCCTGTCGATCTACTGCCCGATCATCGTCAAATACCGCGATGAGCGGACCGACGCCGCGACGCGGCTTGAGGACTATCTTCGCTAGTTTTCCGAAACAAAAATGTCTTGACTGACGTTGAAAATAGGTGTTATCCTTGCAACACTCGTGCCGGAAATTTACTTTCGATCAGAAATCTATGCGGGACAGTGGGACAGTGAGGCAGAAACGATATAACACGATTAACTACAACAGTTACGCCCGTTTCGGACTGTCCCAAAGCTGTCCCAGCGTGGGACAGTTCGGGCAAAGCCGCATCGTCCGGCTTTCATGGCCCGGAAGCCGGTTTTTTGTTTCGTTTTCAATGACTTAAGATAATGTCGTATGGCAGAACCTGACGAGAATGGGCCGGCCGAAACCCTAAAAGACAAGATCACCGGCCTCGGACAGAAGATCATCGGTGAGATCGAAGAGATCGGCGGCGCCCTCACCGGCGACCCTACGACAATTGCCGAGGGCGAGCTAAACGTAGAGATTGGCGAGATGCGCGAAGATCTGGAGGATCCGGAAGGATCCGACGACCGATAAGCGAATGATTGACGCAAAGACACAGCGAGAGTTCACGCCCGCCCGGCGCATGCGCGGACTCCAGCCGACTCTGATCCGCCAGTTCTTCGAACGGGCGCTGCCCGACAGTATCAATTTCGGCCTTGGTGAGCCTGACCTGCCGACGCCGCAGTTCATGCGCGACGAGGCGGCAAGAGTTGCGGCCGGCGAGCAGAACGGCTACACCTCGCATCCCGGACTTCCCGCATTGCGCGACAAGATCGCCGAGCAGTATCCGCATCTTGGCCTGCCCCGCACGGGCGTGGTCGTCACCTGCGGCTCGCAGGAGGCGATGACGGATGCATTTATGTGCGTCGTTGACGAAGGCGACGAGGTACTGCTGCCCGACCCGAGTTTCCCGGCGTATGACGCCTGCACTCGGATCGCTCAGGGCAAGCCGGTTTATTACAGGATGCCGGCCGATGAAGAATTCGGCTTTGATATTTCAAATTTCAGATCTCAGATCACGGAAAAGACCAGAGCTGCGGTCGTCATTTCGCCATCGAACCCGACCGGCAAGATACTGACCGAACAGAACCTCCGTGACATCGCCGAGGTACTCGACGGAACAGGCATTTGGCTCATATCGGACGAGATCTACAGCGACCTTTACTTTGGCGAGCGGCCGCGGTCGGCCAGCGAATTCTATGACCGGACGATCATTGTCAGCGGCCTGTCAAAATCACTGTCAATGACCGGCTGGCGCCTGGGCTGGGCAGCGAGCAAGGATGCGGACGTGATGGAAGCTATACAGGTATTGCACGGCTACACGACCGTCTGCGCCGCGACGATCGTTCAAAAGGCGAGTCTGCTCGCGTGGACCGATGAGGCCGAGGCCGCAAAACAGTATGCCCGCGACGTTTACCGTGAACGCGGCGAGTTTCTGGTCGATCTCCTTGCAAAAGAGTTAGGCCTGCACGCCACATCGCCCGAAGGCGCGTTCTACACAATGCTCGACGTTCGCACGTTAGGAGACGACCTTGAGGTCGCAGAGAAGTGCCTGCAAAACCGAGTGGTGACCGTTCCGGGCGTGGCTTTCGGTGAAGAAGCGAAAGGATTCTTACGGATCTCGTTCTGCAACACCGAGGAGCGCATGGCCGAAGGGGTTGGTAGGATGAAACAGGCGCTCCAGGCATAAGGGAGCATACAGAGCGGTGAAAAAGCACAGAGTAGGAATCTTGGGCGCTACGGGCACGGTTGGACAACGGTTCTGTCAACTGCTCGACGGGCACCCGCAGTTTGAGATAACGGCATTGGCGGCGTCTGATCGCTCAGCCGGAAAACTGTTTGTCGAAGCGTGTGCGTGGAAATTGCCGGGGACGATACCGACGAGTGTTCGTGACATTGTTGTCCAACCGATCGAGCCGCCGCTGGATTGCGACCTCGTCTTTTCGAGTTTGCCGTCGAATGTCGCCCGCGAGACCGAAGAGGCGTTCGCGCGTGCCGGTTATCCGGTAATCTCTAACTCCTCCAGCTATCGGATGGACGAGGACGTGCCGCTGCTGATACCTGAGATCAACGCCGACCATCTGGGACTGATCGCAACGCAGCAGACTAACCGCGGATGGTCAAAAGGGTTCATCGTCACAAATCCCAACTGCGCAGTTATCTCGTTTGCACCGCCGCTCGCCGCATTGCATCGCAAGTTCGGTGTGAAAGATGTCATTCTGACCACCTTTCAGGCGATATCGGGAGCGGGCTATCCGGGCGTCGCTTCGCTCGATATCGTTGACAACGTGGTGCCGTACATCGCCGGCGAGGAGCCAAAGGTCGAGACCGAGGCGCAAAAGATCCTTGGTGAATTTAGCGATGGCGTGATCATAAAAGCGGACTTTCCCGTGTCCGCACAGTGTTTTCGCGTAAATGTCGTGGATGGCCACATGGTTTCGGTGCGTGTCAATCTCAATGAGAAGGCCACGCTCGAAGAAGTGGTCGCGGCCATGCGTGGATTCCCGGCCATCGATCTGCCTTCGGCGCCGGAGACATTCATAGACGTAACCGATGAGCCGTCACGTCCGCAAACGCGGCTCGACCGAGACAGCGGCAAGGGAATGACGATAACCGTGGGGCGTGTATTTCCAGACAACGTCTTTGATTACCGTTTCGTTTCCCTGAGTCATAACACCGTACGAGGGGCCGCCGGCTGTGCGGTGTTGAATGCGGAGTTGCTGATCTCAAAAGGGCTGATCTAAATCGTTGCAGAAAATACTTAGTGTATATACAATAAGATATGTTCAGTTGGGATATCCGTAAAGCCATTCTGAACTTTGAAAAGCACGGTGTTTCGTTTGAGGAGGCTGCAACGGCTTTCGATGATCCTCTCGGTTTAGATGTCGAAGATGTTGAGCATTCGTATGCCGAAACTCGTCGCCTGCGTCTCGCATCCTCGGAATCAGGACGGCTTCTGTTGGTCGTTTACACAAACAGAATCTTCGAAAATGGCAAAGAAACTACACGAATCATCAGTGCGCGGCGTGCGTCGCGACGTGAGCGAAAAGGATATTTCGGATAAGGATATCGACTTCTCCGATATCCCTGAATTGACACCGGCCCAACTTAAACGGGCCGTACGCATCGGCCGTCCGGCAACCGGAGATGCGAAGCAGATGATAGCGTTTCGCATTGCGCCAAGTCTTCTATCGCGGATTAGAAAATTGGCCGCCAAACACGAAACTCCGTATCAGACCTACCTGCATGAACTGATAGAGGAGGCAGTGTCACGTAAACGTGTGTAAATGATCGAACGTTACACATTGCCTGAAATGGGCGCGGTCTGGTCGCTGGAGAATAAGTTTCAAAAGTGGCTCGATGTTGAGATTGCCGTGTGCGAAGTGCATGCTGAGGACGGCACTATTCCCGCCGATGCCCTCGCCGAGATCAAGGCAAAGGCCGCGTTCACCGTCGAGCGGATCAACGAGATTGAAAAGACGACCGATCACGACGTAATCGCGTTTACGACGAACCTCGCCGAGAATATCGGCCCGGCGTCGCGATTTGTCCACTACGGCCTCACTTCGAGCGATGTCGTCGATACGGCGAATGCACTGTTGTTAAAAGAGTCATGCGATCTATTGCTCTCCAAGGTCGATGCTCTGATGGTAGTTCTGAAACGCCGGGCGTTCGAATTCATGGACACGCCGCAGATCGGCCGCACGCACGGCATTCACGCCGAGCCGACGTCGTTCGGTTTGGTTTGGGCGTTGTGGTACGAGGACATGCGAGCCAACCGTGAACGGCTCGATCGGGCGAAAGAAGCGGTTTCAAGAGGCAAGATCAGCGGTGCGGTCGGCGCGTTTGCGCATCTCTCACCCGATGTCGAGCAGCGCGTGTGCGAACGGCTCGGCCTGACGGCGGCGAAGGTCTCGACACAGGTCATTCAACGCGAATCCTACGCCGAATATCTGACGACGCTCGCGATAATCGCATCGTCGCTTGAGAAGATCGCGTTGCAAGTCCGCCATTGGCAGCGGACAGAGGTCCGCGAGGCCCAGGAGGCATTCAAGCAGGGCCAGAAAGGCTCGTCCGCGATGCCTCACAAGCGCAATCCGATCCTTTCTGAGCGCATCTGCGGCATGGCCCGAACGGTTAGGGCCAATGCCGTTGTCGGCCTCGAAAATGTTGCCCTCTGGCACGAACGTGACATTTCGCACTCATCCGCCGAACGCATAGTGCTTCCGGACTCGTCTGCGACGACCGATTACATTCTCGCCAAAACGACATCCCTGCTCGACACGCTGGTCGTCTATCCGGAGAACATGCTGAAGAATCTCCAACTCACTCACGGGCTTGTCTTTAGCGGTCAACTGATGCTCGCCTTGACGCAAAAGGGCGTCACCCGTGAGGACGCCTACACATGGACACAGCGCAACGCGATGAAGGTCTGGGATGAGGGAGGCGATTATCCGGCATTGGTCAATAATGACACCGACATCTCCTCTCATCTATCCGCCGACGAGATCTCCCGTGTCTTTGACCTGAATCACTACCTGCGTAACGTCCGTACGGTCTTTGACCGCGTATTTGGTTGAAGGCGGCGATGGCTAAGACACTCACAAGTCGAACGCTCGCGGCCGCGTGCCGAAATCTCGCGGCTGAGCACAGCGAATTGGCATTTGTTCACAACAACTACGGGACGCCACCGCTGTGGGACCGCGAGCCGGGCTTTCCGACGCTCTTGCATATCATCCTCGAACAGCAGGTGTCTCTCGCGTCCGCCAAGGCTTGCTTTGATAAGCTCACCGCCCGCCTCGGCGACGTGTCGCCCGAGAATGTGTTGACGCTGAATGACGCCGAGATGAAGCAGGTCGGCTTTAGCCGGCAGAAAACCGCCTATGCCCGCCATCTGTCGGAAGCACTCTTGGAAGAACGACTCGAACTCGACAGCCTTTATCTGTTGCCCGATGCGGAGGTAAAGACCCAACTACTCGCCCTAAAGGGCATCGGCGAGTGGACCAGCGACATTTACCTGCTGATGGCTTTGCTGCGGCGCGACGTGATGCCGCGAGGCGATATCGCCCTGCACACGGCTTGGCATCGGCTCTCCGGCGAGCCGAAGCCGTCGTCGGACGAGTTTATTGATATCGCAAAGCGATGGCGGCCGTTTCGTTCGGTCGCTGCACGCCTGCTGTGGCATTACTACCTCAGTGAGCGCGCCGCTCAGCGCCGACCAAAGACGCTGGGTGCCGGCGAGATGCTTCCGAGTTCTCGCCTGCCTATGCGGGCAAACATTTCAGAACTCTCAGGCATCTGTTATCGTAACGACGAGAGATGCGAGGTGTGATTCAATGAGAGATCGGCTTTTTGCAGCCGCCGCGACCGCGGCATTGTTCCTTAATGTCGCCGTAATGGCGGGCGTTGACAACCGCAGCGGAAAGGCAAAGGCGCGTGCGGCCCGTCTTGTTGCCATATTGCCGGCATCCGATGGTGTCGCGATGATCGACACTCGGCGGCTCTTCGATACGGCGCTGCCCACTGCTCTCCTGTCAAATCAATCTTTGCTCACCAAGATCACAGAGAATATCTCTGGTATTCGCACCCGAACCGGCGTCGATCTTCGCTCATTCGACCAGATCGCGGTCGGGATGACCGTGAAGCAGGGCCTGACCAATGATCTTGATATCGATGCGGTCGCAGTGGCCAGCGGAACGGCTGATCTGAATGCGATCGTTGCGGCCGCAAGGTCCGCTGCAGCCGGTTCGATCCGCGAGGAAGCAATGAACGGGAGAACGATCCTGATCTTCCGGCCACAGGCCGCCGGTGATCCAAATGTAAAATCCGGCGACGCGATCAGAGATACACTCGCAAAGGCGCTCAGACAGGAGATCGCGATGGCCGTGATCGATCCGCAGACGATCGCTGTCGGTTCGCTCGCTCGCGTTCGCGAAACGCTTTCAGGCCACACGCATGTCGCACGGGACATCAACCGCCTCTTGCCGACAAAAGGCGCAGCCATTAACTTCGCCGTCCGCAACGGAGGGCTGCTCTCCACTTTGCTCCCCGTCGATAACGACGAACTTGGCAAGAAAGTCGGAGCGATTCAGGTCCTGTCCGGCTCGATCGACTTGGCCTCGACGGGCCTGACGATAGCGGCGACAGCTAAAACACCAACAGCCGCTGAGGCACTTTCACTAAAGGACCTCCTCGAGGTGCTCCGCGATATGGGTGGTTTGGTCTGGGGCCAGTCGAAGAACGCTGACAAGCAACTCTACAGCCGCTCGCTGAGGGCCGTGAAGCTCGGTACACGGGGGGCGGACGTCACGCTCGATGTCACCATCCCGCAAAGCGATATCGACATTTTGGCAGGCAAGCTAAAATAGCTAACGCCGGCGACGTCGACCAAAATGCTGCCGCTGCTTCTCAAACCGTTCAAGGTCACGGTTGAATTTGCCGTCCGGGCCGAGCAGTGGAAACAACTGCAGATCACCCGAGAGATACGCAGCCCGAAGCTCGACAGGACGCGGCCCGGCCTTGACCACGCGTACCTTTGTGCCGCGGATCTCGCCTATCCAAGCCGCGAAGTCCTCCGCTCCGCCGACAGTTGCCGATAGGAGCAACAGCCGGATCCGCGGCGGTGACAGGATGATCGCCTCTTCCCATACATGCCCGCGTTCTTCGTCGGCGAGATAGTGGGCCTCATCGAGGATGACAAAGTCGGCGTCAACTTCAAAGCCCTCGCGCAGGGCGTCGAATAGCTGATTTCGGTAGATCTCCGTCGTCCCGACGATGATAGGGGCATTCGAGTTCTCCTTGCGGTCACCGGTAAGTATGCCGACGTTCTCGGCACCGAATTCGGCCTGAAACTCGGCGTATTTCGAGTTTGTGAGAGCCTTAAGCGGCGTTGTGTACCATGCTCGTTTGCCGTCGGCGAGCAACCGGCGAATCTCCTCGCGGGCGATCCAGGTTTTGCCGCTGCCGGTCGGCGCGGTCACGAGAACGTCCTCATGTTCGATGGCCGTAAGAGCCTCTATCTGGAACGGATCGGCCTCGAACGGTCGCTCTTCGGGCACGCCGATGCCGCTCAGGAGGCGTTCGACGGCACGTAATTGTTGCGGCGTTTCTGGTTGAACGACGCTCTTTGCGGAACTTTCGCCTGCAAACGAGCGTTTATTTCTTCGTTCTTCTCTTGGCCGCGAGCTTTTGTGGCTCCGGCGTTTGTCATCATATCGGCGGCGCATTTACCGCCGATGGTATAGGTTTGAGAGGCAGAAGTCTAATCTTTCAAACCACCAGTCGTTGGTGTTAACATATCTATTTGCCTCGCAACGATTTTGCGTGGCACGGCGTCTAAATCAGACGGACGGAAGTTCATTTTTATATGTTTGAGCAGTCTTTATACGAACCTCAGCAGCCCGTGCAGCCCGAACGTGTGCCGACCCCGCCCGCAGAGGGCGATTTTCTCTACGGCTATGAGGTAAAGAACTGGGAGATCGGCCCGCGGATATACAAGATCCTCGGCATCTCGGCCGCCGCTAACCTGCTGGCCCTGCTCGTCGTTGCCCAGACATCGCTACTGACAATGAAGGGCTGCGACAGCCCGCTCGTCGGCGGCGTTTGCCAGGTCCTCGACACGGTTTATGTCGGAGCAATGCTCTTCGGAACCGACCGCGAATACGTTGATGCAGCCTACGACAAGACAGACCTCGGTGAGGATTACGACGTAACGTTCGTTGATATGACCGGTTCGACGCCGCCTTTGTCCTATCCTGATGGCTACTTTCAGGTCGCAAACCGTGACGAACTTGCGATGATGGCGAGCCTCGCTAATGATCCGACCCTGACCAGCGGCATCCCGGGCATTCCGGATGGTATCCCTATTACGCCGCCGTCAGTAAATGGCGGCAGCATGCTCGATACAAAGCCAAATCTTCCGCCGTCAAACCCAAATTCGGTTGAGGGCGACCTGCCTTCGGGCTTCGGAAGCAATGATCCGACAGCCGGCGGTAATATTCCGCGGCCACGCCTCAATCGTAAAAGGCCTGCGAAGACGCCGCCCGTGACGACTTCGGAAACACCAGATCCGAACCAGGTCGCTGAGGTCAAGCCATCACCGTCGCCGTCGCCTGCCACCGCACCGACGGATGCCGTCGCCGAGGTCGAGATCAATAAACGGCCCTTCGTCGATCTGGCAAATTCGATCAATGAACTTCTGGACAAGAAGCAGGTCAGGCTCGACTCGGCGTTCGTCATAGCCGCGACCGGCAAGCTCGACAAGGAGGGCAAGCTCGACGCTAAAACGTTCCGCTATGTCCGTGCCGAAGGTGCCGACCCTAAGATGGTGGACGTGGTCAAAGAAGCCATCGAGGCGATGAACGACAGTAATTTCCTGCAATATCTGAGCCTGCTGCGAGGCAAACAGCTCACGATCCAGATACAGCAGGATGATCAGAACGTGGTCGCAATGATCCAAACCGACTTTGAGAACGATCTCAGGGCCCAGTCCGTAGCGACGGCGTTCGGCTTGCTGCTCGGTGATAAGAAAAAGGCCAAGGAACGCCCCGAGGCCGATCAGAACGATCGTGACGACCTCGTACTGTTGCAGAATGCGGCCGTGAAACCGAGCGGAAAGAGGCTTGAGATCCTTTTCAACATCCCGAAGGCCGACCTGCAGACAATGATCCAGCGCAAGCTCGCCGAACAGAGAAACACCCCTAAACAACCTAACGGCACGTCACCCGCGCGCCCGGTTGAGAATACGGGATCGCCTGAGTAGTCGATGGATCACGCTTTTCGTTTACCGTACCTCATTGTTGCTGTCATGGCATATGCCATTTCGGCGACTGCCCAGACGGCCTCTGACTCGTCAACGACGAAGTACCAGGCAGGATCGGCCGGCATTGCGGCCAGGCGGGCATACGCTGACGGCAAGCTCGATGTGGGAGCCCCTTTCGACGTAGAGATGAAAGCTCGCCTGGGCCCCGACGGAAAGATCGACCCGGCATCCGTCACTTTCCCCCGCAGCGAAGGAAACGCCGGGATGACAGAACTCGTCAAGGGCTATCTCGTTACTATCGATCAGAGCGGATATACGCGGCATCTGGCCGAGATAGGTGCGAGCGAGATAGTCGTCCGCACGCGTCAGGACGATTCGCTTTTCAATGCGACGCTCACCTCAGAGATGTCAAATGTCCTGCGGGCGATCACCGTCAAGACGATGGCATCTGCAATGATCGCGCTCCTTAGAGCACAAAAGTCCGGTGAGAACGCCTCAGAGGCGGATCGTCGTGACCTGACGCTGCTCAACGGCACCACCGCAAGCAGTAGCGGGCGTTCGCTTATCATCGCCCTCGAATTGCCAAAAGCGACGTTTCGTGAAATGGTTGAAAAGGAATTGAAGAAATAGCTTGAGCCGTAAGAACCACAACTCGATCCTTTTTCTGACAACGGTCGGCGTCTATCTAGGCCTCGTCCTGGTCGGCGCCACGCCGCAGGTTTTGGCCCAAGCGGCAACGGCGAAGCAGTTCAATGTTAAGGATGAGATCGAGAAGGCGGACAACCTCGACGATAATCCTAATCTGAATTCCTCGGCCGAGGCTCTCGAAAACTACTTTTTTCACGTCGAAGAGTTCTTGGAGCGCTTGCACGAATTCGCCCCGTCGGTTGAACCAACCACTGGGAGTCCATACATCGAGGTTGCCCAAAGTTCGGCGGTGCCGTGTGTTGCAGGCGGCCGCACTGGCGTTGGGTTCGCCGAGAAGCTGGTTGCACCTGAGATTTTATGGGACTCAGTTATACGTTTCTCGAACCGCCTACTCTCAGGGGGTACAAGTCTCGGTGACTGCCTGCCGAGTTTCTTTCACGACGGCCGCCCAGGTACCATCACCCATAGCCGGGTCTTGTTCGATGACGGTCAACTCGTTATCGAACTTAATGTTCGAAAAGCATCATGGGTCCGTGCCCAAGCTCTGTTGCGAGACCTTGAATCAGCACTAAGCAAACATGATTCGTCGGATACCAGCAAGGTCCGGCTTCTATTGCTGAAGCATTCCAACTTTCGCTCGGGCGCGGGTAACGATGCGGTTTTTATCCACACCGCCCTTCCCCGCGGCTCGCTAGATACGCTGCTTGCGTCAAACGCACAGTAGCGGCGAGCATCACGAATTTCAACTCGCCATTCCAGAAAACAGGTCACCGTGTCAGTAGCCCGCACGTAAGTAAGGGCTCAACGCAGTTCATAGTCATCGTCAAATGAAACGAGACTACATAGAATTCCAGGACCGCTCGCTGGCGAAGGCGTATCTGATAACCTTTCGTTGCTACGGCACATGGCTCCACGGCGACGAACGTGGTTCGGTCGATCGGCGACATTACAATCGTTTCGGGACAGCGAAGATAGCTCCTAGCTCCGAGATGGTCGAGCGAAAGAAAAACATGCTAACCCACGACGCGTTCATCCTCGGAACACGCGAAAGAGGTATCGTAGAAGCAGCGATCAGAGAGGTCTGTCAGGTGCGTGGTTATGGCTTGTACGGAATTCATGTGAGAACGAACCACGCTCACACCGTTGTCAGTAATTCGGCAAAGCCTGAGAGGATCATGGATAGCTTTAAGGCGTATTCGACAAAAGCGTTGCGTGCGGCTGGTATGCTTGGCACAGGTCAGAAGGCTTGGAGCCGGCATGGGAGCACTCGGTATTTATGGACTGAGGAGCACATTTCTCAGGCTGTCGAGTATGTTGTGAGCGGGCAGGGTGGTGAGCTGCCGAGGTTTGATTGACGTTGAGTTTTGGGGGAGTTGAGCCCTTACTTACGTGCGGGCTACTGACACGGAGCCACAGATACGTAAAGAGAATTTAGAGAGATATACAATGGCAACGAACAAGTTTGCAGATAAGTTAGTCAAGAAGATATTCGGCTCATCGAGCGATGTCTTTCTCAAAAATGTAAAGTCAACGGTCGCTGAGATCAACGCGTTCGAGCCGCGAATGCAGGCGATGAGCGACGACGAGCTAAAGGCGCAGACGCCGAAGTTCAAAGAGAACATCAAACAGCATCTCGACGGCATTGACGACAAGGACGAACGCCGAAAGGCCGAGCAGAGTATCCTGAGCGAGATACTGCCCGAAGCATTCGCTACGATACGCGAGGCGTCGAAGCGCGTCACCGGAATGCGCCATTTTGACGTGCAGCTGATCGGCGGTATCGCCTTGCATCAGGGCCGCATCGCCGAGATGCGCACGGGTGAAGGCAAGACGCTGGTCGCGACGCTTCCCTCTTACCTCAACGGCCTCACCGGCCGGGGCGTTCACGTCGTGACGGTCAATGATTACCTCGCATCGCGCGACGCCGAGTGGATGGGCCGCATTCACAAATTCCTCGGCCTCAAGGTCGGCTGCATCCAGAACGACATGGACGACGTCGCCCGCAAGGACGCCTACGCATGCGACATCACGTACGGGACGAATAACGAATTCGGCTTCGATTATCTGCGTGACAATATGAAGTTCGACGTCGAATCGCTCGTCCAGCCGGACCATTACTTCGCCATCATCGATGAGGTCGATTCGATCCTGATCGACGAAGCTCGAACGCCGCTCATCATCTCGGGCGCGTCGGACGAGGCGACCGACAAATACTACACCGCCAACCAGATCATCCCGCAGCTCGAGAAGGGCACTAAGGACGAGGAGACAAAGGTGACGACCGGCGATTATCTCGTCGATGAAAAGAATCACTCGGCGGTACTCACCGAGCAGGGCGTCACGCGGGCAGAGAAACTTCTCGGCGTCTCAAACCTCTACGACCCGTCAAACATGGACATGCTCCATTGCGTCGAGTCGGCCTTGAAGGCACACACGCTCTACAAGCTCGATCATCATTACGTCGTGCAGGAAGGTGAGGTAATTATCGTTGACGATTTTACCGGCCGTCTGATGCACGGCCGCCGTTGGTCTGACGGACTGCACCAGGCTGTGGAGGCGAAAGAAGGTGTCCAGATCGAGCGAGAGAATCAGACGCTCGCGACCATTACGCTGCAGAATTACTTCCGCATGTACGAAAAGCTCGGCGGCATGACCGGAACGGCCGAGACCGAGGCTGAGGAATTCAATACGGTTTACGGCCTCGACGTGGTTCAGATCCCGACAAACATGCCGATGGTCCGCGTGGATTCGTCAGATATGATCTACCGCACGCTGCCCGAAAAATGGGACGCCGTTTGTGAAGAGATCAAGGAGCTTCATGAAAAAGGCCAGCCGGTCCTGGTCGGCACTGTGTCGGTCGAGAACTCTGAACTCGTCGCCGCCAAGCTCAAGGCCATGGGCGTGCCTCACAACGTCCTCAACGCCAAATATCACGAGCGCGAGGCTGAGATCATCGCCCAGGCGGGCCGAAAAGGTGCCGTCACGATCGCGACCAACATGGCCGGCCGCGGAACGGACATCCTGCTCGGCGGCAATCCGGAATCGCTCGCCCGCGACTATCTAAAGCGTCAGGAGATAAATCCTGATGAGGCGACCGAGGAGCAGTTTGAGGAGGAGCTAAAGAAGGCAAAAGCCGTCGTCAAAGAAGAGGCAAAAGAGGTGATCGCCGCGGGCGGCCTGCACATTCTGGGCACCGAACGCCACGAATCGCGGCGTATCGACAATCAGCTTCGCGGACGCGCCGGCCGTCAGGGCGATCCGGGAAGTTCGCGATTCGTGCTGTCATTGGAAGACGATCTGATGCGCATCTTCGCAGGCGACAAGGTCCGCTCGATGATGGAATGGCTCGGCATGGAGAATGGCGTCGCCATCGAATCAAAAACGGTCTCGCGTCAGATCGAGCGCGCCCAGCGTGCGGTCGAGGCGCGTAACTTTGAGACACGCAAACACGTCCTCAAATACGATGATGTGATGAACCGCCAGCGCGAGACCATCTACGGCCTGCGTCGGCAGCTGATGTTCGAACCGGAACACCGTGAGTATCTGCTCGGCGAGAGCGGCGTCGCAAAAGACCTGCTCCACGACCTGACCGCGAGTTTCCTCCGACTCGACACGGGCGTCGATAATTGGGAGATCGATACATACGCAGCCGAGATCGAAAGCATCTACTCGATCGATCCTGCAAAAGATGCCAATGTTGATTTCAGTATCGATGGCCCTGACACTGTAGAAGAAAAAGTCTGGCAAAAAGCGATCAAGAGCTACGAAGAAAAAGAGAAGCTCGCCGGAACGGAATCACTGCGCGCCTACGAGCGATACATCATGCTCAACATCATCGACAGCCAGTGGAAAGACCACCTGCTGTCGATCGACCACGTCAAACAGGGCATCGGCCTCGTTGGCTATGGGCAAAAAGACCCGCTCGTGGAATACAAGAAGCAATCGTTCGATATGTTCCAGGACATGCTCGACCGCATCGACACGAACACGACAAAGGCTCTCTTTAACCTCGAGGTCGTCTCACAGGACGATCGCGAGGAACGCGAGCGGCTCGAACGATTGGAGATGCAGCGTGCCCGCCGACAGGCCGCCGGCATGGCATTCACCGGCGCAATGGCAACAGCCGACGCCGCAGGTGCCGAGGCCGCCAGACACACGCCCTTTGTCCGCGACACGCCAAAAATGAAACCCAACGAACCATGCTACTGCGGCAGCGGGAAGAAATTCAAGAAATGCCACGGCGCAGGTGGTTGATCACAAAAAAGGCGGCTCACAAGCCGCCTCATTTTCTTAGCGTGTCGCCTAAGCTATTTCATGATCGTCCCCTGTGACGACCATGCGACCCAATGGCCGTCGCGTTTGACCCAAATATCGGTGTAGCGGATCTTGGTATCAAATGCCTTGCCGTCACTACCTTTTCCTCTGAGGTGGAAAATGCCTGTTACGCGGGCCGTCCTTCCTTCCAGGCTAATGTCCATATCCTGCGTTTCGACAAGGTCGTATGTGCTCTTGTCGTTTACTATCTCTCCGATGGCGGCATCCTTGCCGGTCACGGCGCCCGTATCGCTTCCGATATTGCTAAAGTCGGCGGCAAAGTTCTTCTTGAACCACTCGCCGTCCTTCTTCCAGAACGCGGTATTCCAATCCTGTTCGAGATACCAAATGATGGCATACTCATCGAGGTCGTTCCCGGCATTGCTTACTACTTGCCATTTCCCGCTGCGTTTCTCCAGCACGTGAACGCTTCGTGAATAATATGTCTCAGGCTTGCCGCCTTCGCCCATCGGCGTCCATACGGTGTTCCGATGCGTGACCGTCGCAGTGTTTGGCGTGCAGCTGATGATGTAATTGTCATAAGTCGTCCTATCGGCGCCCGCGGGATTGGCCTTGTTCCGCTCGAACGCCCGCATCGCATTGTCAATAGCAACGGTTTTGCTCACCATTCCGGGGAGGCCGACATAATCGTCAGCATAAAATGCCATAAGGGCGGCCCGGTCCCCCTTCTGCCCCGCTTCGCTCCAGGCATGGTCAAGCGCCTCGAGCGCCTTCTTATCAGCATCGCTGCATTGAGCGACCGCCGCGAACGCGGACACAAGTATCACGATCGAGATCGATATTATCTTCTTCATTGTTCCCCCTAGCGATGCAAGACGAGAAAATACAGTCTACTGGCGGCATCGGCGCCAGCGGACTTCCCGAGATAAAGTTAATGAGCTGTTCAGCCTACTTTATACGCCCGCGGAGGCGTCGGCGTCAAGCCTCCTACTTGGGCCGCGGCATCTTCATCAGGCTTCCCTGTCCGCTGATCTGGCGGTTTCCGGCGACGCGTTCGGCTTGTGCAAAGGCGCGGAGGAAGTTCTCGCCCAACACCTTGCGAATGTCAGTCTCGCTGTAGCCGCGGCGAAGCATCTCGTATGTGACCAGCGGCGTGTCCTCGGCGCCGTTCATTCCGGCCGGGAGCGACGGAATGCCGTCATAATCGCTGCCGAGGCCGATGTTATCGACCGAGCCAAGCAGGTTCTTGATGTGGTCGATGTGGTCTACGATCCGCGTGTAGGATGGAGTATAGATCGGATTCGCCGCCAACAGGCGTCGCTCGGCCTCATTAAGGCCCACGGCGTCATCCTTGTACTGCTTCCTAAGCTCCTCGAGCTGAGGACGCAATCGGGAGGAGCGTTCCGTCGATTCCTTTGCGGAACGGGCGTCGAGGAACATCGGCAGGAAGTTTATCATCACGACGCCGCCGTTCTTGGCGATCCGCTTGAGCACGTCGTCAGGGACGTTGCGAGTATGATCGTGGACGCCCCGGGCGGACGAGTGCGATGCGATGATCGGCGCCGTTGTGACGTCAAGGACGTCGTTCATCGTATCGACCGAGACGTGCGAGATATCGACCAGCATACCGAGCCGGTTCATCTCTTTTACGACCTCGCGGCCAAAGTCGTTAAGTCCGCCGTGCCTTGGCTCGGTCACGTGTGAATCCGCCCAGTCATGCGTGACATTGTGCGTCAGCGTCATATAGCGAATGCCCAGGCGATAGAAATTGCGTAGAGCATTTAGCGAGTTCTCGATGGCATAGCCCCCCTCGATACCCATCAGGGCACATACCTTCTTAGCCTTCTTTGCACGCCGGATCTCGGCCGCTGTCGTGCACATCGACAGATCGTTCGGATGCCGTTCGGCCTCGCGATAGGTCGCGTCGATCAATTCCATCGCGCGGCGCATCGCGTCGTGAGTTTTCATTCGATTGCCGCCGACGTAGATTGAGAAGAACTCGCCGGTAATGCCTCCGGCCTTCAAACGGGCAATATCAGTGTGGAAGGGGTCGCCGTCCTTGTGATATTTGCCTACCGTATTCGTCGAAAGGTCAAAGTCCTCATCGACCATCGGTGACGTGATGTCATTGTGGCCGTCAACGACGATCGCCTTCCGGTGGATCTTAAGGGCCTTTGCCCACACGACCGCATCGCCCCCGACGGGCATTGTTTGGGCAAAACCGGCCGCAGCACAGCCGACAAGGAGAAGCAGAGAAACTAGTGTTTTCATAAATCAATTATAAGGTATCGGGCACCAAAAAAAGGTAGCCGTGAAGGTTGCGAAAATGCTAATATCATTAATGGCAACTTCTGGCCGCCCATCGGCCGACGCGTTCGACGTTGCTGTCTCTCGCAGTTTACAGGCCCGTTAAATATCCTGATCACAGTAGTTTGCACGATTCGTCCGGGTTTACGCTGAGCATTAGCAAAGTCTATTTTCTCACTCGACCCTTCCTGATCTGATGGCTCGAAAAACGCCAAAAAGTAAATGCGAAGCGCCGTCGGTGATGCCCTCGGAGGCGACCTTTCAGGCATTCATAGAGAACCTGCCGGTGATGTTTTATGCGGTCACGCCGTCTGCGCCGCACCGGCCGATCTATATCAGCCCGACCTTTGAGAGCTTCGGATATCCGCTCGAGGAATGGATGACCGATTCGGACATTTGGGACAAGGTTATCCACCCGGAAGATCGCGAGCGCGTACTCGTCGCAACCCGCAAGGCAATGGAATCGGGAGACAGTATCGACTTTGAGTACCGAGTCGTTTGCGCTGACGGCCGCGTCGTTTGGGTGCGTGACCGTAGCTGCTTTATCCATGACCGTGAAGGAAAACCCTTGTGCTGGCAGGGCATCATCCTTGACATAACCGAAAGAATGGCCGCCGAGAGCGAGTTACAGAAAAGGGAGAAGCTCTATCGGACACTGGCACAGACCATTCCACGCACGGCCGTGCTGCTCTTCGATCACGACTACCGCTACACGCTGGCCGAGGGCGAACAACTCAAGAATCATCAGTGGTCGAAGGCGATGTTTGAGGACAGGACACTGTTTGAGGTGTTTCCGCCTGAAATCGCCGACGAATGGTCGGGTTATTATGAGCGGGCATTGGCCGGTGAGCGGGTCACGGTCGATCTGGACAATGATGAGGGCGCATTTCGAGTAAACGTCCTGCCGGTCCATGGCGAAGATGGCCAGATCTTTGCCGGTATGGTGATGTGGCAGGACATAACCGAGGAGAAGCGAGCCGATGACATCCTTCGCGAAAGCGAGGAACGATATCGCCAGTTGTTCGAGAATGCCAACGACATCATCTACGCCCACGACCTCAGCGGCAATTACATTTCAATGAACCAGGCCGCCGAACGCGTTCTTGGCTACAGCCGCGAGGAAACGCTCGCGATGAACATGACGGCAATCGTCGCTCCCGAGCAGCTCGAAATGGTCCGCGAAAAGTTATCGCAAAAGCTTGATGGCGACGTTGGACAAACGATCTATGAGGTTGACTGCCTTCGCAAGGACGGTTCGTGGGCGACGCTGGAGGTCAACAGCAGCCTCATCATGGCAAACGGTGAGCCGATTGCCGTTCAGGGGATCGCGAGAGATATTACTGAACGAAAAGAGGCCCGTGAGGCGCTTACGAAGAGCGAAGAGCGCTATCGCGACCTGTTTGAGAACGCCAACGACCTGATCTACACACATGACCTGGCAGGCAACTTTACGTCGTTGAACCGTGCGGGCGAGCTCATCACCGGCTACACCCGCGAAGAGGCCCTGCACAAGAACATTGCTGAGGTGGTCGCCCCCGAGTTCCTTGAGGGAGCCCGCACCATGACCGCGAAGAAACTCGATGGTGATAAGCCGACGACCTACGAGTTGGAGGTCATTTCCAAGGACGGCCGGCGTGTCACGCTTGAACTCAGTACGCGTCTGATAGTATCGCCCGACGGGCTTCCGCTCGGCGTCCAGGGCCTGGGCCGCGATATCACGCAGCGGCGAGAGACCGAGGCATCACTCCGCAAGGCATTATCGCTATTCTCTTCTACATTCGAATCGACGGCCGACGGCATCGTCGTGATGGGTCTCGATCAGCAGATTGTGACCTGCAACCGCAAGTTCATTGAGATGTGGGGCGTCGATGAGGAGATTATTGATTCAGAGGACGGAGCGCGGCTTATCGCGTATGTTGCCAGCCGGTTGAAGGACCCCGACGAACTCCTCGAGAACCTGATCAAGGTCTACGACGATCCTATGGCAACCGCATCGCAGCTGCTTGAGCTTAAGGACGGCCGGATCTTCGAGCGATATTCGCAGCCGCAGATGCTCGAGGACAAACCTGTAGGCCGAGTGGCTTGTTTCCGCGATATAACCGAACGCACTCAAGCCGAGGAACGGCTGCGGCATTACGCACTGCATGATGCCCTGACCGACCTGCCGAATCGCGTACAGTTCATGAACCATCTGACACAGGCAGTTGACCGAGCCACGGGCAACGACTATGCGCGTTTCGCGGTCCTATTTCTCGACCTCGACCGATTCAAGGTCATCAACGATAGTCTCGGCCACGCTGTGGGCGACAAGCTGCTGGTCGCGATCGCCGAGAAGCTCACGGCCTGCGTGCGTCCCGGCGATGTCGTCGCTCGGCTCGGTGGCGACGAGTTTACGATCCTGCTCAACCGCAGCGGAGACCTGAGCGAGGTCGGCGGCGTCGCGGAACGCCTGCAAGCGCGAATCTCTGAACCGATCAAGATCAATAACTACGAGGTGTTCACGACCGCCAGTATCGGCATCGTGGTCTCATCGAGCGTTGAGCGAAGCGCGGAAGATTTCCTGCGAGATGCCGACGCCGCAATGTATCGGGCAAAAGAGGCCGGTAAGGCCCGATACGAGGTCTTTGACCGCGAGATGCATGTCCGTAACATGAATCTGCTTCAGATCGAGACCGACCTCCGGCACGCCGTGGAGCGACAGGAATTTGAGGTCCTCTATCAGCCGATCGTCGATCTCGCGACGGGAAAGGCAAACGAATTTGAGGCTCTCATTCGCTGGCGGCATCCTGCGCACGGGCTGGTGACGCCGGACGAATTTGTCCACGTCGCTGAGGAAACGGGGCTTATCATCCCAATCGGCAAATGGATCCTCGAGGAGGCGTGTCGCCAGACTGCAGAATGGCAGCACCGCTTTGGCCGGGATCTCGGCATCAGCGTCAACCTCTCGGCAAAGCAGTTAATGCATCCTACGCTGACGGCGCAGGTCCGCGATGTGCTGTTCGAGAGCGGCCTTGCCCCCAACCAACTAAAGCTCGAGGTCACCGAGAGCACCGTAATGGAGCACAGCGAAAGGTCAATGAACGTCCTCTCCGAGCTCGATGAATTGGGCGTCACGCTCTCAACCGACGATTTCGGCACCGGCTTTTCGAGCCTGAGCTATCTGCAGAAGTTCCCATTCGAACGGCTGAAGATCGACCGCTCGTTCGTCCGCGTTATGGACGACGATGAAAAGAGCGGCGCCATCGTCAAGACCATTCTCATGCTTGGTGAGAACCTTGGCATCGAGGTCGTGGCCGAGGGCATCGAGACGGCCGAGCAATTAGAACAACTTCGTCAGCTCGGTTGCGGCGTCGGCCAAGGCTACCTGTTCTCGCGCCCGATCGACCGCGAAGCCGCGGCCGCATTTATCGAGGGCGGTGCAAATGCATTCGCAGACAAGGCAACGCTCATCCTAAGTTCGGCCGGCCCGACCATCGAGGTCAGCGACGTTCAGTAACAATGCCGTCAATGATCGTTCCGACGATCGTCGGAATGATGTCGCGTTCGTTGGCGTGGTCCTCAGTATAAACGGCGACTACCATCCTCGACCCGTCGGGTGTTTCGATATAGGCGGCATCGTGACGCGCCTTGCTCGTCCAGCCGGCTTTTGACCACAGCTTTGCGCTCGTCATCTTGCGCTCTATCAGAGCTATACCGCTGAAGCCGTTTGCCTGGCTGTCCGGATCCGTAGCCTTTGCGAACGGGTCACGCCTGAGCAGGCCCATCATTCGAGCGGTCCGCTCGGGCTTCGCGATCCGTCCTGTCACGATCTCGGCCAACATCCTTGCGGTCGCGTTCGTCGTCAGCATATTGCGATTCTGGCCTTTGTAGGCACGCGACTGCTGCTCGATGCCGTAGGCATCCTCGCAAAAAGTTTTCTGGTTGACGTTGATATTTGTATAGCCCATCGATGTGAGCCAGCGATTGACACGGTTTCGCTTGAATTGCCACGTCTCAAACTGCCTTTGGGGCAACTCGGCTCCGCTTGATGTGTCGGTCAGAACGTCGAGGATATACTGGGTCGCCTCATTGCTCGAATCGACTATCATGTCCCTGAGGCCGCGTTCAAGCTCGGCGGTCATTGTGATCTTTTTGTCCTCAAGCTGCCGCTCGAGCGCAGCCATGTAGAACATCTTCACTACGCTCGCCGGATATATCGGCTCATCGCCGCGGTATGAACTCCAACGGATATTTGCGATTTCCGTCAGGTCGATCACCGTTACCGCGAGTTCTGTACCCTTTACAGGCGATGGCCTGTTGGCATCGACAATACGGGCCACGGCAGTGCGGATCAACTTGCCTAGTTCATCTGAGTGCGTGAGGGCTGGTGGACTGTAGTCGCGCGGCTTAACGATCTCTCGCCTTTGAGCGGCAACGGCTGTGACAGCGAACGTGATCGAGCAAGCGGCTATTGCGATTCGGAAGAATGACATCATGATCGTTTCACCTGTGTTATCGTTTATCGAACGCTCTCCGACAAGTATATCCAATAATGAGTGACGACAGACTGATACGCGGCCTCGGACGGTGGGACTTCACGGCCATCGTGATCAACGGGATCATCGGAGCGGGCATCTTCGGCCTACCCGGCAAAGTCTACGCACAGATCGGATCCTACAGCCTGTTCGCTTTCGTCTTGTGTGCGTTGATCGTCGGATTGATCATCCTCTGCTATGCTGAGGTCGCGAGCCGTTTTAACATCACGGGCGGCTCGTATCTATACGCCAGAGTGGCATTTGGCCCGGCGGTTGGTTTTGAGGTCGGCTGGCTCTTTTGGATCGTGCGAATCGCCACGTTCTCGGCGAACTGCAACCTCATGGTCACGTATCTGGGCTTCTTTATTCCAGGTGCTGATGAGGGTGCATTGCGAGTCATTCTCGTAACTCTGACTCTCGCCACGATAACGGCTGTCACCATTCGCGGCGTTCGCGAGTCAGCATTATTGATCAATGTATTCACGGTCGGTAAGCTCCTGCCACTGCTTGTGTTCGCCGTGGTCGGGATGTTTTTTGTCAACGGAGCGAACTTCAATTTTGACACCGTGCCGGCGTATCCCGCGTTCTCGAGTGCGGTGCTGCTGCTGATCTACGCATTTGTCGGCTTTGAGGGATCGGTCGCCGTCTCGGGTGAGACCAAAGAACCACAAAAGACGATCCCGTTTGGCCTTATCTCGGCGATCATCCTCGTCACGCTTCTCTACCTTGTTGTCCAGATCGTGTCGATTGGCACGCTGCCCGAACTGGCTGCATCGGAACGGCCGATCGCAGATGCAGCCAAGGGATTCATGGGGCCAGTCGGCGGTGCCTTTATCACCGTCGGCGTAATAATCTCGATCCTTGGCAATTTGAACGCCGGCATGCTTGCCGCAACAAGGACTCTGTTTGGCATGTCAGAGCAGCGAGATCTGCCGCGTCTGTTTGACCGAGTGCATCCAAATTTCAAGACACCTTATGTCTCGATCCTGGTCACGGCCGTCGTAATGTGGATTTTGGCCGTTCAGTCGTCCTTTCTGACTGCGGTTGCTGTCGCGACCATAGCTCGGCTGCTGTTCTATGCCACAACCTGTCTCGCTCTGCCAATATTCCGGCGCCGAGCAGGAATGCCGCCTGCCCCGTATTCGGCTCCGCTCGGAGTAGTATGCTCTTTCCTCTCCGTCGCTCTGATTCTTTGGTTGCTGACAAACGTCGATTATGCGAAAGAAGGCTTGGCGGTGATAGCGGCGGGTGGCCTTGGGCTGATGATCTATGCAGGATATTGGCTCTACCAACGTTCAACTCATAAGGAGGGATCGTGATGAAGAAGATCTCAATACTATTGATACTCGTTTTTGTGATGGCTGCCGCTGCAACCGCGCAGCGGATTGAGGACGGCAGCCGTCGGACGATCGGCTATATCGATTCTAGCGGACGTGTCGAGAACGGCAGCCGCTCGACGATAGGATATATCAACTCGAACGGCCGCGTCGAAGACGGCTCACGCTCGACCATCGGCTATCTCAACGACAACGGCCGCGTCGAGAACGGCTCACGCTCGACCATCGGCTATATCAACGACAACGGCCGTGTTGAGAATGGCAGCAGATCGACCATCGGCTATGTCAATTCCAATGGCCGCATCGAGAATGGCAGCCGCTCGACCGTCGGCTACGCCGAGGGCGTAAAGATGGAGCACGCCGCGCTGTTTTTCTTCTTTTTCTTTAAGCCGGAAAAGTGAACTAGGACGCGCTAAAGAGGCCTTCGTCGACCTTTTGTCCGAACGTGATCGTGCCGATCTCGGTTTCCTCGACCTGCTTGTCATTCGCCCACAGGACCGTGCGAAACGGGACAAGCGTCCCTTGCGCAGCATTGTAATCGTAAAATCGCCGCCTGTATTTCACGCCGTTGTCCTCATAGGTCAGCATCATCACGCGTAAGGTCTTGACCGAGATGAAAAATCGCGTCTTTCGGCCCTCCGGATCGGTCACGTCGAGCAGGTGATACTCGACGCCGAGCACCTTTTCACGGCCGGCGAGGGCGATCTGCGATCCGTTCTCCTTGTAGCGAAGCAGTGCCTCAAGTCCGTGATAGATCTGGTTGCGAAAGGTTCGTAGGGCTTCCTCGGCAGGCGTAAAGGTTGAGTTGTTGTAGATGCCGAACGTGTTCTCGGCCGTCTGCACAAGCGAGAAGCGAGCCGATGGGTATTCCTGTTCGAGCCGGATCCGCTCCTTGCCGAGCGTTTCGGCCCGAATTATATAACGTGTGTAGGGCACGCGGTCAGTCTTGCCGTCAGCAGCTGCGATGGTCGATACACCTCGTTCCCGGGTTGTCTTGCGTATCTGATTGAGCGCCGTTCGCCCGCCATAGAAGACGATCGAAAACTCTGCGACCTGATCAGCCGTCAGATTGCTGGGGTCTATTTTGAGGTTGGCCACAGGCGTCGCGGTCGGTGACGGCGTCGCCACCGGCGTTGAAACTGTCCGCGGCGTCTGGCCCAGCCCGACAACCGAAAACACAAAAACGAAGGTGATCGTCAGTGACGGGAGCCTGAAAAATGAAGATATTCCGGGACTAATTCGTCGGTTTGGTCTCATCACGGGTAAATGCGGATTGTAGCATATCCGTCGGGGCCGGGCATTATGGGGCAGACCGACGGATCACGAAAAATTGATGTATTCTGTAGGCCAAAAGATGCACTATGCCGATGAATAGTGAATAGTTAGCTGTGGCCGGCCATGATACATGTAGCGCTTTTTGAACCTGAAATACCGCCGAATACGGGCAATATTGCCCGGCTGTGTGCCGCGACGAATTCGCCGCTGCATATTGTCGGGGTTACCGGATTTAGAATGGACGACCGCACGCTGCGCCGCTCAGGGCTGGATTATTGGGACGAGGTTTACCTAGAACGTCATCTTGACCTCGACGCCCTGTACAACCGCCTGCACGGTTCGCGCTTCGTCTATCTCACGACAAAAGCCAAGCGGTGCTATACCGAATGGACATTCCGAGACGGCGATTGCCTGGTATTTGGGCCTGAGACTCGCGGCCTGCCGGACAGCGTGCTTGGCAGCAATGCGGACTGCTGCCTGACGATCCCGATGGCAAATCCTGCCGTCCGCAGCCTCAATCTGGCAACCAGCGTCGGTATCGTGCTCTATGAGGCGTTACGACAGATCGACAAATCTTTACAATCCGCAAAATAGCCGGACACCGCCCAGCATCCTGAACGCGTCTAATTCAGTGAAGAATGTTAATAGCTCGCCCCAAGGAGGACATTCACACTATGAGAGGAATTAGAGCAACAATTGGATTTTCAACAATAATGGTGGCCCTGTCGCTGGCCGCGTTCAGCGGCATCGCCGCTCAGGACAATGGTAGTCGTTCGGTCGAACAGAAGGTGCGTAAAACGATACTCTCACTGCCCAATTACGGCGTCTTTGACATCATCAAATATGAGGTTGACGGCGGCCGCGTAACGCTTACGGGCAAGGTCTATTCGCTCGGTACCCACAGCCTGGCGGTTCGTTCGGTTCGCAAGATCTCTGGCGTGAGCGAGGTCATTGACAACATCGAGAATCTGCCTCCATCGCCCTATGACGACCGGATACGGCGACAGGCATTGAGGACATTCGATGCCCGTGGGCTAGGCCGATATTTCTGGGAGGTGAATCCGGACGTGCGGATCATTGTGGACGGCGGCCGCATCACGCTCGAAGGATACGTCTATAATAAGGGCGACCGCGATGCGCTCGGCATCTATGCAAACGGCCTGTCGGACGTTTTTGAGGTGACAAACAATCTGCTGGTCGGTAAGCCCGTGGTTTAGCCATTCACCACACCCGAAGCCAGGGGCCGGGCCGTATGGTCCGGCCCTTTTGCTATTCGCTGAGTGATACGGCATTATATCCGTTTGCCTTCGGGCCGGAATTTTCGACTTTATGCTGACTGCTGACAAGATACGCAACATCGCGATCATCGCGCACGTTGACCATGGAAAGACGACGCTTGTAGATGCCATGCTCCAGCAGTCGGGGACATTCCGCGAGAATGAGGCCGTGCAGGAACGCGTGATGGACTCGATGGACCTTGAGCGCGAGCGCGGCATCACGATCATGGCAAAGAACACGTCGGTTCGCTATGGCGACTACAAGATCAATATCGTCGATACGCCGGGACACGCGGATTTTGGCGGCGAGGTCGAACGGGTACTCAAGATGGTCGATGGTATCGTGCTGCTCGTTGACGCGGCCGAGGGCTGCCTGCCGCAGACACGCTTTGTGCTGCGCAAGGCATTGGAATTGAAGCTCCCCGCCATTGCCCTCGTCAATAAGATCGACCGCCAGGACGCGCGGCCCGACGAGGTGGTCAATGAGATATATGACCTGTTCATCGACCTCGGAGCCAACGACGATCAGATCGAGTTCCCCATTCTGTATTCGATCTCGCGCGACGGCGTGGCAAAAAAGGAATTGTCGGATGAATCAAAAACGCTAGAGCCCTTGTTGGAACAGGTGATCGAAACGATCCCTGCGCCGCATGCTCTCCGCGATGATTCGCTGCAATTGCTGGTCGCGAACATCGACTACAATCCATTCGTCGGCCGACTCGCGATCGGGCGTATCTTTTCAGGCAAGATCGCAAAGAACCAGGAAGTCGCCGTTTCAAAGCGCGACGGCTCGCTCGTGAAAACTCGCGTAAAGGAGCTGTTCGTATTCGAAGGTTTGGAACGCACAACTGTTGACAATGCAGGAGTTGGCGAGATCGTCGCCCTCGCGGGATTTGACGATGTAGAGATCGGCGAGACGATAACCCTCTTTGACGATCCTCGGCCGCTCCCGGTGATCGCCGTTGACGAACCAACGATCTCGATGATCTTTGGCGTCAACACTTCGCCGTTTGCCGGGCTCGAAGGAAAATACGTCACTTCGCGCCAGATCAAGGAACGGCTCGACCGCGAGATACTCGGCAACGTTGCATTGCGTGTCAACGAAACCGAAGCTGCGGAACAATTCAAGGTGTCAGGACGCGGTGAATTGCAGCTTGCTATCCTGATCGAGATGATGCGTCGCGAGGGCTACGAATTGCAGGTCTCAAAGCCCGAGGTCATCACCAAGAAGGACGAAACGACCGGCGAGACGCTCGAACCGATCGAGTTGGTCGTCGTGGATGTGCCCGACGAATTCATCGGCGTCGTCACCGAGGCGATGGGCCGGCGAAAGGGCCAGATGACCAAGATGATCAATAACGGTTCGGGCCGCGTCAGGCTGGAATTCGAGACGCCGTCGCGAGGGCTGATCGGTTTTCGTGGCGAGTTCCTGACCGAGACAAAGGGCACTGGCCTGCTAAACACGCTGTTCCTGAAATTCGACAAATGGCAGGGTGAGATGCGTTCGAGGCAAACAGGCAGCCTCGTAGCCGACCGCATGGGCGAAACAAATACGTATGCTCTCTATAATTTACAGGAACGCGGCACTCTCTTTGTCCGCCCACAGATCAAGGTTTACGAAGGGATGATCATCGGCGAGAATGCCCGCTCGGTCGATCTCGACGTCAACGCGATCAAGGAAAAGAAACTCTCAAACATGCGCACAACCTCAGCCGACGAAGCCATGCGGCTCGTCCCGGTTCGCGAAATGTCGCTCGAACGAGCTCTGGAATTCATCGCCGACGACGAACTGATCGAGGTCACGCCAAAATCCATCCGATTACGCAAACGCGTTCTAAAATCGAACGAGCGGCCCAAGAAGTAACGGGTCAGCGTCGCTCAACGCTCTGTTAGGTAGTCGAGGAGAACAACTGCATCGTTGTGTTCTTCGTCTTTCGCGGCATAGACCAAGGTCACCGGACCTGCCTTCGCCATCGTCCGGATCGAATCGACCAGTTCCTTGTTGCCCTCGAGTTCCTTCTTATAGCGAGATTGAAACACCGCCCATTTTTCCGGGTCGTGGCCGAACCATTTTCTGAGTTCCGTACTCGGAGCGATCTCGCGCAACCAAAGGTCGATGTGAGCTTTGTCCTTTGAGACACCTCGCGGCCACAATCGGTCGACCAGGACGCGCTTCCCGTCTGAGGCGTCCGGCTCGTCATAAGCTCTCTTGATCTTCAAACGCATATTCCCGGCTCTGGGTCGGGCCCTTCCTCCTCATCATCCGGCTCATACGATTCATAACCGTGTGCGTCGTCGTAATAGTACGAGCTTTCGTGTGCGTCGTCAGCCCCCGGATCGCCTGCGGGCGGGCCATCACTTGGTTTCTCTTTCGGCGTGCCTTGCATCTAATCGTTTATAATCCCTTAGAGACAGAAAACTCAAATATGAAGCAATTACGGAAACTCAATTTTATCGCCGCCCTGCCGCTTTTGGTGCTCTTGGCCAGCATCACCTACGCACAGCGGGGGACGGCGGACAATGATTATCAAGAGGGTGCAACACTCTGGATCCAAAAGGCTGCCGAGTACCGGGCCCTTGCTCATCAGGCATTCAACCTCGCACGCTGGCAACTCGATTCGGATCTCGACAAAAAGAGTGTTAAAAACCTGCCAAAGGCAGAACGCAAACGCCCTCGGGCGATCATCGTCGATATCGACGAAACGGTGCTCGACAATTCTCCGGCACAAGCTGAGGGAATAAAGACGAAAACGCCGTTCAATTTGAACGATTGGCTTACATGGGTCGAGATGCGAAAGGCGAAAGCGGTCCCAGGCTCGGTCGAGTTTCTGAACTATGCCGTAAGCAAAGGTGTAAAGATCTTCTACATATCGAATCGCGACGAACCGCACAAGGCCGCAACGATCGACAATCTCAAGAGTGTCGGGTTTGCCGACGTATCCTCTGAAAATGTCCTGATGCGGCAAAAGGACGCTAAGGGCTCCAGTATTTCCACAAAAACACCTCGACGCGAGTTTGTCGCCCGAGATTACCGCATCGTCCTGCTTATGGGCGATAACCTGGACGATTTTTCGGACATTTTTGAACAGAAAAGCGTCGCCGACCGCTTTGCCGAGACCGATAAGATCAAAACCGAATGGGGCAAACGCTGGATCGTCCTGCCAAACCCGATGTACGGCACGTGGGAAAGCGCGATCTACGAATACCAGCGGCTGAACGATAAGCAGAAGGCGGAAAAGCGTGCGACGGCGTTGGAAATGCCGTAACAGCGACAAATCCACACTTGGTATACAGGCTACATAGGCCGAGAATCGGTCGATCTCTATGTGTCCTATGTGATCTATGTGGTTAAATCTATCTGATGAGAATACTTGTGACCGGCGGGGCGGGGTTTATTGGGTCGCACCTTTGTGAGCGGCTATTGAACGAAGGCAACGAGGTGTTGTGTCTCGATAACTTCTTTACGGGCCGCAAGGTGAATATTGCCCATCTTGCCGGTAACCCGCAATTCGAGATCATTCGCCACGATGTGACCGAGCCGATCTTTCTTGAGGTCGATCAGATCTACAACCTCGCCTGCCCCGCGTCGCCGGTCCATTATCAATACAATCCTGTCAAGACCGTCAAGACCAATGTGATGGGAATGGTCAATATGCTGGGCCTGGCAAAACGCGTGCGTGCCCGCATCCTGCAAGCCTCTACGAGCGAGGTTTACGGCGATCCGGTCGTGCATCCTCAGACGGAAGATTACTGGGGAAACGTAAACCCGATCGGCGTCCGGTCGTGTTACGACGAAGGCAAACGCGTCGCCGAAACGCTGATGATGGACTACCATCGCCAGAGCGGCGTCGATACGCGTATCGTGCGTATTTTCAACACTTACGGTGAACGAATGCTCGAGAATGACGGCCGTGTTGTGTCAAACTTCATCGTCCAGGCACTGCGTGGCGAGGAATTGACGATCTACGGCGACGGCAATCAAACGCGTTCGTTTTGCTACGTCAGCGACCTTGTTGACGGCATAATCCGATTGATGAACGTCGAGGGCGATGACGTCCATATGCCGGTAAATCTCGGCAATCCCGGCGAATTCACGATGAACGAGCTCGCCGAGCAGGTCGGAATCGCGTCAGGCCGTGACGTCAAGATCGAATATCTGCCCCTGCCACAAGACGATCCAAAGCAACGCCAGCCAAACATCGAACGAGCCAACAAACTGCTTGGCTGGTCGCCGACGGTGCAGTTGGCCGATGGGTTGAAAAAGACCGTTGATTACTTTCGTGGCGTCGTCGGAAAGAAAGCGACGGTTTGATAAGTTGCCACTAGCTTTAGCTAGTGGAACCTATGCTAAAAAGACATTGGGCTTTAGCCCAAGTTCGGCTGAAGCCGGATTTCTTTTTGGTCATTTAACCACTAGCTAAAGCTAGTGGCAATTGATATGAAGATACTCATAACAGGCGGGGCCGGCTTTGTCGGCAGCCATCTTGCGGACAAACTGATCGGCGAAAGCCACGAGATCACGGTCATCGATGACCTATCGACAGGCCGCTATTCAAATATCGGCCACCTCGAAGAGAACGCCAATTTTCGCCTCATTATCGACACTGTCCTCAATGGCGACCTTATGGAGGAGTTGATCCGCGACGCCGACCGTGTCTATCATATGGCCTCGGCCGTGGGCGTCAGGCTGATAATGGAGCAGCCCGTGAAAACGATCGAAACGATCTTTCACGGCACTGACGTCGTGCTCGGCCGCTGTGCGAAATACCGTAAACGCGTGCTGATACCGTCAACCAGCGAGGTTTATGGCAAGGGCATTTCGGTACCGTTCAAAGAGGACGACGACCTCCTGACCGGCGCGACCGACAAGCATCGCTGGGCTTATGCGTGCGCAAAAACGCTCGATGAATTCCTCGCCTTGGCACATTTCAAGGAAACACGGCTGCCGGTCGTCGTTGCGCGATTATTCAACACCGTCGGCCCGCGGCAAACGGGCCAATATGGCATGGTCGTGCCGCGATTCGTGCATGCGGCGATAAAGAATGAGCCGATCGACGTCCACGGCGACGGCACGCAATCGCGGTGCTTCGGCCACGTCAGCGATGTTGTCAATGGCCTTGCTGCCGCCCTCGAAACGCCCGATTGCTTTGGCCAGGTGATCAATTTTGGCAGCGACACTGAGGTGACGATCAACGACCTCGCAAACCGCACCATTGAACTCACAAAGAGCTCCAGCGAGATCAGATACATCCCTTACGATAAGGTCTATGGCGAAGGCTTTGAGGATATGCAGCGACGCGTTCCGTCGCTCGAAAAGGCTGCCCGCCTGGTCGGTTACCAGCCAACCAAATCGTTCGACGACATCATCAATGATGTAGCGCGCGAGTTTCGCTCGACTCTTCTCGAATCGACGCTTCATGCAAATAGTTAAGAGAATCTGGTTCGCTGCCTCGGTGCTGTTTGCACTCGCCGCCGTTACGCCCGCGTTCGGCCAGACAACCGGCGGCGTCAAAGGCAAGGTTCGCGACCTTAAAGGGACGTTCATCGCCGGTGCGACGATAGAGGCGCGTCAGGGCGGCGAGGTCGTCAGATCGACGAGATCGAACGCCAAAGGCGATTTTGTCCTTGATGGGCTTGCCGAAGGAATGTATAACTTCGCTGTTGACGCCGACGGCTATTCGACCGGTGTAATGCATAACGTCGAGGTCAAGAAGAAAAAGGTCCGCGACCTCGGCAGCCGCCTTATGCTCTCGCCCGATCGCGGCACACAGACCTTTATCCGCGGCATTGTATTCTTTAAGGAACTGCTCAGCCTGCACGGCGCAATGGTCGAGCTGTTTGCGGTGAACTCCGACGGCAGCTATCGCAAGGTAGCGACCGGCACGAGCAATCAAATGGGCGAATTCGGATTCGTTCAGCCGGGGAAGATCAAGCGATTCCGCGTGAAAGCCACCTACAAAGGCATTTCGGCTGAGAAAACTGTCGAGACCGAATCGCCCGCTGTGTATCGGCTGACACTCACGCTCGATCTCTCACGAGCCGAGCAGTGATGACCTTAGCCGCCGACGCTCCCATGCCGACGGCCGTGGCAATAGTCGGCGACGCAGGACACGCAACGTCGCCAACCGCAAACACGCTCTCCGCGCTCGTCGAACAGTCCGCACCTACCCGAACGTAACCCCGTTCATCGAGATCGATCTGGCCCTTGAATAAGGAGCTACTCGGCTCAACACCAATACGGATGAGCACATGGTTCGCGTCGATGCGATCCGTCATTCCTGTTGTTACATCAGCAATGTCAACGGCCGTAACTCGTTCATCCCCAATAAATGCAGCTACTCTAGTGGCAAAACGGAACACCACATTGCCTTGCTCGGCCGCCTGTCGAACAAAGTCCGGCCGGGCTGAGAACTGCTCGCGTCGGTGAACGACCGTTACCAGTTCCGCAGTCTCGCTCAGGATCACGGCGTTCTCAAGCGCCGCATCGCCGCCGCCAACAATGACGACTTGCTTGCCGGCGACCTCGTCCCGAGACGCCTGGCCCGATGCGAGAATGCCCTTTCTCAGAAACTCGCGCTCACCGGGAACATCGAGTGTGCGTCGCTTGACGCCCGTCGCGAGAACGACAGCTCTAGCCGAAAAGGTGCGTCCATCTGCCAGCCCAATCACACCTGCACTAAAGTCGATCGTCTCGACCGGAGAATCAACGAATCGCGTAACCTTACTGTTTTCAACCTGTTGAAGGAAGAGGTCACGCAGTGCTCTACCATTCTTGACCGTAACACCCAGGTAGTTTTCGATAGCTCCAAATGTCCACAGTAGTTGGCCGCCAAATTCGCTTTCGCGTTCAAAGATCGCGACCTTCAGCCCAAGGTCGGCGCACCAAAAGGCGGCGGACAGACCTGCCGGCCCGCCACCAATAACGATCACGTCAAAATTGGTTGTTTCACTCCGCAAAGATCACCTGGAATGCCCGAAATTACTACTTTTTGTTAACGTCAAACTGCCGTTTTTTGTCACAACTACTGTGCCAGTGGGCAACCGAACGTCGGTCAACCAACCGTTTGGCTTGGCATCCTGTATTTTAGGCACTTTCGCCCCTCGAAACAACGATGGGATAGCACCGCTTTCTGGCATTGGTATTGCTGTTGACCTTACATTGAAACTAGGCGTGCGCCTGCAACGCCAACGGCCGATTGTAACCTGACTTCACCCTTTCACACATTATGAGATTAGAATTCGAACCAAATGTTGCGGCCATCCCGCTGGTCGAAAATGAGGTATTTGAGCATCTGGGGCATCGCGAGGAGCACGACCTCGACTCACTGCTCAAAAAGGGCATCTCTGCCGCACAGTGCGGCGACCGAAGCCTTGCCCGCAGGCTGCTGACAGAGGCAGCCGAAGTCGATCCTGCGTCTGAGACCGCGTGGATGTGGCTCGCGTCGATCAGCGAGTATCCTGAGGAACTGCTCGCGTTTCTCAACCGCGTCCTGGACATCAATCCCGCAAACGAGAAGGCGGCCGAATGGCGTCGGGCGACGAACGCTCTCCTTGCGAAAACCTTCGTCCAACGCGCGATCGCTGCTCGAGAGGACGGTGCTTTCGACCTGGCTGAACAGTCGTTGGCGCAGGCACTAGCTCACGACGCAAACTGCATCGCTGCTTGGCTAAAGCAAGCTGAATGGGCCGATGATGAGGCCCTGCGCACTGCCGCCTACAAAAGCGTCCTCACGATCGATCCTGAAAATGTCGAGGCCCGCGCCGCCCTTGATGAGTTCGACCGGCAACGGTCGAATGCCGCCTTCTCCGATGCCAAGGCAGCGGCGGTGGCTGGTAAGAGGAAGAAGGCCCTCGAACTCGTGGACGAATTCCTAAGGACCGTCCCTGACAATGCCGAGGCCTGGGTGCTGAGATCGAACCTCGCCATCGATATCAACGATAAGATCCAATCGCTGGAAGAAGCACTAAAGATCGACGAGTACAACCTGACGGCACGCGCAATGTACGACTTTCTTACGACGACGCTGCGGCCCGAGCCGGTGGTTGAACATATCGAGACCGTCGAACCGCCCAAAGAGCCACAGAAGGACGTACTCAAGATCGAAGCCGTACCAGAAGAACATGAGTCGCCTGCCTCCGAAGCCGCAGAACACGGAGAATCTCATCGGAGCGTAGAAGAGCTCTTCGGCGGCGGCCATGAAGCAGATCCTGATGGACTTACTGCGGAGAGCGTGCAGTTACCGACCGACGTTATCGACAGCACCGTCGACGCCAAGGTTGGAGACGACCCCTTTGCCGAGACCGTTGCGGCACTTGCTGTCGAGGGCTTCAAAGCCGAAGACCCTGCCGGGCAAATGCCGAATCCCGGTCTGCCGTGCCCTTTCTGCCGAGCGGAAAATGCTCAGCAGGCGTTCGAGTGCGAGACGTGCAAGGCTCTGCTAAGTTACACCGACCTGGACGCCCTCCTTTCAGACCCAAAGGCAGAACATGACGTCGTCCAGCAGGCCGTGACCGAGATGGAAGGAGAGTGGAACCTGCGCGAATTCAGCGTTGAGGAACTCAGAGTTCTCGGTCTCGGCCACTTTAATCTGGGCGACCATGACGCGGGCCTCAAGTACTTGCACGAGGCATCACGGCTGGAACCGAACGACGTGATCCTCGCCGGTGAGGTAAACGCGATAGCGATCCGCCTTGACGAGATGCAGCGACAGGTAGAACTCCACGGCAGCATGCCGGGCGGCCGGACCATATTAGTAGTTGACGATAGCCCCACAGTTCGCAAGCTTATCGCCGGCAAGCTCGAGAAATGCGGGCACACCGTTATTTGTGCGGCCGACGGCGTTGAGGCCCTCGACCAGCTTGAAGCTGGCTTGCCCGACCTCGTTCTGCTCGACATTGCAATGCCTCGAATGGACGGCTACGAGGTCTGCAAACAGATCCGAGCAAACCCCGAGGCGCGTGATCTGCCGGTCGTGATGATCTCAGGCAAAGACGGCTTCTTTGACAAGGTCCGCGGCCGGATGGCCGGTACGACCGGATATGTGACAAAGCCATTCGGCCCGGAGACTCTAATGAAAGCTCTCGAGACTTATCTGGCCCCAGCCAACGAACAAACGCCGGCGTCCTAATTCTCCTGCGGCATCTGATGGACCGCGAAAAACTACAGAAATTCGTCTCGTCTGCTGCGGCTGACCTTGCGTCGGTCCGCAGTTCGCTGCTTATTGCCGGCCAGGGAGGCGAAGCTGACCTAGCCGCGTCGGCCCGGTGCCTGGAACACCTCAAGACAGAGGCTTTCACAAACATGCAGCCGGCACTGGCGGTAATGGCCGCCGATTGTGCGACTGCGTCGGCTGTCGTCGCGCGTGGCGACACGTCCGGGCTGGCCATCGGCAGAACACTAGACCTAGTCGCCGCGATGGAGGCCGCGCTGCTGAGCATTCCGATCGGGTCGGCTGACTTCATCGCGGACGTCGGCCAATTTGTCGAGTCATCCTTTGACAGCCTGCTGCCCGAGACATCTGAAACGCAGCCGTCACCCGCACCGCCCGAGGCCTTTGACATCGACGACGAAACCCTTGACGTCTTTCGTGACGAGGCAGGCGATCTGCTCGCGAGCATCGACACCAATCTGCGCACGTTGGCCAACGCTCCCGGCAGCCGGGCCGCTCTCTGGGAGATCCGCCGGAGTTCGCATACATTCAAGGGGGCCGCAGGCATTGTCGGGCTAACCAACGCCGCGGCTGTCGCCCACCAGATGGAAGACCTGCTCGACAAGATGGTCGAACTCCAGAGAGATGCGACGCCGGAGGTAATGGAATTTCTCAACGGGGCCGCCGTCCGTCTTAATTCCATCGTCAGGTTTGGCGAAGCGTCGAACGACGCGGCCGACGAATCGTACGCCCGCGCTCTCGCGTGCCTTGATCTTCCTGATGATCGGTCGGCAGAGCCTGTAAACACTGATTTCACTTCGTCAAAACCTCTGCCGGAATCGGTACACACTCCGGCCGGCCCGGTTGTCCGCGTCTCGCTTGAGCGTCTCGATGACTTGCTAAGGATCTGCAACGGCCTCTTAGTAAACCGTTCGGCCCTCGTTGAACGTTTCGCCGAACTCAACCTCAACGGACGTGCAGAGAAGGTAAACGAACTCTTCGAGGTGGGCCGCCGCCTGACCGGCGAACTGAAGGACAAACTGACGCAGATCCGAATGGTCAAATTCTCGACGCTCGAAACGCGCCTCGCGCGCGCGGTGAATGTCACCTGCACCGACGAAGCCAAAAAGGCCTCGCTCGAGATCGAGAACGGTGAGGTCGAGATCGATACGCGCCACATCGATGCCCTGATCGAACCGCTGCTGCATCTGCTCAAGAACGCTGTCGTCCACGGGATCGAACGGCCTGAGACGCGCCGCCTGATCGGCAAGCCTGAGAAAGGGGCCGTGCGGGTACGTATCGATGCCAACGAGGCCGCGATCATCCTGACGGTCGCAGACGATGGTGCCGGCATTCCGCTTGCCCGCCTTAGGGAAAAGGCGGCCTCGATCGGCCGCGATCCCTTGGATGATGATAGCGAGGCACTTAAGCTCATCTTTGAACGTGGCCTGACGACGGCTGAAAAACTCGATCTGAATGCCGGCCGCGGTGTCGGCCTTAGTATCGTCAAGGAATCGGTCGAGTCGCGCGGCGGTTCTGTGATGGTTGACTCAAAGCCTCAGGTGGGAACAACATTTACGATCTTGCTGCCGCTGCATTCGGCCCGGCCGGAGCCTGAGCCAAACGAGCCGGCCGACGAAGCTCCCGTCTCAGATATCATCGACACGACACCGCTCGTACTGGTGGTCGATGATAGCTCAACCATCCGGAGCCAGTTGGCAAGACTCATCGAACAGGCCGGTTTCCGCGTGATCACCGCCAACAACGGAGCCGACGCGCTTGAGTTGCTCCTGAATAACAAAGAGCCTGATCTGATCCTCTCAGATATCGAGATGCCGCAGATCGACGGCTGGCAGTTTCTGGAATACGTCAAAACTGACGACAACTTTGGCCGCATTCCGGTCGTAATGGTCACGTCGCTTGATGCTGACGAACACCGCGAGCGTGCCTTCTCGCTCGGAGCGTCGGATTACATCGTAAAGCCGTTTGGCACGCGCGATGTCGAGCGGGCCCTAAGCATCATAAAAGCGCCGGTCGCGGCCTAGGCTTTCTGCGGCCTGCTTGGCCTGACCTCTACCTTGCTCGGCAACGCCCGCGCATCCATCGCCAACAGGCCCATCACGACCTGAGCAATGTCTTCGGGCTGAAGCTGCCAAGCCTTTTCATCGGTGATCTTGTCGCCGCCAAACTCTGTATTCACGCTGCCCGGACAGATATAGCTGACCTTTATATTGTCATGCCGCACCTCTTGCATCAGCGCTTCGCTAAAACCATTGAGGCCAAATTTTGAAGCATTGTATGCCGCCATGCGCGCATGCGGATACTGTCCTGCCAACGATGAGATGTTGATTATATAACCGCCGCCACGCCGTTTGAGCATCGGGACCGCATAGTGGCACGCGTAAAATACGCCAAACAGGTTTGTCTCGAGCGTCTCCCTGAATTCATCGGGCAAGATCTCCTCGATCGTCTTACCATTGATGCCGATGCCCGCGTTGTTAATGAGAATATCGACGCCGCCGAAACGTTTTTCACAGCTTTCGAGCAGAGCTTTGACCTCTTGTTCATTGCGGACATCGCACAGCTTGCCTGCGGCCGTGCCGATGGACGAGAGCCCCTCGATAGCCGTCTCGATCTCTTCGCGAGAACGGGCGCAAATAAAGACGCTGGCCCCTGCGCCGGCGAGTCGTTCGGCGATGGCGTAACCGATGCCTTTCGTCCCACCGGTGACCACGGCTACTTTAGCTGTAAGTTCCATTTCCCTCCGTCAGAGCTTCGCTCGCAATATGTCATTAACGACCTTTGGATTCGCCTTGCCTTGCGATGCCTTCATCACTTGGCCGACAAAAAACCCGAATAGGGCGTCTTTGCCACCACGATAGGCGTCAACCTGGCCCGGATTCGCCGAGATCACGTCGTCCACGATCTTCTCGATCGCCGCCGTGTCTGAAACCTGCTCAAAGCCTTTCGCGCTAATGACCTCTGCCGCCGCCTGCCCGCTCGCAAACATCTCGGCGAATACCTCCTTCGCCTGACTGTTACTGATCTTTCCCGTCTCGACGATCGCGATCAGTTCGGCCAGATCCTCAGCGGTCACACGCGAATCGGCAATCTCAGTCCCTGAGTTGTTCAATTCACGCGTAAATTCGCCGAGGATCCAATTGGCCGAAACCTTCGGCTTCGCCGTGATCCGGGCTGCTGTCTCAAAGAACTCCGCCATCGCCCGGTCCGATGTCAACTGCGTCGCCTCGTTAAAGCCGATCCCGTATGTAGCGGTAAATCGCTCACGCATCGCATCAGGCATTTCCGGCATTTGTCGCTTTACGTCCTCAATAAAGTCACTCGATACGAGAAGCGGCTGCAGGTCGGGCTCCGGAAAATATCGATAGTCGTGGGCGTCCTCTTTTGATCGCATTACGCGTGTTTGGTTGTTCTTTTCGTCCCACAGCCGCGTTTCCTGATTGACGCCCTCGCCCGATTCGTGGGCCGCGACCTGGCGTTCGATCTCGTATTCGATCGCCTTTTGCATAAAGCGGACGGAATTAAGGTTCTTCAACTCCACTTTATTGTTGAATGAGGTCTCACCTACCTTTCGCACCGAAACATTCGCCTCGCAGCGCAGATTTCCCTTCTCCATGTCGGCATCGCTCGCACCGACCCAGCGCAATGCCTGACGAACGTGATTTACGTAATCGAATGCCTCCCACGATGTGCGAAAGTCCGGCTCGGTCACGATCTCACCAAGCGGCGTGCCCGCGCGGTTGAGATCGACGTATGAGTAGCGATCGGTCTCAGGGAGCCCTTCGTGAACATTCTTGCCCGCGTCCTCTTCGAGGTGCATCCGCTGTATATTGATCGTCATCGGCCGCCAATCGCGTGCATGGCCGCTCTCGTCACGCTCGGCCGTCAAGATCGTCAGCTTGCCGTTGGCAGAGAATGGCTTGTCATACTGCGAGATCTGATAGCCCTTTGGCAGGTCAGGATAAAAGTAGTTCTTGCGGGCAAAAACGGATGCTTCCTGAATCTCAAGCCCTAACGCCAACGCCGCCCTCGCGCCAAGCTCGATCACACGCTTATTCAAAACCGGCAATGCTCCCGGTAGCCCCAAACACACGGGACACGTATTCGCATTCGGCTCGCCACCGGTCTCGACCGCGCACGAGCAGAATATCTTGCTCGCGGTCGCAAGCTGCGTATGTATCTCCATGCCGATAACGGCTTCCCAACCTTGTTTCATATCTACTTTCGAACCTGAACGATCATCGGTCGTGGCCGAGTGCGGCTGCCCGTAGGCCAGAACGCACCGCCGGCAAAATAGCCAGGCTGCACCCAAACCCGTCGGCCGTGCCGCGGCACGCGCCAATGGCCGCCCATCCAATAGAAACCTTGATCGAGGGCCGGCACTTGTACAACCTGGATCGGAGTGTTCTGCACCGACTGCTCTCGGCGGGCCGCCTCGATCCGCTCGCGTTCGAGTCGCGCGGCACGCAGCTTGGTGGAAAGTTCCGCCACGGCCTTCGCCGATTCTGCATCGCGTCGAGCGCGTTCCTCCGGTGACGGAAAGCCCAGCCGTTCGTAGTTCTCACGCAGATCGGCCTCGGCTTTGATGCGCTGAGCGCGATACTTTTCCAGATCAATATTGGTTACGGTCGGCGTCTGGCCATAACCGGCAACGCTCGCCATCAGGGCCAGCGATAAACTCAAGGTCAAGTTCCTCATGAGCACATCCTACCTGTTTCGTTCATCATAACACGAAGCAAGTAGGGTTTTCTTCCGAAACACATTGAAACGCGTAACCTCCAATATTGCAATATTTAGCCTCGCCCATGTGTTTCGCGTGTTTCAGAGTGTTTCAGGCCCGTCTGAAACACCGCAACCTATTGAAACAACGATAGTTAACATCGCTTTTTGACCTCTGTTTCAGAATTTCGCGCAAAAAAAGTCGGTAGCAAATAGACAGCTCCTGATCGCCCTTCTGAACAACTTAGCATGTGCAACATTCTAGCATATGTGCAACATCGCTGGCAAGGCCTTTTCCGACTGCGCCGGAGAAGACCTGTTGACTAAAACCCGAACGTCAGCCCAACACGTCCATTAGCCTTGGCCGTGCGGTAGCCGTTCTCGTAATAGTCATTGTCAAAGACGTTCTCGATAGTCCCATAGAGCCTGAGCGTCATACTCTCGTCCTTTAGGCGAAATGTGTATCCCGCCGTCACGTCGCCACGACGATTGCCCCGAAAACGATAGATATACGTATTGAATGTCGAATTGCTGAACATCCTCGCTAGGTAGCTCGACGTGGCAAGCAGGTCAAAATTTACCCAGAACCGTTTGAACCGCTGTGTTGCGACAAACGTGAATTGATGCTCGGGGATCCCGAATGACGGCTGCTCTATACTCGTGACCGGGCCCACCGGAAATGTCGGTCGGCGGTGCGCCCGCAGATCGCTGTTTGTGAACGTGTATGACGCGAACAATGTCGGCCCTTTGTCCGGCCTGATATCGATGCTCGTCTCAAGCCCGCGCGAATAATGACGGTCAAAGTTGTAATAGGCTGACGCTCCGAAATCGTCGGTGGGCAGGTATGTGATCTCGTCCTTGATCCGCGTGTAGAAGTAAGTCGCCGATGCTTTTACACGTTCCTTGGCAAAGTACTGCTCGATGCCGCCGTCAATACCGATCGACTTTTCCGGTTTCAGGGCCGGGTTGCCGAGCGGAAAGAACGCGCCCAGAAAGTAGTAGCTGCCAAACCGCTCATACAGCGACGGGACGCGATAGCCGTTCCCGACATGGGCACGCAGCTTTGTGCCGGTCTTCTCAATAAAGTAGGAAACAGCGCCGTCAAACGTCCGGGCCGACGGCGGCGAGATCGCTGTCTGCGTCAACACTGACGGCACCGCCGCGCTGAACTGCGGCTGCTTGAGATCGAACGACTGAAACCGAAATCCGCCGGCAAACTGAAGATCACCTCCGAGCAGACTCACGAGGTCCTGTACATAGAATGTGTTGCTGTCCTGTCGCGTTCTCGCTGACCAATTGTCGGTTCCCGCCGGCGTCGTATTGTCGTTCCCGAATCTCTCCGACTCAAATTCATAGCCGGCGGTCAGCGTATTGCGGCGGCCTGCGGTCCAGATCAG
Organism: Chloracidobacterium sp.; assembly: GCA_016715795.1. Classification (NCBI taxonomy): domain Bacteria; kingdom Pseudomonadati; phylum Acidobacteriota; class Blastocatellia; order Chloracidobacteriales; family Chloracidobacteriaceae; genus Chloracidobacterium; species Chloracidobacterium sp. The sequence goes on from JADJXP010000002.1 coordinate 2,087,254, forward strand.
ATGGGCATTCGCCGTATGGATCTGTCCGTCAAAGGCGCTCGAATACGCGCTCTGAAAGCCCGGGCCGAGCAGCCCGTCGATATTCCGGCGGCTCGTGTCGAGCCCCTGATAATGACCGCCGATCGAGAGGTTCCAGTTGATGATCTGGTTCACGGCGATCTGCCCGCTAATGAAACGCGAGTTCTGCCGCGCGTCCGGATCATCAACGTCGGGCGTGAAATTGACGCCCGGCGACGCGTTGATGATCGTCGAGGTGCTCGTCGGCAGAGTGCCAAGCGTGTCGGGGCTGACGTTGAGCTTCACATCCGCATCGGACAAAAAGATACGGCCCGAGATATTCGTTTTCGCGTTCGGCGCGGCATCAAGACGAGCCTGCACATTTGTATTGTCAGCGTCGTCGTTGCCGTCGATGCCTTTTCTGTAGGTCGTGTGGGAAACGCCGCCGCCGATACCGAATTTCGCACCGCCGTGCGAGAGATTCCCTCGAAAACGTCCCAAGCCAAGCCCGCCAAATGCACCGCTCAGCTGTCCATGCGTGCCGTGTCTCGCACTCGGCGTCTGGAAATCAAGCACACCGCCAATAGCGTTCGTCCCGTAGAGAGACGAACCCGACCCGCGAAGCACCTCCATGCGTTCAACGCTCGTCAGCGTGATATCGCTCAGAAACGGCGACGCATCACCAGTGATCGCCGCCGGATCGCGAAACCGAATACCGTCGATCAGCACCGCCGTGTCCTGGTTCCTCAAACCACGCGTCTTGATCGACGCCGCCTTGCCAAACCCGCCCAACTGCTGCACCCGAAATCCGGGAATTGTCCGCACACTCTCGATCAACGCAAAATCCGCCCGGTCGCGCATTTGCGGCGCGTCGATAACGTCAACGGTTTTGGAAACTTGTTCGACGGGCTGCCCCTTATCGGCGGCGATCGTTACAAATGCACTAACGTCAATGCCGACTGGCCGGACAACTAAGTTGAGAGTCAAATTCTCGCCGGCGCTGACAGTGAGCTTCGCTTCCCCATAAAGATCATTAGAACTGATCCCAGGTCCAGCGACGATTCGATATTCTCCTGGTATGACATTGTCGAACTTGAAATTGCCATCCCGATCAGCTTCGAGTTCATATATCCGCGACCGATCGGCCTTAGACGTGAGAGTTACGTCTGACCGATTCACGCCACCACCGTCAGGCAACGAGGTTACTCGACCGGAGACGGTTGCACGTTGTTGCGCGGAGACGCCGTTAGAGGCCACCCCGATAATTACAAGAAGAACAACACTTACGAAAGACTTCATTTTCTCTCCTCTTCTGCCCACACGCAGAATGGTTCTAACCTAGGCAAATGGGCGTGAGTTCCCGACTGTGCATTGAGCATTGATCAATGATCATTGCTCAATGTTCACGGTTGCGTGGGCAGTGCCGGCCTCTCACCGGACTTCCTCCGCACATTTGCCAACGATCAACCGCGAAATACTCGAAAGATCCTAAAAAGGATGTCTTTCGTCGCTTTCGCTTTTTTCGCGGTTAAGTTCAGAAAACGCTCGTCACGCGAACGTTACCGCTAGCCGGATTTGTGTCCAGCATTACATCGACGGCGAAGACATTGCGTACATTCTCCGCCGTCAAAACCTCTGCCGGGTGGCCTTTCGCCGCGATCCGGCCGTCCCTTAGCATCACGATCTCATCCGCAAATTCGGCGGCGAGATTCAGGTCGTGTGTTATCACGACCACGGATGCGCCTTGCTCACAGCGCTTTCGCACCAGCCGAAACATCATCGCCTGATGCGCGAGGTCAAGATTCGCCGTTGGCTCATCAAGCAATAATATTCGTGCATTCGTGGCTACTGCTCTTGCCAGCACAACTCGCTGTCGCTCGCCGCCCGACAGCTCATTCATCAGCCGCAACGCATAGCCGTCGAGATCACATTCGGCCAATGCCTGCTCTGCGAGCTTGATATCCTCCGCCGTCTCCCAGCCAAACGTTCCGCCGTGAACAAACCTGCCCGACAGGACAAATTCCAAAACCGTCACCGGGAAGCGAGTCTCATTCTCCTGAGCGACAACAGCAATATTCGCCGCTACCTCTCGCCGCGACAGCATCGTCAGGCCGCGTCCGTCGATCTCAATACTTCCTTTCGAGACCGGCACTGTTCCATTCATCGCCTTGATCAACGTCGTCTTCCCGGCACCGTTAGCCCCGAGCAAAGCGATGGTCTTGCCGCCACTCAACTCCACAGAAACCTCCGCCAGAACAGTACGCTGACCATAGACAACCGAGATTTCCGTTACCGTAAGCATCCGTCAAAGTAATTAAGAATTAGCAATTTGGTAATTACTAATTAATTCAGGCGAGGGCCTCAATTTCTCCTCAGCAGATAGATAAACAACGGTGCCCCTATCAACGCTGTCACCGCTCCGACCGGTAATTCCCTCGGTGCTATCGCGGTCCTCGCGACCGTATCGGCCGCAATTACAAAGATCGCACCGGCAATGGCGGAGAACGGGACGACAAGGCGATTGTCACTGCCGACCGCCATTCTCAACAGATGCGGAACGATCAAGCCGACATAACCGACTGAGCCGCTTGCCGCGACCGCTGCACCTACGACCAAACTTGCCGCGCCGAAAACGAGCAGCCGCACACGTCCGACCTCGACGCCGAAATCAAAAGCGTCACGCTCGCCGATCATCATCAGGTTCAATGCCCGTGACTGTGACGTCATTACCAAAACACCGATCAGCATCGCCGCAAAGCTAATATATACACCATTTAACGTCGCCTGTGACAGGTCGCCGAGCAGCCAGAACGTAAAACTCCGCAGCTTTGCGGCATCCAGCAGCGTCGTCAGCATCACAATCACTGACGACAAAAAGGTCGTGACGATCACGCCCGACAACACGAGCCGCTCGACATTCATCCCGGCCCGGCTGCGAGCCATCTGATAGACCGCGACCGACGCTAATGCCGCGCCCGCAAACGCCATCACCGGCCGTGCGAATTCCAGATTCTCAAACAACACGAACGCCAGCATCGTGCCCAATGCGGCGCCATTCGATACGCCCAACAGATAAGGCTCGGCCAGCGGATTTCGCAACAGCGACTGCAGCCCCGCACCCGCGACAGCCAGGCTCGCCCCGACACACGCACCGAGCAGGATCCGCGGAATTCGTATATCAAACAATATCGACCGCTGCTGCTCATTGAGATCAAAAATCGACAGCCGCTCCGCGCCCAAATTCGCGGCCGCGATCAGCACGATAGTCAATATGCCGACGAGGACAAGGCCGAGCTTGATAGCTCGCTTGCCGTTCTCAACTTTCCGCTTTCCACTTTCCGTTCTCAGTTGAACTTCTCCGGGTGTAAACACCTTGCGATCTGCTCCAATGCATCGACCAGTCTCGGCCCGGGCCGCGAGAGCAGGTCGGCGTTTATCTTATACACGCGGCCGCTTTTCAACGCCGGAGAGTTGCGAAAGACCTCGTTCGGGCCCTCGTTGTCCGGGCTCTCGGAGATAATTATCACGTCCGGCTCGAGAGCAATGGCGCTTTCTTTGCTCAATTTTGGATACGCCGTCTCAATATCGACCGTTACCGACCGGCCGCCGGCCTTTTCGATCAGGACGTTGAGAAACGACCCTTTCCCGACTGTAAACAAGGGCTCGCGCGATATCTGGACAAAGACGCCTAACTGCTCTTCGCCCCTGACACTGTCCTGCACTGCCTCGACGCGGCGTTTTAGCTCAGGCAGCATTTGCCCGACACGATCGGTCGTGCCGAATAGGTCGCCGAGCTTGCCAAGATCGTCGATGACATCATCGAATGACGTTGGGTTCGTCACATAGACCGCAATTCCGTTGTCAGCGAGCGTCTGAGTAAATGCCTCGATCTGTGACGCGGTAGAGACGAAAACGACGTCGGGCTTGAGGGCGATGATCGACTCCATATTTGGCGTAATCGTGTCGCCGATCTTGGGTATCGCCTTGGCCTCGACAGGATAATTGCAGAATGTCGTGACACCGACCAGACGGTCGCCGGCGCCGGCGGCGAAGATATTCTCGGTCACGCTAGGCGCAGTCGAAACAACCCGCATGATCTTGACCGGCACGGTGACCGTTCTGCCCAGATCGTCGGTGACGACACGAATCGGCTTAGCACTCGTTTCGGGGGCTTCGACTGCCGACGGTTTTTGGCAGCCCACAAGGACAAGCACCAGGAGCGCCACCAAGCTCGTTCTGTATCTTACCTCATCCCTCATCCCTCGTCCCTTAAAAGCAAACGCCCTGTTCTCCGCGTCCACGATGCGGAAAACAGGGCATTGTAACCTTGTTTGCCTGCGATGTTTTGACGCGAAACATCTCTCTTGGCAATAAGTGTCCGATCAGGCTGCCCGGCTATACGGTGACGCGATCGCGCGGGACTTTCACCCGCTTCCCCTATCGAACACTATTTACTCAAAGAACAAGGTTGGAATTATTACGCCTCAATGGGCGCAAGTCAAACCGTCGGCCTCACGGAATGTACTTCTTTGGTACAGGCGTATCAGACGGCACGCCGAAATTCGCCTGCATAAAGCCGGCGGTACTGCGATTGATGTACCACGCTCCACCGCGAAATACGCCGATGTCGTCGCTTCCGTCGCCGTCATAATCGCCCGGCACCGGGACATCTCCGTTGATCCCCCATTGTGCCCCGACGAACTGGCCATTTGTGCTGTTCAGTCGATACCAGAAGCCGTCGGCCGGACGGAACACGGCGACGTCCTCCTTGTTGTCGCCGTCATAATCCGCGTGGACGGGCATATCGCCATTCTGGCCAAAACCGACGGTATAGAAGCCACCGGTGCTGTTTGCCCGGAACCACACACCGTTCGACGGCCTGAAAACAGTTAGGTCATCAATGCCGTCACCGTCGTAATCACCCGCGGCCGGCAAGTCGCCATTCTGGCCAAATTGCGATGAGCCATACTGGCTATTGCTGCTGTTTTGCCAATACCATGTGCCCTCGGTCGGACGAAATACGACGACATCGTCCTTCTGGTCACCGTCGCGGTCGCCGGCCTGCGGAATATCACCGGCGGTCCCGAAGCTTGTTTGGACAAAGGCACCGTTGCTGCTGTTAAGCCGATACCATGTGCCATCTGAAGGCCGCCATACGGCGATATCCGTCTTGCCGTCGGCGTCAAAATCGCCCGGTGTCGGAATATCTTCGGCCGTGCCAAACTGCGTGCCGAGGAACCCTTGTGTCGAACGGTCGAGATACCAATCGCCGTTACTCGGACGATAGACCGAAACATCCGTCTTGCCGTCGCCATCAAAATCGGCACGCGACCTGACCGCGACAGATGCGCAGGTAAAACTCCCCGAAATGATAATGGAATCGACGTTCCACCCGCCGCCCGCAGGCGCCGTATTGTCGTCGGCACCAAAACGGAATCGCAACTGGACGTTCTGTCCGGCTGCGGCGGACGGTAATCTCGCGATCGTCGTCAGGTATCCGCCCGAGTTACCGGTCCATGCCGGCCGGTTAGACAACGGATTATTCGTCCCGCCGCCAAGTGAGCCGTTGTAGCCATTTTGGACAAACGCTCCGCCGGCGGTGACGATATCCTGGAATGGGCCGCCCGCGACGCTCACTTCAAGCAAGCCGCCGTCCCAGCCGTCTTCAGTGTTATACCTGTTCCTAAACGAAACGAGCGCGGCGGCAGAGCTGATCGGCAGGGCCGGGGTCGTAAGGTCTGTCCCGCCGCCGACCGATGTCGGGTCGGCCGCGAACGCTGAATTAATACCTGTATCCGGATTCGTGGCGGTGGTCACAAAATTGATTCCGCCCGCGACCGGCGTTGCCGTCCAGCCCGCAGGAAAATTCGGTGCAGTCACACTGTCAAAATTCTCGGTAGCTGTGGTCGTCGGTGCACCGATCACGACCGTGCGTGAGAACTGGACAGCGCCAATATTGTTGTCGCCCGTAAAGTTGAGCGTAAGCACGCTGCCGCAAGGCGTGTTCGCCGGCACGGTATACGACATGTCTCGCGTCACCGTCGATCCGCTCGCGATCGGGCCGTAATTGGCTGAGCCTCCGCCCGCGACCATCAGCGTCATCGCTGTGACCGGAACGCCAGTCGCATTGCTGATCGGCACGGTAAGCGTTACCGGTTCGCCCGGTTCCGGAAAGCCGTTGTTATTGCCCTGCGCGTCTGATACGGTGAGCGTCGGCGATTGGGTCACATTAGGAAGCGCGAATGACTCTACGACACGTGTCGAGCCACCGCTGCCGTTCACCAGAACGGCCGCATTGGCGCCAACGCCTCTGATAGCGAAACCTGCCCACACATCGCGAACATCGGCGTCCGCTTCGGGAGCACGCGAACTCGCCTGAGCAGCCGCGAGGATCGCATCGCGTTCCGTAACAAACGTTGGCCCGAGCGGCGCGAGCTTCATTCCGTCCATTACCAGCTGCAGTGTCTTTCGATTACCTTCCTCCCAGCCAAGCCGGGCGACAAACTTTGCACGGACTTCCCACAATGTTGTGCTCCACACCTCGCCCTGGTTATGCACCTGATCGGCGGTGCCCGTAAATCGCGGAGCATACGCTCCATCGCTGAGATTCATCTGAGTCGAATCTACATCGGCAAACGTCAGCGGATTGTGCGGCCGGTTGTTCGGGCCGCCCGTGAAAGCCATCACTGCCTTTGGAAACCGACGAATGCCGTAATAGTAATTGTTCACGCCGGGGCCGCTGAGATATGTGTCGTAGCTGCCGGTGGAGTAGATGCCGTTGATCGGATCTGACGCCTGGCTGAGCATTGCGTGGCCAAAGAAATCGCCCCAGCCCTCGCCCATGCCCCCGGACTGCTGGGTCGAGAGGCCTGAACCGTTCCCGTGCAGGCGGTTTGATGTGCCGTGCGTTAGCTCGTGAATCACAACATCGGCGTCAAGGTTGCCGTCAATGTCAGGGTTTGGCGCGGTCCATAGATACATCTGCATGCGGCCGCGGCCGCCGTCGGCAGGCGTTGAGAAATTTGCGTTGTTCGATCCTGACGAATCCTGCCCCTCGGCACGAACGCGATCGTTCCCGTTACCCTGGCCGGTAAAGTTTACATGTTGAAAGTTTCGGGCAGCTTCGGTAAATCCGAGCCGGTAAGCCTCGTCGTGATACCAGTTAGTGATGTAGAAGAGCTGCGTGACGGTCCCTTGCTGGAACGCCGACCCCGGATATGTCTGCGTCGCCGGAAGCGGGGCCTCGCCCGTGTTGGTGTTTGGATCAAAGGGGCTGTAAGTGAACGAGAAGAGGCGAGTCGGACTCGTCGCTTCGCTGTCGGTATCGACACCATCCGGCGAAGCGCGGTCGAGTCCGGCCTGGACGTTGTTTCCGTCGGTTTTCGTCCCGCCATCGGTGATCCAGCCGTTGTTATTGAATGTGTATGGCGGCTCGTTACCGATCCGCGTGATCAAGGTCCGAGCAAGAGCGGGCCCTTGTGCGCCATTTGGCGATGTCGGGCCGGGCGTCATCGGGAACGGATTGTCCGCCACCTGGATCATCGCGTTCGGGTTGGCGTAAACCTCATAGGTCGCCGCCTGCGATTGATCTGCCGTAATATTCTTGCGCCAAAGCATCACGCCTGTGCGGGCATCGACGATGACGTAAAACGCATTCACCGGCTGCCATATCAGGACTCGCCACGCAGGCACGGCCACGCCCGGCTCGGTCGGAAAATACATCTTTTCAGCAGTCGTGGCCGAGTCGCCTGTCCCAAACGTTGCCTTGATCTCCGTCGAGTCGGCTGCGTTGAATCGCAGATCCAATCGCGAACCATCGTTGTTGATGAACGCCGCTGCTTTCTTGACCGCCGTTAGCGGATCGCCGAAGTCTGTCGATAAAGAGCCGTAGTCCAATGCCGGTGCAAGATTATTGATCACACGAACCATCTCACCTTGCTTGGTAAATCCGGCCTTGACCTCGCCGCGAAATACCGGAATGCCGTTGATCTCTTGCTCAAGCACCACGAATGACAGGTTGCCGTCAGGATTTGTGTAATCTGCGGTCACCTTGAGGGCGTCGATCTGCTCGTCGGTCGCTCCGACCAATTCGGTGTTCTGTTTGAGAAAATCGCTGAGGATGCGCGGCCGCTGGATTGAAGCCGGAGCCGTCAAAAACACGCGTCCCAATTGCACGTCCGGGCCTATCACCTCTGGGATGCGGATGTCGTCGTTATAGACGATCTTGAGCGATGGGACGCTTTGCCTCAACGCCGCTTCGCCGCGGACGAAGCCATCGCGCAGATCGGCGACCTGCGATGCGCTTTTGCCGGCCGCCGTCCGGAATGCAGCTATCTGATCGGCTTTCTTCTTGTCCGAGCGGATATCGTAGTTAGGCAATTCGGGCACCTGGCTCGATGTCCTCTCGATAAGGCCGTTCGCGGCGCGCGAACGCCACTGAAACGGGACTGACAAAACCAGCGCGACCAATGCAAGGGCAAGAATGGTCAGCAACGCAGAGCGATTTGAATTCAACGTCATGATTCGGGATAACCTCAGGAAAACATTAAGATAGGTGAAACGATGATTGTCCCAGATGGACACTCGCAAGTCAACGAAATGGCGGCTAAAAAAGGAGCAAAGCCAGCAGGCATCTCGCACGAGTCGGTCTTCGGCCCCGACGGTGTTATATCGCGATTTCATGACCATTACGAGCACCGCTTGGGCCAGATCGAAATGGCTGCGGCTATCAGCCGCGCATTCGCCGACAAGAAGCATCTGATCGTCGAGGCCGGCACCGGGACCGGTAAGACGCTCGCCTATCTGCTGCCCGCCATCGAGGAGGCTATCAGCCGCAAGACGCGCGTCATTATCTCAACCGGCACCAAAAATCTTCAGGAACAGCTGATGGAAAAGGACATCCCATTCCTGCAGCGTGTATTCCCAGGAAAATTTACGGCCGCCTACATGAAAGGACGGGCAAATTACGCCTGCATCTATCGCCTCAGCAAATCGGACGATCAACCGATCCTCGACGGCATCGATGAGATCGACCATTTTCGCGAGGTCCGCGAATGGGCCCGGTCGAGCCCGACCGGCGACCGCGCCGAGTTGACATATCTGCCTGAGAACCTATCTTTTTGGGGCCGGGTAAATGCCAAAAGCGAGACATGCATCGGCCAGAAGTGCCCTGATTTCGAACCGTGCTACATCACGCGAATGCGTGCCCGGGCCGAGACGGCTGAGATCGTTATCGTCAATCACCACTTGTTCTTCGCCGACCTGAGCGTGAGAGGCAACCAGTTTGGCAAGGTGATACCTGATTACGGCGCAGTCATCTTTGACGAAGCTCACCTGATCGAGGACATCGCGGCGGACTATTTCGGCTGCCAAGTCTCTAATTACCAGCTCGACGAGCTTGTCCGCGATGCCGACAGCCTTCCGATACCGGACGCGATCGCCACCTCGGCAATAATGCGCTCATGCGCTCGTGTCGTCGGGTTTGCTGAACAATTTTGGTTAAATTTTCGGCAAGGACGCGGCATGGAAGGCCGTTTCGCTCTCGAAGAGAACGCCGCCGTTGAGTTTGTGGAAGGAGGCGAGACGCAGCCGTCACCGCTCGGTGAGGCCCTTCACGCCCTGGATGACGCTCTCAAGCGGCTCGATTCTGAGATCGACGTTTATTCCGAAAAGATCCCCGAGGCTGAGTCGCTCGTTCGCAGGGTCCGGCAGGCACGATTCGATCTGGTATTCATTGTCGGACAGCGCGACGGCAATTTTGTTTACTGGCTCGAACGTCGCGGACGCGGCATCTTCCTACAGGCTTCACCCGTCGATGTCTCTGCCTTGCTCCACGAAAAGCTCTTTGACAAGGTCGAAACGTGCGTTCTGACGTCAGCGACGCTTGCGACAAATTCGAGTTTCAATTTTATCCGTGACCGTCTGGGCCTGGCCGCCGGTAAAACGAACACGCTCATCGCCCCGTCCTCATTCGACTACGAGAATCAGGCGATCGTGTATCTGCCCAAGGCAATGCCCGATCCACGCTCGCCCGAGTTCACGCCGATGGCGGCGACCGAGATCGTGCGGATCCTCGGGGCAACGCGCGGCCATGCCTTTGTCCTGTGCACCAGCAACCAGTCCATGACGGCACTCTACGAATTAGTGAGGTCGAGGATCGATTATCCTTGTTTGCTGCAGGGATCGATGTCAAAGGCGGGCCTGCTTGAGAGGTTTCGATCGACGCCGAATGCGGTGCTCTTTGCGACGCAAAGTTTCTGGCAAGGCGTCGATGTCCGGGGCGAACAGCTCTCGTGCGTGATAATTGACAAGCTTCCCTTCGCCGTTCCCAGTGACCCGCTAGTAGCTGCCCGCAGTCGATTTATCGACGAGAACGGTGGCCGCTCGTTTGTCGATTACAGCGTGCCGCAGGCGATCATCGCGTTAAAACAAGGCATCGGCAGATTGATCAGGAGCCGCACCGACCGAGGCGTGATAGCGGTGCTCGACCCGCGATTGCGGACGAAAGGCTACGGCCGCGATTTCCTGGCGAGCTTGCCGCGAATGCGGATAACAGGAGATACTAATGACCTCGAAAGTTTTTTGATACAAAGCACCGAAGGTGCGACGTAATCTAGCCAGGGACATCGTCCCTGGCATGACGTCCCAGATGGAGGCAAGCCGCAACGCGGCGGAGTAAAACAAGATGCCCCAATCACTCGCTCATCTGTTCATACACATCGTGTTTTCCACTAAACACCGCCAACCCTTAATCTCCGAAAAGATCGAACCCGAGCTTTACGCCTATGTCGCCAAGATCCTGTACGATGAATGTCATTCGCCTGCCGTCATTATCGGTGGTGACAAGGATCATCTGCATATTCTGCTTGCGCTATCTCGTATCTGGTCGATCGCTAAGGTCATCGAGTTGATAAAGAAACGCAGTTCGAAATGGATAAAAACTAAGGGTAAGGAATTTGCCCCGTTTCAGTGGCAAACTGGTTATGGGGCCTTTTCGGTGAGCAAATCTAGTGTCCCGGCGGTAAAGAAGTACATCGAAAACCAGAAGGAACATCATCAAAAAAAGACATTTGAAGATGAGTTTATTGGGTTCCTTGAGAAACACGGTATCGGATACGATGAACGGTACGTTTGGGATTGAATGGCAATGCCACCGCGACGCATTCCCAGCACCGAAGGTGCGACGTAATATAGCTCGTGGCAACGATATCAAAAATCGAGCCGCAACGCGGCGGCGTAATGAATATCGGAGAGCGACGTGTCGCGAAGAGATTACGTCGCCGCGTTGCGGCTCTAATTTGTTCGGTTATCGTTTTCTTGGGGCGATGCCCCAAGCTGAATTACTGCCGCACCTTCGGTGCTTAGCGATTTGATACTATGTCGGCGTATTACGAAGTAATGATCGAACGCAATTTCTCATCCGCTCATCAATTGCGCGGCTACAAGGGAAAGTGCGAGAACCTGCACGGGCACAACTATAAGGTCGAGATCTATGCCCGCGGTGAGGAGCTGAACAACATCGGCCTGTTGATCGACTTTGGCGACCTAAAAGATGCGGCGGACGAGATCGTCAAATATCTCGACCACCGCAACATCAACGAACTGCCACCTTTTGACGAAGAACTCAATCCCTCGGCCGAAAACCTTGCGCGCTATTTTCTCGAATACCTCAACACACGCGTCGCCGATGAGCGCGTGAACGTATATAAGGTCAGGTGTTTTGAAACGCCGACGAGCGTCGCTACCTACACAATTATGCCTTGACCCTGAAGCTCTTGCTCCCTGTTGCCGAACACGATGTGCCGTCGCTGCACGTGACCGTGACCTTTACTGATAGATCGACCGTACCCGCCTTGGTCGCCTCGATCGTAAGTATCTTGGCCGTCGAGATGCCGCCGACGATCGTGTAGGTCGCGGTGCTGCCGGAGCCTACCGACCATGCGTAGTCGATCTTTGCGACGCTGCACTGATTGCCATTGCACGCCGCGTTCTTCATGTTGGGCTCAAACGAGTGCTGCCATCCGCCTTTTACCTGTTTTGTCCCCGCGGTAATGATCTCCGGGTTTGCAAACTCGCACACGCATTTGCATTTCCCGTCACTTCCGACAGTTGGTGGGTTGGCTTGCACCGTTGCGGTTACGCTGAAGGCCCCGGTCGACGTGCCAACCAGTGTAAAGTCCTTAACAAAGGTCCCGGCGGACGATATCTGGCCGGGTGCGATGGTGATGTCCTGCTGGTTGCCGCCCTGCATATTCGCGGTGCCCGTCGTCACAAGGCGGACCGGCACGTTGCGTTTCTCACCCTTCAGCCCTTTGATCTCCATGTGCACTTTCGTTTCCTCGCCACTCTTCAGCTTGGTCTTTTGCGAGGTCAACTGAACGCTCAGTATCCGCACCTGTCCGGACGTGGTCTTGCCATTATCAGTAGCGCTCACCTGCACTGGCCCAGTCAGGTTCCCCGGGGTCCTAAGGATCAACTTTCTCCGTGACTCAGCGAGTATCACGGCCTGTTGGGATCCGATCGTGCTTAGCGTGTTGGACGAATTGCCATCAAACGGGCCCGATATCGGCAATGGATGGCCTGTCTGTGCAAATGTAGGAATGTTTGGGTCCGTTGTGGCTAATACCCCTGCAGGCTGCACCGGCACCTTCTTCGTGATCGTGTTGCGGCCTGGCCCAACCAGCGAAACATTTATCACCCTACCTAGCTGATCAAAAACGTGGGGCAACACAAACGAGCGTAGTGCCGAACAAGGATCGCACACCGGCACCTTTTGCCCGTCACCGAGGTCGACAACGACGCCCGTGAGCGTCTCGGCGTTTGGCGAGTTGTCCTGGACGTATCCCGCTTTCGGCTCCGCGATCACGGTGCCCGAGATGGTGTCTCCCGCGGCCATGTCATCCGGCAGATGAACTGTTACCTTCGCCTGCGGCAGATCAAATATCACATCTGTCAGGCCTGACCCGGTTGAAACCACACCCGAGCTGCCGACAGGGTCCGAAGCGCCCGAACTGCAACCGTCCGAGGCCTGGCACCCGTCATATTCCTTGCCAATTCGATTGTGGTCCTTATCTGTCCACCACCACTTATTGATCTCGAGATCGCCGGATTTGGCTTCGGCCTTTACCTTGACCTTGTCGCCGTTCAGGACCGAACCTTTCGACAGATCAACAATATTACTCCCAGCCTCGCCGCCGTCATCGACCTTGTCGAATGCCTCCGGGTCCTGGCTGACAACTTTTGCCTGCCTGTTGTATTTTATGTGCAGGTCATACGCCGTCTTGCCCGTCTTGTTCTCAAATGTATGGCTCAAGGTCCCGACGCTCGCCATTGAGACCGAACCAAATAGAAATATCGCCACAACCGGGAGTTGCCGGGCCACCTTTAGAATATGTGTCCTCATCGCTTCGTTCCTCCAAAAAACAAATGCCTAAATCGCCCGAAACATCCGGCCGCTTAAGTTCCCCTTGTCATATCGGTCTCTCTTTATCACAAAACTCACCAAAAATTTGTGATGAATGTCACATTTTGGCGCAAAAAAAGAAGCTTCAAATGAAGCTTCTCTTATCACTAAATTGGTCGGGGCGAGAGGATTTGAACCTCCGACCTCACGGTCCCGAACCGTGCGCTCTACCAGGCTGAGCCACGCCCCGATAAGTCAAGTACTAGAGTTTAGGTTACTGCTCAATATACTGCAAGTCGATCCTGACGATGCAAAGCCCGTTCAGGCCGGCGGTTCTGAGACGACTACGTTCTTCCTGACAAACCTGTGCTTTAAGAACTCAATGATCGGCGGAAGCAGTGATAGAAATACGACCACAATGACAACTTTTTCAATGTGGTCTTCGAGCTTGATGCCCAGCGCATTTTCAATAACACCGCCGAGAAAATAGCCGGCCAGCACCATGCTATTGATCCACAGGAGCCCGCCAAGGATGCTGTATGTGAGGAACGTCGAATACTTCATTTCCGCCGCCCCGATCACGAGCGGAGCAAAGGTCCGGACTATCGGAACGAAGCGGGCCAGGATCACGGTCTTCGGCCCATACTTTTCGAAGAACTCGTGAGCTTTCTTTACACGGCTCGGCTTGAAGATCCGTGAGTCCTCTCGAGTGAATAGAGCATGGCCCATTTTTCTACCGGTCCAATAACCAGTGTTGTCTCCTATCACTGAACCCAAAAAGAAAGAGATCAAGACCAGAAACACATTCAGTTTATTCGCCGCGGCAAACAGGCCGGAAACTACGAGCAGCGAATCGCCCGGAAGAAAGAACCCGACGGCGAGGCCTGTTTCGGCAAAGATAATGAACCACAGCGCGAGATAGACCCAGTTGCCAAAGATGCCGAGCAGTGTGTCGATCAAAACCTTCGGATTCAAATAGTGAATAAGATCGTAAATTGTTTCCATTAGTTCTTACTTTCCCAACCGTGTTCGCCGATCAACGGGACGAATGCGCACGGGCCAAAGTTCTCGGTTCGCCGCCCTGTCTCGGTGCGAACCACACGGATCAACTCTTGTGATCTCTGGTCCGATCCGACGGGTATGACCAATCGTCCGCCTCTCTTCAATTGGGTGACCAGCGGCTCCGGTATTTCAGGGCCGCCCGCTGCGACCAGGATCGCGTCGTAGGGTGCGTACGCATTCCAGCCCTCGGTGCCGTCGTCGGCCTTAAGTGTAACATTCCGGAATCCAATCTCTTCGAGCCGTTCCCGGGCCGTCGCAGCAAGGGCAGGCAGCCGCTCTACCGCAAAAACTCTCCGCACCAGCGACGCCAGGACAGCCGTTTGATAACCGGAACCCGAACCGATCTCGAGAACTTTCTCCGTTCCGGTCAGTTCCAGCAGTTCGGTCATCCTCGCAACAATGAACGGCTGAGAGATGGTCTGGCCGCTGACGATCGGAAGAGCGCTGTCATTGTATGCCTGCGGCCTTATCGCATCGGGAACAAACAGATGCCTGGGCAGCTTCGCCATGACGTCGAGCACTCGTTCGTCGCCGATCCGGTAATGGCCCCGCAGCCGCTCGACCATTCTCAGCCGCTGCATCGTCATCTCGTCCGTGATACGAGCCGTACCGTTCATGTATTCCAGCTTCTCAATGCCTCTAGTGCCGTATGGCTCGTAAGGTCGCTGCGCATCGGCGTAACCGAGACATAACCCTCGTCGATCGCCTCAAAATCCGTTCCGCCCTCCGCTCGAAAGCCCTCGCGCACTTCGCCGATCCAGTAATACGGCTTGCCCCGCGGATCGATCTGTTCGCTGATAACGGGCCGTGCCGACTTAAAGCCCTGTTTTGTTATTCGAATACCCGAAGGCACGCCCTTCGGCACGTTCACATTGAGCAGAGTTCCGTCCGGAATGCCATCGTTCAATGCTCTCTCGGTGATCTCGTGAGCGATGCGGACGGATTCTGTAAAGTCGTGGTCGCGATACGCCACGAGGCTGAAGGCAAGGCCCGGCACACCGAGTATCGTCGCCTCCATCGCTCCGGCTACTGTTCCCGAATAGGTCGCGTCATCACCGAGGTTTGCACCGTGATTGACGCCTGAGCAGCAAATGTGCGGCCTGAGTTCCGGCGGCAGTATCTGATTCAGTGCCAACGTCACGCAGTCCGTCGGCGTGCCGTCCACGGTCCAATGGCGCTCGTCGAGCTGACGGATACGCAGCGGACGCGCCAGCGTCAGGCTGTGCGCCGCTCCGCTCATCTCTGATTCCGGCGCGACCACATAAACGTCGCCGATCACCTTTAGGCCTTCCTCGAGCGCGATAATGCCCTCGGAGTGGTAACCGTCGTCATTCGTGAGCAGGATACGTGGCCTTTCGCGGATCATCAAAAAAAGAAAAAGTGAAAAGGTGTTCGGCGTCGCCGCCTATATCACCTTCTCACTTTTGCATTGTCCAAAATCTACTAGCGTGGCGCAGACGGCGTTGAGGGCCGTGCCCCGGCCGCTCCGGCGGGACGCTGTTGGCGGAACCGTCGGCGGTTACGCTTTCGGGCATTTGCCGATTTAAGCTTCGCCTTCTGGGCCGGCGGAAGAAAGTGAGCGTGCTTCTTAAGGTCCTTGATTATCTCTTCGGAAATAACCTTGCGCTTGAAGCGCCGAAGCGCTGACTCGATCGATTCGTTCGAGTTTACTGTAATAAAAGCCATTTATCGTCTCACCTCCTTTCGGCTAAAGATCATGCTCTCATGAGCAAACAAGTATTACACAGGTTTTCCGCACCAAAATCAAGCCCGACGTCGCCTATTTTGGCAGCGGGACCGCGAGAAGATGTCCGCGATAGACAAAATAGACCTTCGATCCCGCCTCATCGACCCACATCGTCATGCTGTTAAATTTGATCTTTGGCACCGTCATTACGAGCCTGAACGATAGCGTCGCGGAATTGTAAACGCCGACCTCAGTCAGATTCTTTTTATGGTTCGGCAGCGCCGCCCAGAATTCGTTCGGCTTCGCGGTCTCTTGCAGCGGACGATATGTCTGCTGTGCCAGGGGACGCATCTCCCCGATCACAGGCTTTACCTCGCCCGTTTCTGGTGAGATCACCCGCATCGCCGTCGGCGCGGAATCACGCGAGACCTCGTCGTCGATCTCCAGGCCCGCGTACTCATAATCATAGGAATCGTAGCTGTCCACGAGGATGCCGCCGGTGGCGGGAATGTATGAGGCCGCTCCGAACTCAAGATAACTCTCAAGAAGGGGCACCGGTGTGATCCGGTTGTTCAACAGGTTAACGCGGACAAGCCTGCCGCCGCCTTCTTCATCGCCGCCACGGTTGACTATAGCCCAGCGCGCGTTCGGCGTGATCACCGGCCAATAGAATTCACCTGCCGCTATCTTGCTCATCCGGCCGGCCTGTATCTTATAAAGCCCGTCGGAATGGCCGCGCAGCTCTATGCCGCCGGCGCGAGCCTTCCACGATTCCTGTGTCGCCTTGACGGGAAAACTGTCAGCGACCGGAACATAATCCACGCCTGCCGGCTGAGCGGCCGGGCCAGCGTCACGGCCGTCAACCACTTGATGCCAGCCGACGCCTTCAAACTCGCGCTTCTTCGCAAGCTTCGCGCCTGTCTCCTGCTTCTGCTGATAGCTCGTGTAATCGGCCTCCGTTTCGATACCATCATCCGGAGCCTCGGCCTGAATGGCCCTTTCTATCTCATCCGAGACCCTTTTCCGCACGGTCATATCGCTCGCCGCAACGCGCAGGTCAGCGCCGTCCTTCCAAACGGTCTCGACGTGAAGGTAATCGTCCGCGAGCAGCACCTCAAGGCCGGGAATATCTCGGCCAAGGGCATATCTTATCGAGGCCGGCGTTTTCTTCAGCGCGGCAAAGTACTTGTCGAGGCCGGCAAAGAATGGCGGAGGAGAACCGTTCATAAAGACGCGGCGTCCACCGTTACGCCCAAGCATCAGAAGCTCGCGCGCCTCGCAGTATTCGCCGCCGCACTGTAAATAGGGCCGCATTTCATCGACATTGTTGACGGTCAGATATGCGCGCAGTTCATCAAACTCCTCTTTGCTCAACGCGCGTTCGCGAAATCGCGAATCATCCTCGTCCCAGCTGAAAATGACCTTGTCCTTATATATACGTACGTAGTTTCGCTCATAGGCATAAACGCCGAGCAGCTTGTCGTCCTTCTTGACCTCATCCTGCAAGCGTTTTTCGATCACCCGCAGGTGTTCTGCGCTGTCGTAGATCCAGCCGTTGTAGCCGGCGGAGCTGTCCCCGATGCTCTGAAACAACTGCCAGAGCATACCGGAATCGCCGGGGAACTCTTCCGTCACAAAAAACGCCGTCGTCGCTCCGGTTATCTTTGCCTCGCCCAGGTGTCGGCTCAGCACTATCGTGCGGGCCGCCTGCGAGTCTTCAGACTCTGCGTAAAGCTCAGCCGCAGTAAAAAGCCGCCTGTCAGCACTGCGTGTGGCCTCGGCGACCTTATCGAGCGGCAGTTCGGCGCGGATCAAACGTGCGCACGCGAGCATCGCGGTTTTTGTCTCGACCGGAGCCTCGTCGAGTATCACACTGTAGTCGGGATTGTCCTCGAGCAAACACGCCGCAATGCCCACCGCTGTCGGCGTCCCGGTGCGTAGGTCGTGAACGGCAGCTGACTGCTCGGCCTGCAATTTTTTCCTGACCGCGAGCAATCTTACGATCGAATCTGCGTTGGCTATGCCATGCTTTACGTCGCGCAGCAGCAATAGATCTATCGCCGAATTTTGCCAACGTTGTACGACGTCGCGAAACGCACGCGCAACCTTAGGCTCGCGTTTGTCCAGCATTTCGATATGGTCGACAACGCCGGCGGCCAGTTCGTCGCTGACCTCCGTACTTTCGAGCAGATGGACGCCTACCATCTTCTTGATCTCGAGCTGCGTCGGCGGACGATCGTATTTGCGGTTGAAAACGGAGTTTGATCCGTAAAGTGTGTATTCGTGGTCCCAATACGAGGAGGCGTCATTCGCTGCCGCACCGGCGGCGTTCGCCGCTGCGGCCATGGCCTCGGCCTTTGCCTGCGCTTCCGATTGCCCCCGAACCGCAAGGTCCAATCCCTCGACCTGCTCAGCAACGGTAAATCCTTTTGACTTAACGAGAGCCTCGATGACCAACTGCGCAGGTGACTCGCCCTCGTTCAATATACGTCTCAGAGCCGGCACGGCCCGCTGGTCAGCCTGGGTTCCGAGAGCGGCGATCGCGTCATAGCGCAGGTGCAGGTAGTCAGCCGGGACATTTGGGCTCGCTGAGCGGTTGGAGTTGACCCACCGGTTTGAGGCCACGTTCGTGTTCGCCATTGCGACATTCGACATATAGTCGGGCCGCTTGCCCCTCTCGTCGAGAGCCTTGATCAGCCCCGGCACGCTCTCAGCCAGCTTGATATTCTTGAGCGCCCTGAGGATCGAGATGCGCACCGTGCCGGGATCCTTGGCCCAGTTTGGGTCTTCGAGCCACGGCAGTAGAGCTTCTATGACTTCCGGACGGCCCGAGTCGACCTTAAGGACGAGATTGCGGACCGCGGCCGCACGTACATGGGGATCGTCGCTCTTGACCAGTTCGAGCATCTTGTCGATGTACTTGTCGTCGGGCGAATTGAGGATAATGGTCGTCAGCCCGGTAAATCCGCCCAGATCGGCCAGTGTCGGATCGGCCAACAGCGTGTAATACCATTCGTCGCGGCTGCCCCAATCCTTCTCAAGAACGAGCGCGTCGAGCGCGAGGTCACGGGTGCGGTTTGAGGCGTCACGCTTCTCGACGAACTTCTGCAATTCATCACGATATCTCTCAATATCGCCGGTCGAACCTTCGTCGAGCGCGTGGCGATACCGTGCCCATGTACCGAGCACTTGCGCTACCGGATTGCTCGAGTCGAGGTATAGCCGGTCGACGATCGGTTCGGCCTTGAGGTAATCGACGCGGGTGAGTGCCAACAACTCTTCCTCACCTCGGACATTCTCGCCGTCGGCACCGGCACGCTGAGCAACACGGGCCAGATCGTGGCTGAAGTGCGGCGTGTGGTACGTCAGCCACCGCTTGATCTGCTGCTGCTCATTCTTGTCGTAACCGTCTTCGCCAGAATTCCGGTCGTAAAGGTCTTTGACGAGATCACCCGTCCGCTCGTCATCAGGCATAATGCCGAGGTATTCGATCAGCTTCCTTGGATCCTTCTGGATCTCTGCAATGAGTCGAGCTGTCGTTCGCTCCGATGGCGTTGGACTGTAACGAAGCCGAGTCGCCTCACCACTGATCGCACGCCAATATTCCATCAGGTCGGCTATCGGGGCGTTGTCAGCGGGCGGCTTGTTTTTATCATAAAACTCGGCCGGCCGCGTCCGCCCGTAAAATACTGCATCCGGATTCGGCGGCGGCGGTGCCGGCAGGCGAAGCAGGGCGTCGATCGCATTCTCCGGCTGGGATGACACGCTTACAAGGACAAACAGCCCGGCGGCCAGAAGCGCACAGCAGAACGCCGCTGAGCGAACGGTTCTCTTCAGTTGTGAAGTCATACACGGTGCCCTTTGGCAAGCTTCGATTGTGATTTCATCAGATTATATATCTTTCGCGTGCGGCGACAACCGATTTGATGCATGAGAATGAGCATCGGCACCCTTCCGATCCGGCCCTTGCGTCCTTATCTTCGTCCCGATCAGGCGCTTAAGATTGTCCTGGTTCTAGCGAGAGCGCTTTAGGCCGCGCTTAACAGAAATTCACGTTCTAGCTTCCCTCTAAAGCGCATAATTAGCTTCATACATCATTTTTGTCTCTGTAACCTATTGATATACTTACAGTTATAAATCTGAAAAAAATATCACTTTGCGCTTTACAGATGCTTAATCGCTATGCTATGCTTTCAGACACTTTAGGAAAAACAAGGTGGCGAGATGCTTGCCCGTTCTTTTTCCGAGAGTAATCGGTAAAAATTCGGATCACATGACAATCCGCTTTGGGACATCGGGCTGGCGGGCGACCATCGCCGACGAGTTCACTTTCCAGAATGTGCGGCGAGTCACAGAAGCGATCTGCGGATATTTGAAAACTGAAGGGGCGGCCGGCGGCACAAAGCTCATCGTCGGTCACGATTCGCGGTTCATGGGCGAACAATTCGCCGATGTTGCCTCGGAGATCGCGTCGCAAAAGGGCTTCACCGTGCTGCGATGCACCGGCCCGACGCCGACGCCGACCATCAGCCATGCGATCAGAGCAAACGGCGCGGCGGGCGGCATCAACTTTACGGCGTCGCACAATCCGCCCGAGTATCAGGGGATCAAGTTCTCGACGGCCGACGGTGCACCGGCGCTGCCCGACATCACGGGCCAGATCGAGGCGAACCTCGCGGCCGGTGTCGTTGCGAGCGACGCGGCTGGCGGCAGTATCGAAGACCACGATCCGCGTCCGGCATATCTCGACGATCTGAAAGCGAAGGTCCGATTTGACACGGTCGCGGCCGCTAATGGCAGATACGCATACGATGCGATCTACGGGACGGGCCGAGGATATCTTGACAAGGCACTTCGCGACCATGGAATTGATGTCGAGACGATCCACGACTGGAGCGACGTAACATTCGGCGGCCGGGCGCCCGAGCCGGGCGAGGAACACCTCGACGAATTGAGAGCGGCCGTCACCGAGAAGGGTTTAACGCTTGGGCTCGCGACCGATGGCGACGGCGACCGGTTTGGCGTTATCGATTCAAACGGCGCGTTCATCACGCCGAACCAGTTGATCGCCCTATTGACAGATTATTTGGTCGAAAGCCGCGGGTGGACGCTTGGCGTGGCCCGCAGCGTCGCGACGACGCACATGGTCGATCGCGTTGCAAATGCAAGAGGCATAAGGCTTTACGAAACGCCTGTTGGATTCAAGTTCATAGGCGAATTGATAAATAAGGACGAGATCGTGCTCGGCGGCGAGGAATCCGCAGGGCTATCGATCCGAGGCCATTACCCCGAGAAGGACGGCATTCTGGCCTGCCTTCTGGCCGCCGAAGCGGTGGCCGCCCGTGGGGCAAGTTTGACAGAGCAGCTTGACGAACTTTACGCAAAGGTCGGCAAGCTCGAATCGGGACGGATCGGCGTAAAGCTCACGCCCGAGGTCGCCGGCAAGCTGAAAGAAAAGCTCGCCGAGGAGCCCACCGAGATCGGTGGGCGGCGAATTGAAAAGATCAACCGCATCGACGGCGTAAAGTTCCTTTTTGCGAACGACGCCTGGATGCTGATGAGGCCCTCGGGGACCGAACCGCTGGTTAGGATCTACGCCGAGAGCGAGACCAAGGACGATCTGGAGGATCTGCTTGAGCAAGGCCGCAAATATTTACTGGGATAGCGGGAATGGCACATCGGCCGGACGCACCCGAACACGCCGTCGAACGGCGGCCAAGGTGCGAGAGCGTCGGGCGGCCCCGTTCTGGATATCGTTCACGATAGTCACGTCGATCTTTGTAATGTTAACGGTCTCGATAAACTATCGGGCATTGACCGAGGCCCGGGATGAGGCCGACAAGAACGAACGCCTCGGCGTTCAATTGCAGAGCCTGAAGGACGAGAACCTGGCCCTGCAGGACGAGATACACACGCTGAGGACCGATCCCCGCGTCATCGAACGCGAAGCAAAGCGCATCGGGATCGCCCTTGAGCACGATACGAAAGTTCCCGTGCCGACGGTTCGATAATGCGGAGAAGTCGAATCGAACGGCACACACCCTGCCCTTTGAAAATCCGCCTTTTGCCTACACCTCCGCAAGGCCTACAGTAAAGCCTTTCTGGTAGTATCGCGGCCGCCGGTTTCCCGAACCGACGGCCGCTCTTCTTTTGCCCCGAATGCGGTTTTTTGGGGTGAACAAATTGTGTTATTGAAAATGTGGCACGTGCCACATTTCTGAGTGTGACACGTGCCACAATTCCACGACTAGCCCCGAATTTACTGCCTTCTGTCGCGAGCTTTCCGCCCTATGCCCGAAACCTTCGCGGGAAATCGTAATATCGACCGGTGATGTTCTTGACCCCGCTCTGAAGAACGGGGGCAATTGATTAACTCGCGGCCTTATTCAATTGGAGGGTCGCATTACGATACGCCGGCTGTTAAAGAAACGAAAGACCCTTTCGGGTTTCTCATTACACCACGCGCGAGCATCATCGCCTAGCAGAATATCGGTGCGAGGGCCAACGACTTCACGAGTATCTGGACTTATCTGCACTAGCTCGTTATGCGTAAGCTCTTTAACGATTTTCCAGATGTCCTCAACAAACACCTTCATTCTTACATCGGATGGATCGAAACCTACTCCTAGCGAGCCCGAGAGCATTTCTTCTCCCGTACCTGTCGACCGAATCAACTGAAGAACCATCCCCGATTGAGGGCCGTGAAACGTCCCGTCTCTGCGAGGCAAGCTCGGAAGGATCGGGAACATCTCTCTATTCCAGATCAGGACAAATCTTGAGTCACATTCTGCGATAGACGCTTTAGCCGCCGGAGTTGGCGACGGCCAGTAGACGTCATCTATGAATGCGACGTCGGGATAAATGGCACGGATCTTTTCAGACAAGACCCTTTCATCATCACGAGTAAACAGGATCTCAAGTGATTTTTTCATTTATTGCAGGGCGCACATTTTTGCTTGGGTATCATCACGAGCGGTGAGCCGCCACTATTATCAAACAAGCGATCTCCCCCGTCGGCTTCTCGCCTCGTAGGGAACCCGCTTTTGTTCGAATCGTAGGTATTAAACCTTATTCGCGATCCATCGGGCCCTTCAAACGTCAAGTCTGGGTAGGAACCGCCCTTTCTCCCACCATTTATGTTCGGGATATACTCCTCTGGAATGTCGGCACCGGTGACTCGGTCACGTCCTCCACCAACCTGCCGGTAGCTAGGGTTGGCGTCAAGGAATTGGTCCCTAACAGCATCAAGTTGGTCACGAGTCGCGGGGGACCCCCTTCTGCCATACCTCTTAACACCCTTACCAACAGCACCGTAACCGCCCCCAGGTGCAACGGCCCCAAGGACAAGTCCGCCGCCCCCGATACCTACGTCAAACCAGTCGGCATTCGGATCCACGAGCGTAGAGCCGAAATCGTAGATATCGTACCCCGTCGCGCATACCTCAAAGACAAGGTAAACGACTGGCAGCACCGCTAGCTGCCCGCTGGGATCGGTGTATTGTAGCGGGTCGTTCCAAACGTACCCGTATAGATTGACATCACCCGCGGCAAGCCCAATCGGATCTTCTGAGATGAAGCGCCCGATGGCTGGGTCGTAGAATCTCGCCCTCGAAAACTGCATCTTGGCAGCCGAGTCGAACTCCCGTCCGGTGAATTGATAACGAGACGCAAAGCTTGTATTCGTTGGGTTGCCAAACGAATCGTAACCCGTTGATGCCGTCAGCAAGCCCGACGAGTTTGCAAGGCCGTTTGTCGAGCCGAGGTGATCAGCCAGGAAGTAGCTCGGTGTCGAGCCGGTGGTTGCGCGGAGTTTGTTATCGATGCCTTCGCCGTTGACGTATTTCGTTAACGTTCCGAAGTTGTCATCAACAAGCACGTCCTGGCCGTCGTGGGTGAATTTTGTATTTTCGGCATTGGCGACGGTGTAACGCTGCACTCGGCGGCCAAGCGCGTCATAGCGGTAGCGGACTTTCGTTCGGCGAGCGGCGGCTTCGGTGAGGCGGTTGTCGTGGTCCCAGGTGTATTGCCACAGATTCGAACCCTCCGCCTTGCGCGTCATGTTCCCGTTCGCGTCGTAGCTGTACGCGAGCGTCTGGCTCGCCGTTGTCGCGGATATCAGCTGATTGAACTGCCCCACTTGATAGCCGTAACTCGATGCCAGATGCGAACTCGTCCGGTTGCCGACATCGTCATACGTATAACTTTCCCCACTGCCGCCATTCGACACACTGGTCAGGCGGTTCACGTTGTCGTAGCCGAATATCCTCGTTAACGAGGGCTCAGTGATCTGGCTGATCTGGTTTGCCGCGTTGTATTGGTACTGCCGGTCGAAGAGCGTTGCAGAGGCGTTAACGTCTTTCAGCCGCTTGAGACGGCTCATGTCGTCGTATTCGTAGGTGGTTGTGACGCCATTCGGGTAAACCCGCGAGGTCATCCTGTCGGCGTTGTCATACCCGAATGTTATCGTCGTGCTGTCGGACGCGTTGACGATATTCGCCAGCCGCTCGGCGTTATCATAGTTGTATGTAGCGTAAAGTGCGCCGTCGAGCTTTAGCCGCTTTTGATTAACCGTCGATGTGCGCTCGTATTCGTAGGCGACGACGCGATTGAAAACGTCCGTTGTCGACGTAACGCGGTTGCGGTTGTCATAGACAAATGAGACGGTGCCGCTTCCGTTGATAGCCGAGATAAGGCGCGAGATGTCGTCGTAGTTGTACGTCGCTTCCTGAACGGGCGTGCCGGGCGTTACCGGATCGCCGTACTTGATCTTCTTTAGCCGGTTGAGGTTGTCGTATTCGTAGTGCGTGACACGGCCTGCGTAATCCGTTCGCTTCTGGCGGTTTCCGACCGCGTCGTATTCGAATGACATCGTCGCGCCTGCACGCGTTTGCGACAGCATCCGGTCAAGCGGATCGTAGGTGAAGGTGTAAACCTGATTCAGAGCGTCCTTTACCTCGATGTTCTGAAGGCGCGCGTTGTACTTGAGTTCCGTGCTCTCAAGCTCGGCGTTCGTAATGGTTATTTTGCGGTTCGTATCGTCGTACGTGTAGACGGTATCGCGATTCGCCGTGTCGGTAACCTTTTTGATACGCCCGACTTTGTCGTATTCAAACTTTTCCTTTAGACGTGGAGCGCCTACGGTCGGAGCCGGATATTCAACCTCTTTCAGCCGGTCGAAGTCGTCAGGGCTGTAGTTCGTGATATTACCCAGGCCGTCCTTTGACGAGGTCATGAACGACATCGAGTTGTAGCCGAACTCTCGCGTGTGCCCGAGCGGATCGGTGATCTTCTTTAAACGATATTGAGGGTCAAACTCGTAGTTCGTGATCTTGCCGCGTTCGTCTGTGATCGATTCCAGCAGCCGGCGGATGTCATACTTGTAAGTGACCTTATCCAGATTCGGATAGATCATCTCGACCTTTCGCTGCGCGTCGTCAAGGTAGTTGTAATCGGTTACGTGGCCGAGCGGATTAGTTATCGTATTGGTCCTTCCGCGAGCGTCGTACGTGAAGTTCGTCTTCTTGCCGTAAGGATCCTCGATCTCCTCGAGCAGCCCCGAATTTGCGAACCACTTGAACTTAGTAATATTGTTCCGCGCGTCCTTGATCTGCGTCGGCAGCCCCCTGTTATTAGTTGTGGGATAATCGAGAGTCGTGACGTTATTCAACGGGTCTTTCGTCGTCAAAAGATTTCCGTTGGCGTCGTAGGTGTTTGTGGTAACGCCGTTCATGCGGTCTGTGTGGGTTAGAGGCTGCCGAAATGCATTGTAAGTGAATGTTTCCGTCCCGAGAGAGGTCTGCCCGATCTTTTCCTCGAGGCTCAACAGATTTCGGCTAATGTCATAAGTATACAGAGTCTCGCGAGACAGTGCATCAACTTTTTTAACAAGGTTTAACTCCGCATCGTAGAAGTATTCCGTCGCCTCGGTTCCACCGCCCCCGCATCCGCAAAGGCCTTCGATCTTCTTCACAACATTGCGAGCTGCCGTTCGGTCGAAATGATATTTGGTTATGCGCCCTAGTCCGTCCGTGACGCTTGTAAAGGCACTGTTTGAGTAATCAAGCGTGTATTTTTCGTGAGTGCCATGAACCTCAGAGGTCGTTGCGCGACCCTGCGAATCATACAGGTGAGTTTCCAGAATGTTGTTCGAGGCGTCATTTACCGTTTTAAGAAGAGTCTTACCGGGCGCGGACGTTGAGTCGTACTCGAATTCGAATTTTGAGCCGTCCTGATAAGTAACGGTCTGTAGAAGGTTGGTTGCTGGGTAATATGCATATGTGGCGATGGTGCCAAGAGAATCAGATATTTGGGAGACCAGCCCATTACTGATCGTGATTGTGAGCGTCCTTCCGAACGAATCAGCAACTCCGGTCAGAATACCGTTTCGGTCGTAATTTAACGTGGTCTGATTCCCGTTTCGGTCCTTTTCCCACAAGAGCTTTCCGTTTGTTCCGAACTTCTTTGATCTTCCATCTGGGAAGGTTAGCGTGTAAGT
Organism: Chloracidobacterium sp.; assembly: GCA_016715795.1. Lineage (NCBI taxonomy): Bacteria > Pseudomonadati > Acidobacteriota > Blastocatellia > Chloracidobacteriales > Chloracidobacteriaceae > Chloracidobacterium > Chloracidobacterium sp. The sequence continues at coordinate 2,113,897 of JADJXP010000002.1, forward strand.
TCCGTCGCCGTTCGCAATGAACGATCCTGGAAATCCGGGTGTGATTCCCGAAAACGGATCGCTAAGCCCGACGCGCGCGAAATAGATAGCTCGTCCGTCAGCAGCGGCCAGACGAAGGTTTCTCGCATCGATCACCGTCAAGCTAACGTCATATTTGGTCGACCAGCCTAAGCCGAACATTCCGCCAAATTGAACGAGGCTGTTATAGCTTCGATTGATAGCGATTTCCTCACCGATACCCGGGAGCCGGAAATCGGTTTGCTCGAGAAACATGTTGCCGTTGATAACATTTACAGGTTTCCCTACTTGCGACGGTGCGACGGTCAGGTCGCAGATGCCGTAATCCTGATCGGCCGAGAGCCTGACCCCTTTGATCGGCGTGTAGCGTATGCCATCATCGCCGCCTGGGTCGATCTGTGCATAAAAGAAGTAGGTTTGATTGGGAACCAAAGGGACTTCCACCGGCGGGGGTAGACTGCCATTGTACCAGGTTGAATGATAATCGAAGGAAACTCCGTTGTTGGATGACCAATAGAGGGTGCTATTAACATCAGCGACAGCGCCAGTCTGTACATAAACCGAGTTTCCGGGGCCAGGATAGACCTTTATCCACGGTTGCCCAATATCCAAAGTCGTTGCCGAGGCAGTGACCCAGCCCGACGATACCCCACAGCCGTTCCAGTTTCGCGTTCTGAATGTGGCAGTGTAATTATGACCGTAATTACCGTAAGTGCGAGTGCCGTCCTGATACATCCACGCCTCGTCGTACCATGTCCCATTTACCAATTGCTGCAGTTCTGCCGCCAGAACACCGCCGAATGTAAGCGTCACTTTCCGATGGCCAGGCCCCGCGGCGGCAGAAAATGTTGGAGTTCCCGGCGGTGAGCACTGTGCGACCAATGACGAGGTTGCGAGAAAAAGAGCGAAAAGAAGGCTGAAAACACAAGCAACAATACGCATGAAGGCGCGAGTAGGGAACATGATTTTCTCCTTTCGTGGGAAAAACGCCGATTGCGAAAAACGGTGCGGGCGTTTTCCAACAACAGCCTTGGATTAAGCGTGATCCAATGACTTGTTTCTGTGTGAGGAGATACTAGGGCCGATGATGAGCAGTTGTCAAGTTGAATTCACCGTCATTTGCATTTTTGTGTCAATTCGTTACAATCTAGCCTTTCTGTGTCGTAATGACGCATTTCGCGGGCGATACACAGAATTCGGCTGGTGCAATAAACGCAACGGATGCAACAGATACGGGTGACGCGGCGGATGCGATCGACGACGCGTTTTATGGCACGGGCATTGCTATTGTTTTACCGAGTGTTTCTGCGCCGCTGGACGGCCTTTGCCTGAGACTATATTGGAGATCTAAGATGAGACCGATCAAACATTTTGAGAAAGGACTGAGCTACGTCGCCGGAGCGGCGTTCAACGCGATCAGAAGCGTAAACAAATTCAAACCGAATCCGAGCTTCACCCCGAAATGGGCCGACAAGCCGATACTGAAATCGTGGGAAAAGACCAAGCCGACGCTTGGATTTCCGCGAACGACTGATTCGCTTTGTCCGCAGTGCGTGATCGAGGCACGCGAAGAGATCATCAGCGGCAAGCGCGATGTATCGACGCTCGTCAATGAAAAGGTCGGCGAGATACCGGCTCAGATCATCGAACGCGACGGCCAGGTCTGGATGATCAAAGAGTGCCCGCAGCACGGCAAGGTCGAAGACATGATGGCCGTGGACAGCAAGTTTCTGCAGCACATCGAAAGCCTCTTTCCCGGACGCGATATGGACGCCCACAACGACGAGGGCCTGCACGATCACGGTTCGTCGTCGGTCAAGTACGGCCGCGGCGCGGTGCTGACCGTTGACCTGACGAATCGCTGCAACATGATGTGCGACCCGTGCTTTATGGATGCGAATCAGGTCGGTTTCGTCCACGAGCTGTCGATGGAGGACGTCACCGAGATCCTCGACAATGCGATCCAGATCAAGCCGCGTCGCCAGATGTCGGTGCAATACTCGGGCGGCGAGCCGACGCTCAGCCCGCACTTTCTCGATTCGATACGATACGCGCGAAAGGTCGGCTACAATTCGGTCCAGGCCGCAACGAACGGCATCGAGTTCGCAAAATCCAAAGAGTTTTGTCGCGAGGCGGCTGAGGCCGGCCTTCGCTTCGTCTATCTCCAGTTTGACGGTATCGGCAACGACGCCAACTCGCACCGCCAGATCGGCAACCTGTTTGACGTCAAATTGCGTGCGATCAACAACCTGCACGAGGCCGGCGTTGACATCATTCTCGTGACCACGCTGGTCAACGGCATCAATAACGACCAGGTCGGCTCGATCATCCGGTTCGCGATGGAGAATCCCAAGAAGATATCGTTCATCGCATTCCAGCCCGTGTCATTCACCGGCCGCGACGAACACATCACCGAGCAGCGCCGGCTGCAGCAGCGTTATACGCTGTCGCACATGGCACACGACGTTAAGAAGCAGGTCGGCATCACCGAGCCGACGAGGGATTGGTTCCCGCTTAGCTTGATGGGGGCCTTCGCTGACTTTGCGGACGTGGTCCACGGGCCCGACACTGATTTTGGCCAGGTCTCGTGCGGCTGCCACCCGAACTGCGGCGTCGGCACGGCCGTGATGATCAACAAGGAAACGAACGAGATGGCCCCTGTCCCGCAGTTCCTTAACATTCAGAGCCTCGTCAAGGACATGCAGCACATCAGCGACACCAACCGCGGAAAATGGTTCTCGAACATCATGATGGGCCTTGCCCTGCTCAAGAACTACGATCCGTACGGTTCGCCTTCGACGTTTACGCTCGGCGCCATGTGGAAGAAATTCGACAAGTCGTTCGGCCTCTCAGGCAAGGATTACGGTAAGGTTGACGGCAGCCGCACGATGGCCGACATCGAAAAGCGTCGTCAGGACCCGTGGAACTTCCTGTTTATCGCGGGAATGTGGTTCCAGGACCTCTTTAATTACGATTTCCGCCGCACCGAGATGTGCATCATCCCTTACGGCACGCAGGAGGGCGAGATCTCGTTCTGTGCCTACAACACCGGCATCGGCTGGCGTAACATTATCGAGCACATGCACCAGAACGCGACCGTTGCCGAATGGTACAAAGAGCACGGCCGCCACGAGGTGTTTGCCCGAGGCAAAGAGGTCGAGCTGGCGTCGCAGGAGCACAGCCTCAAGCTCAACGCCGTCGACCTGACCCGGCCCAACAAGCCCGAAATGGAAGGCCCCAAGACCGCCGCCGAAGAGATGCAAATGATGCGCAAACTCTACAACCAAATGGTCCTCGAAAAGAACCAGATCAAAGGCGAAAACCTCGTCCAGATCGGCGGGATGAAGAAAAAGAACAAAGAAAAAGAACTGGCAATTGCAGAGTAGCCGTCAGCTCTCAGCGATCAGAAAAGCCTCGTCGGAAGCGGCGAGGCTTTCGTGTTAATATTGGGGTGAGGCTTTATGGCTACAAATGAGATCGACATTATCAAAGCTCGTTCGCAAGAATTGCCGCAAAAACAGAAGGTCGAGTTGATCGAGTTCCTGACCGGTCTGCTCGAACAGAAGCCGCACCAACCGAAGATGATCGAGTATGGCAAATATGCCAATTCAGGCCGACGAATGTCGACGGAAGAGGACTTCAAGATAGCCGAATGGCATCCGTCGGACGAAGAACTGAATGGCAACTAAGTATATTGTCGATACGCATGCACTCATTTGGCACTTCGAAGGCAATCGTCTGTTAGGGGCCTCTGCAAAGGCCGTCACGACCGACCCCAAGAGTGAACTTATCCTCCCCGCGATCGCCCTCGCCGAAGCGATGTTCATTGTCGAGAGAGGACGCTGTTTACTCACAAGTGTTCGCGATATGCTCGATGACGTCATAGCCGACGCCAGAATTCAGATCTTTCCGCTGACTTCGGGAATCCTTGAAGAAAGCGCGTCACTAACCGTGATCCCAGAGATCCACGACCGCCTCATCGTCGCTACCGGCATCTATCTTCAAAATCAGGGCGAATCCGTCGAAATACTTACAAAAGACAATGAGATCGTGCTTTCGTCCCTCCTGCCGATAGTCTGGTAACGGCTCGCCGAAGAGATGCAGATGATGCGCAAACTCTACAACCAAATGGTCCTCGAAAAGAACCAGATCAAAGGCGAAAACCTCGTCCAGATCGGCGGGATGAAGAAAAAGAACAAAGAAAAAGAACTGGCAATGACGGAGTAGCGGTCAGCTCTCATCTCTCAGCGATCAGAAAAGCCTCGTCGGAAGCGGCGAGGCTTTTTCGCGCAGCCACGGCCCACTATAGAAAACTATTGACGCGAGGTTTTGGCGGCGAATATCCTAATAGTTAGGCGTATTTTGCAGACTTTGGGCCGTGCTCCCGCGTCAAAAGGTCGGTTCGCAGTATTGAATTTACAGAGGTTTTGTCTATGAGAGTCGTCGCGGGAGGGCGGGCGATCGTGAAGCTATCGGCGGCGGGTGGGTTTGTCGCGGTGTTGGTGTTCGTGTGGCTCGCGGGCGGGCGAGACAGCGTGAAGGCATCGGCTTCGGGGCCGACGCCGGGCCACACGAATGCGCCGCTTGAGGGCAACTGCACCGCCTGCCACACTGATTTTCCGCTCGACAGCGGGACGGGGAGCGTCACCATTACAGGATTACCGCACGATTATCTGCCGGGCCAGCAGGTTGAGGTCACAGTGAGCACAGCTCAGGACGACGGCGTGATCTACGGGTTTCAGTTAACGGCCATCGACCGGCTGGGCCGCGCGGCGGGCACATTCACGGTGCCGCAGACAATGCCGCCCAAAACGCAGATACAAGATACGCCGATAGGCGGCAACACGCGATATTACGTGATGCACACCATCGACGGCCTTTTCACGCCGGGCGTCTTCGGATCGAATACGTGGACGTTCACATGGACGGCGCCGGCGGACCGCGTCGGCAAGATCGACTTTTACGCCGCCGGCAACGCCGCCAACAGCGACGGCGGCACGAATGGCGACTACATCTATTCACGACACGTCGCAACGCTCGCGGGCTCGGCTGCGTCGAATTTTGACGGTGACACGGTGAGCGATGTCGCTGTCTTTCGGCCATCGAACGGCACTTGGTACAGCATGAGTATCGCGAGCGGCGACGTGACGCAGTTCCAGTTTGGCGCCGACGGCGACGTGATCGCGCCGGGCGATTATGACGGCGATGGTGAGACGGATTTCGCGGTTTTCCGGCCGTCGAATGGAAGCTGGTACATGTGGCGGAGTACGACGGGCTTTTACGGCGTGCAGTTCGGCACCGCCGGCGATGTGCCCGTCGCGGGCGATTACGACCGCGACGGCAAGACGGATGTCGGCGTCTTTCGCCCGTCAAACGGCGTTTGGTACATCCTCGGCAGCACGCAAGGGCTGATCACGACGGCCTTCGGGCTTGACGGCGACAAGCCCGCACCCGCGGACTATGACGCCGACGGACAAACGGACTTTGCAGTGTTCAGGCCGTCAACAGGATTTTGGTACATGATGCGAAGCACGGCGGGCTTTACAGCGATGCCGTTCGGTGCCGACGACGACCGCCCGGTTCAGTCCGATTATGACGGCGACGGCCGCGCGGACATTGCCATCTTCCGCCCCTCGACCGGCGCGTGGTACATAGTAAAATCGACGGACGGGCTGTTCGGGACGCTATTTGGCGTCTCGACCGACATCCCCGCACCCGCCGACTACGACGGCGACGGCAAGACCGACATCGCGGTCTTCCGCCCCTCGACCGGCTACTGGTTCGTCACCCGCAGCTCCGACAGCCAATTCTACATCACCGTCTTCGGCTCAAACGGCGACGTGCCGGTCGCGGGAAACTAAGGTTCAGAGGGCAAGCTTTGGCTTGTCTCCAGCGTGCGTAAGATACAAGCTGAAGCTTGCACTCTAAACAAAAAGGCCTGGCGATGTCCGCCGGGCCTTTTTCGGAAGAAACAATGGAGATGCGAGCTAGTTGTTGGGCTTGCTCGGCGGAGTTGAGGTGGAGGCCTGCTCAGGGCGGGCCATTGTGGGGGCTTGGAAGACGATCGGCTGCGGGGTCGGTTCGACGGGGGTCGAATTCGACGGCGGGTTGCCCATCGGGACGGGCTGGATGATCGTCGTCTGCTTCGGCGCGGTGCTGCCGGCCGTTACGGCGTCAGGGCGGATGATGCGCGGCGTGATAAAGAACAGGATCTCGTTCGTATTACGCTGAACACCCTTTCGCTTGAAGAGATTGCCAAGGATCGGAATGCTGGCAACGCCCGGCGTGCGGTCCTGGCTTTCGCGTTCGTCATCAAAGAGAACGCCGCCGACGACCGTTGTGCCGCCGTCCGGAACCGTTACCTGCGTCTGCATCGACTGTGTGTTGATCGCCGGATTTGCCCCGCCGACTATGCTGGCCGTCGAGCTGTTCTCGGCAATGACATTGAGGATAACCGCACCCTGATCAGTGATCTGAGGCGTTACCGCCAACCGCAAAGGCACATCGACATACGTCGTCGTCGCTATCACCGATCCGCCCGTGCTGCTGCCCGGCTGGATCGTGGTCACGGGGATCTTGGTGCCGCTCTTGATCTCGGCCGGGCGATTGTTAAGCGTCGATACTCGCGGCGTCGCGATGATCTTTGCCTGCCCCTTTTGCTCGCCGAGCGATATCAGGGCACTCAATTGCGCCGTGCCAAAGATGCCGGTCGTGAGGCCGATCGCAGTATTCGCGATACTCGAAGCAAGGCTGTTGTTGATCGACGGTATCGGCAGGCTGGGCGGCAGCGGCAAACTTGTAGTCGCTCCCGGCAGCGTGCCCACGCTTCCGCCGGCCTGACGGCCAACGAGAAGCCCGGCAAGCTGAACGCCGATGTCGCGGCTGAAGTTACGCGACGCCACCACAATGCGAGCCTCGATCTCGACCTGCGGTTCGGGCTGGTCGAGTAATGAGACGAGCTGTTTGATCGCCTCGATATTCTGGCGAACGTCGGTGATGATCAGCGTATTGCTGCGGCCATCGACCTCGACGGTGCCGCGTCGCGACAGACGCTTCTTGACGATCCCGAGGATGCCCTGGTCCGTTCCGGCCCCACCTGCACCACCGGCTGAAGCCCCGCCGCCGCCTGACGACGAATTGCTCGTGCCAGTCGAGAGGGCGTTGCCGCCACCCGCATCGCCTGCGAGCGTGCCGGCCGCGCGAGCGTAGTTTAATCGAACAAATTCGGTATACAACGGCGACGTGTCGAGCTGATTATTCATCCGCTCGCGGTATAGTTCGCCCTCGGCCGCCAGCGTCTTGTTATCGGCGACCCGCAGAATGTTGCCATTGACCTGGACGCCAAGCTCCTGCGACTGCAGTACCGAATCAAGTGCGAGGTTCCACGGAACGTCATTGACCTTGACCGTTACGGGTACTTCCTTGACGGATTTGTCGATGACAAAGTTGATACCGTACTGGTCGGTGATATACGACAGGATGTCGCGAATATCGGCATTGACGACATTCAGGTTGATCGGTTCGCCGCGAAAGCCGGGCTCGCCATAGTACTTGCCCTGCTGCTGTGCATCAACGGTTTGTGCCGCCGCGATCACCGCGAAACTTAGGACGATGGTCAGTGCTAACGCGATCCGCCGGACCGCCTCGCCAATGTTGTTAAGAGAATTCATGTTTCCTCCGTTACTGATTCGGCCCAAACGGGCCCGTATTGAACGGCCGGGGACCGGCCTCAATTCTTTGCAACCTTAACGGGCTTTTTGCCCTTCTGTGGTTTCGGTTTCTCAGCCTGTTCCGGCTGCTGGCTCATCTCGTCAAGCGGCGAGAGGAATGGGTTCGATGCAGGCTTGCCGTCCTTGCCGGCGGGCGCGTTGGCGACGGCCGTCTGGATCGGCTTGTCGTTAGGCTGATTGGGTGCCGTGCCCTCGATCTGGGCCCGCTGCGTGAATGTTTTAAGCGGCTTGTGCTCGACCGAAGCGACGAATTTGCCCTCGCCGGTCTTTGTCACCTTGCGAAAAACGAGCCTGTTCTCCTCGACCGCGACAAGCTGGCCGTCAAAGAATTTCTCGCCAGGATAGATCGTGTATGAGAGCTTGATCGGCGTTGCCTCGACCATTGCCGCGTAACCGCGCGGCGTCTTAAAGATACCGGTGACGGCCATCTCGCTGAGCGTCAACACGCTCGTGACCTTTGGCAGCGGCTGGCCGTTGGCGGCGGCCTGCTCGCGGAGGCGTTTGAAATACTCGATGCGAGCCTCGATCATCGGCGGGCCGTAATTGACCGGCACCTTTGGCGTCGTCGACTTGCCCGAGGGCGAAGCCGACGTCGTGCTCGACTCTTTCCTCTGCTTCATAAAGCTCGGCTTGGCAAACGGATCACGCTGTGCGTTCGCGGTCGACAGGTGACCGCTCACGAGCACAAAGACGGCGGCGATCGCTGAGTAGGCGGCGAGGCGTTTGATTGTCGTGAGGTATGTCATGGCTAATTTCCCTAAATCTCTCTATTTTGCGGGTGGCGCTGCGGGCGGAGCGGCCGCGCCGGGTGCGGGGACGCCCGGCTGGCCGGGAGCGGCACCGGGAGCTCCGGGCACGGCGGGCTTGGCGTTCAGGTCCGTCGGAGCGGCGTAGTAGGCCGTCAGCAGAAATTGAGCATGCAGCGTTTTGACGTCAGTCTGCTTTTCGAGCTGGTTGATCTTGAAATCAGTGATCGACACGATACGCGGCAGCTTGGCCATTGATTCAAAGAAGGCCCGGAGATTGGTAAAGTTGCTGTCCACCTCGACCTCGACCGGCTTGGCCATGATCATGTCCTGCTGCGTGTCGTCGCGCGGCGCAAAGCGCATCACCACCATCCGGCTGTTGTTCGCCGTGTCCTGCAGGCCCTGCAGAACGTTCGTGATCTCACGCTGTTCGGGCAGCAATACCTTTAGCTCTTCGTACTCTTCAGATTTGCTGGCAAACAGCGCGCGAAACTCGTTGATACGCTGCGTCGCTACGCGTGCCGCCTCATTCTTTGACTTCAACTGGGCGACCTGATCGTTGAGGGCGACGACCTCGGCGCGTGTCTCGCTGGTAAAGAAATACCAGACGCCCGCGTAGAGCAACGCCGCGATGCTGACCATCATGATCAGGTGAAAGTGCCATTTCAGGTTCTTGATCTTCTCTAACATGTCGATTACCTTCTCTGTTTGTCTTGCGGCTAGTTTTTGGCTACCTGGACGTTCTGGCCCTGCTGCGGAGCACCCGGAGCGGATGCTGTCGTCGGATTGGCACCGTCAGGATTGGGCGCCTTTTCCGGCGTGTATGAGCACTTGATGGTGAAGTTGACGATCTGCACCTTGGCCGTTTCGCCGCTTGCGTTCACCTTTTGCGGGGCGTTCTTGTTCTCGACCTCAGAGCGCGCCGTTTCAATATTGAGGTTCGAGAACAGGCCGTTCGAGAATTCGAGGCTCCGGCCAAACTGCGTCACCTGCGATTCATCCGGGCTGTTGCCCTTGATGATGAGGCTGTCGCCGGCCTGCTCGACACTCTCAAGATAGAGGCCCGGCACCATGGCGATGCGCTCGCGCATCGCATCGAGCACCGCACTCGGCCCGGCCTGCGAGGCACGCAGCTTTTTGATCGCATCGATGCGTAGATCAATGTTTGCGATCTTTGCCTCGAGATCTCGCTGTTCGTTCATCACGACCTCGAGTTCGGCAGCGATCTGCTTCTGCTCGTCGAGCTGGCGTTCGGCCTCGGTCTTGGCCATCTGAGTGCTGATCACGTCCCAGCCGATGACCGCGGTAAGCAGAACGGCTATAACGACCGACATCAGCACGAGGCGAGACGACGAGCTCGAGATCTTTCGATCTACGGCCGAGACCGCACCGCTTTGCCGCTCAGTTACCGAATTGAGTAGGTTGATCTTGATCATTGTTGTTAAACTCCTCTGACCGCCAGGCCGACCGCAACGGCCATCTCGGGCACGATCTCATGCATGTAATCCGGATCGAACTTCTTCGGGTCGACCTTTATTCGGCGAAAAGGGTCGAGCACCTCGACAGGCAGTTCGAGCCGTTGTGAAAGCTCATCCGCAAGGCCGATGAGCTTTGAGCCGCCGCCCGAGATGAGTATCTTCTGGACCTGCGTCTCGTTGTCATCGGTAGTCGCCCGATAGAAATCGAATGTCTTCTGTATCTCCATCGCGACGATCTCAGTGACGTTGTTCATCAGCGGTTCGATGGATTTTTCTTCGACGCCGTCAACCGCATCGGTCACGCCGCGCTTGAGGGCCTCGGCCTGCTGGAAGTTGAGCCCGAGGCTGCGCTGCAGCACGTCGGTAAACTGGCTGCCCCCGACCGTGATGTCGCGCGTAAAGAGCGAGCGGGTGCCCTTCACGATGTTTACGTTCATCGTCGAGGCACCAATATTGAGCAGCGTCACGACCTCATCGTCGGTCGGCTCATAATTGACCTCGTAGCAGTTCTGCAGGGCAAACGTGTCAACGTCGATGACGAGCGGCGTCTTGCCCGCAAGCTGTATGGCCTGTTTGATATTGTCGATGCGTTCGCGTTTGCAGGCGGCGATCAGCACGTTTGTCGATTCCTCGGTCTCGGCCGTCACCTGATAATCAAGGCTCACGTCCGCCAGATCGTAAGGAATGTGCTCCTCGGCGTGCCAGTCGATCGACTCCTCAAGCTCCTCGCGCGACATCGGCGGCAGGACAATGTTCTTCAAGATGACCGAATGGCCGCTCACGCCCGTGACAACATTCGTCGCATTGACCTGGTGATTGGCGCAAACGCTCTGGATGACGTCAGAGACGACGTTCATCTCCATGATCTGGCCGTCGATGATCGTGTCGGCAGGCAGGTTCTCAAAACCGAGGCTGACCAAATTGAGGTTGTTTAGCTTGCCGTCGAGTTCGATCATCTTTACCGAACTCGAACCGATGTCCAAACCGGCAACGCTCTTCTTTTTACCGAACATTTCTTATTTGCTCCTTTTTTTGGCTTTTCTCGTCTGACGGTTCCCACCCGAAATTTCGCGGGCCTGATTTTTGAGGAACTGTGCCACCTGTGATAACCGGAAAGAACGGGGTGAATACGTGACAGGTCAACTAGCGAAGATGTGTCAAAACCCGCGAATTTTCGGATGTTTGGGCCGCGAATCGCGACCTAAGGGAACTCGTCAGACTTGAGAAAGCTTGCCGCATCTGGTGGCGATAGGTGCACGACCTAAGTAGTCGCAACAATTAGAAGTTACAGGAATGTTTGGAATGTGTCAACAAGTTTTTAACTTGTTTAACTTCAAAATGAAAGAAAAATATGCAGGCTGATGCAGCCTGTCGTCAAATTGACGTTACTGGGCTACTGCGGCCGCGTCGCCAGGCTCAACGGGGCGGATCATTACCCATCGTCGTCGTCCAGATCAAGCGATTTGCGAACAAGGTTACGGACAAGATCACAGAACTCTACGGCGCGGTTGGCCTCATCCCGGGTCGCATCAAGACCGGGATAGCGGAGTGCAATGGCATATGATGATACGTCTGCCAGTCCATCGTGTAAATCGTGCCAGTGCGGTTCGAGTACAATAACCTCGTTATGAAGAATGATAAGGTCGTGGGTCTTCCGTATGGGAATCTCGCCAAGTCTAAGTCGAGCCTTGAAATACTTTTCTATACACTGCTGAGCGTGAAAGCAGATGCCGTTAAGACTCGGGCCGTCAGTTACGACGCTTTCGCGGCACACGATCCGCCAGTCTTCTTCGGCTTTACTTACCCACGCCAAGATCTCCTGATTCATACAGCGTTATACCATTCTCAATAATGTCTCGCGTAAAGAAGTTGTTAGCCTTGAGATCTCGCTCGATCTGTTCTGGTGTCTTCACCAATACGTCAAGCGGCACCTTAGAATCGATTCTGCCCCGAACGTTGGCCATTTGCTGAAGTTCGTTCCCGGTGTAAGGCATTATCACCAGAAAATCCAGATCCGAGTCCTTTGTCGGGACGCCACAGGCGTGGGAACCAAAGAGAATGATTTTATGCGGCCGAAACTTCCGAACGATCTGCCCGCAAATATCTTGTATTGTCTCGTCAAGGCTCATTATCTTGTATTTAACTCCATCTTCGCTACCGATTCAAGATGCACCTCGTCTGGGCCGTCGGCGATACGCAGAGATCGCGCGTAGATCCAGAAGCCCGCGAGCGGCGTGTCTTGCGAGACGCCTGCTCCTCCGTAGGTTTGGATCGCGCGGTCGATCACTTTGAGGGCCATTTGCGGGACGACTGCCTTGATCATCGCGATCTCGCGGCGGGCGGCCTTGTTGCCATGCGTGTCCATAATCCACGCTGTTTTCAGAACGAGCAGGCGTGCCTGGTCTATCGCACAGCGGGCCTCAGCTATCCATTGTCGGACGACGCCTTGCTCGGCGACCGCTTTGCCAAAAGCGGTTCGCTTCTTTGCCCGCTCGCACATCAATTCCAGCGAACGCTCGGCCGTCCCGATCAGCCGCATACAGTGGTGAACGCGTCCGGGCCCAAGTCTTCCCTGCGCGATCTCGAACCCGCGGCCTTCACCGAGAAGCAGATTCCCACGCGGAACGCGAACATTATCAAACTCGATCTCGGCGTGGCCGAGCGGCGCGTCATCGTAGCCGAATACGCTTAGCATCCGCGTGGCCGTGACGCCGGGCGTGTCCATCGGCACCAGGACCATCGATTGCTGTATATGTTTCGCGGCCGACGGATCGGTCTTGCCCATGAATATCGCGAGCTTGCACCGTGCGTCACCGCCGCCGGTCGACCACCATTTGCGGCCGTTAATAATATATTCGTCACCGTCCGCAACTATCGAGGCCTCAATGTTCGTCGCATCCGACGACGCCACGTCCGGCTCGGTCATCGCAAAGCACGAGCGGATCTCGCCATTGAGCAGCGGCGTGAGCCACTTCTCTTTTTGCTCGTCGGTGCCATAAAGATGCAGCACCTCCATGTTGCCTGTATCGGGTGCCGAGCAATTGAACACCTCGCTCGCCCACGCGACGCGGCCCATCGCCTCGGCAAGCGGAGCGTATTCCAGATTCGACAGGCCTGAAATGTCCGGCAGGAAAAGGTTCCACAGCCCTTCGGCCTTCGCCTTGGCCTTTAGCTCCTCGACCAGTTCACTCGGCCGCCATCGGTCGCCGGCGTTTATCTCGTCCTGATACCGCTGCTCGTTCGGATAGACGTGCTCCGACATGAGCGCGTTGACGCGTTCGAGTATTTGTCTTGAATTGTCTGTCTGCCTCAGGTCCATATGGTCACTTCCCTGTCAGAGCCTTCTTCCACTCTTTCCCTGTTCGCCGCCCGCCGAAGATATCTGCCGAGTCGTTCGCGGGCTCGACGAACGAGAAGCGGTATTTATCCGCACCGATCCGCATCTTAAAACCGCCGCTAAAGTAGTACCACGGATAGCTGATGTCCTGAACCTCCGCAAGCGGCACGTCAAAGCCCGGATCGTCGTCGCCGAGCGGCGTCCAACTTAACCTGCCGCCCTCCAATTCCAAATGCCCCGCATCGCTGCCGGTCAGCCCTTTAAGTCTCCAAACTAAAGTAAACATCGTCGTTTCGGTGATACTAACTAAGAATTCGCACCCCCGCAACCACACAGCACATATGCGGCTTGCCAGATATGTTTTTTCTTAGCGGCTTGGCGGGAGAGGCTTTCCCGCCAAGCCGCCAAGCCGCTAAGAGAACCGTGCGGTCTTAGGATCTTTTTCACGTTTCATGTAAAAAACACTGTTGATAGCAAATGAAGATGTCCGGTTTTGTTAGCACATCAAATGTCCGGTTTGTGTTTGTTGCAGGAAAGGGGCGCGCCCGTTTCCTGCAACGGGCCGTCTGAGCCGCTCACCTCGGGCAGATGGTTTTCCATCGGCTGAATATCGGCCGATCTGCCTGGGCCCGTAGCCGATCGAGATAAAGCCGTCCAAGTGCTGATATACGGTGACGCGGCAGCCGTCGAGGGAGGAGCGCCATATTTGGCGGTCGATCTGGAGCACCAAGTTACGATATTTGACGGTGTTGTCTCGATTAACGGTCCTCTCGGTCTGGATCGAGAAAACACGGTCGAGATCGTCCCTCAAACATGGCACAAAAGCCGAAGCACCAGGCTCGGCGGCCACGACGGTGAACTTTCGGTTGAACTCGCGAATATAGCTTCTTTTCAAGAATCTGTTTGCCTCCTCAGGCGTTGATATCCCTCGAAGCCTCAGTTCCTGCGGAAGACGCCCCTGCCACGTCTTGAAGCTGCGTTCGCTGCGCCCTCGTGCCTGCGGCGAGTAAGCCGGGATCATTGTGATCCCGAGCTCGCGCAGTGCACGTCCGACCTGCGTGAGTGTTTGTTTATCCACCGGTTCTCCCGCCTTTGGCGTCAGCCAGAAATGACTTCCACGATCAGAGTAGAGACTGCAGAAAACGCCTTCTTTTTCAACAACTTGCCTGATCGCCCTCATGATCGTCGAAGTCGATTCCGCATCGACCAGAGCGGCATAATAGATCTCGCCCGTGGCGTCATCGAGTATCACGATCAGATCGTGCCAGCTCTCATCGCCAAACCACTGGTGATGTGACCCGTCGATATGCAGCAGCATCCCCTTTAGAGGCTTTCTGTCCCGCTTTCTCCGGTGCTTCTTTCGCACGCTGTCCTTTGCTACCAGACCCGCTCCCTGCAGCAGCCCCTTGACCCATGTGTAGCTCACCTCGATCTTGTGCTCCTCGACGAGCTTCTCGTGATAGTGCTTTACATTCAGATCAAAATACTTGTCCCGATAAAGCCCCATCACCTGCTCTACCACTTCAACTGGTATCCGCTTCGGACTCGCTTTGCCTACTCGCTTGTCAAACAGCGCACTATACCCCACCTCTTCATACTTCTCCCGTATCCTCCGTAAATGCCGGCAACTGATATCTAATATCTCTGCCGCCTCTATCCAACTGATCTTCTTTGCAAACGCTCGCAATATGATCTCCTGTCTTGTCATCGCCTTCTCCATCGCGACATCCGGGTATCTTCTCATAGCTCCATTCAAGCTACTTACCCTCTGCCGCCGAAAGCGGACATATCACCTGCTACAACCACCGGACATATGATGTGCTACTTACATTCATGTAAAAAACACTTGACAAGCCGTAAAAGTTATGATACACTGTTGCAACAGTGGATATTTGACAACTTAACAAGGGCACGCGAACTTTGCACTTTCCCCTTATAACTTCTGACTTATTCCGGATTTGGCCGGTCCGAAATAGGTCGAAGATCAAAGGAATTCTTCTCAGCGTTTCTCCGCGTCCTTTTCTCTGCGCCCTCTGCGTGGAACGTCTTCTTCCTCGCAAAGCACGCAGAGATTTGGTATGGCAAGATAGATAACATGCCCGAGACGGTTCCCGTGAGACATGGCGAAGAGATCGACGCCGCGCAGCTAGGCGAGTATCTGCGCGGGACGTTCGATGATGCCGGCGGCGAATTTGAAGTAGAGCAATTTCCAGGCGGCAGCTCGAACCTGACGTATCTCGTCCGTCAGGGACGCGCCGAGTATGTTCTGAGAAGACCGCCGTTCGGCAACACGGTAAAGACGGCCCACGACATGCGGCGAGAGTTTGACGTGCTCTCAAAGCTGTCCGCGGTTTATTCTCCGGCGCCAAAGCCGTCGCTCTTTTGCGACGACACATCAGTGATCGGCAGCGAATTCTACCTAATGGAACGCCGCCGCGGCCTGATCATCCGAGGCAAACTTCCTGGGACGCAACGTGTCAGTAGCTCGCACGTAAGTAAGGGCTCAACGTCGGAAGCGGCAACGTTGGAAACCAGCGAAAGTCTCCGCCTCGCCGTCTGCCACAGCTTCATCCAAAACCTGTGCGACTTGCACACCCTGGACTACAAAGCCTGCGGTCTCGAGTCTTTGGGACGCATCGACGGCTACAACCGCCGTCAGGTCGAGGGCTGGACAAAGCGCTATGAAACTGCAAAGACGCATGAACACGCCGAACTCGAGCAAACGATCACCTGGCTGAACGCCAACATTCCACCCGAATCGCGCGCGTCCCTGGTGCATAACGACTACAAGTTCGACAACGTGATGCTAGACCCCGACGACCTCACGCGCATCACCGCCGTGCTCGATTGGGAGATGGTCACCATCGGCGATCCGCTAATGGACCTCGGCACGACACTCGGCTACTGGATGTCCAGGGACGCGCCCGATGAATTGCTCAATATGCCCTTCAACCCGCGCGTCCTGATGGAGAACATCACCCGCCAACAGCTCGTCGATATGTATTCGGAATGCCTGGGACGCGCCGTTCCCGACATGCTCTATTACTACGTCTTCGGCACCTTCAAGATCGCTTGTATAGCCCAGCAGATCTATGCTCGTTACGTAAAGGGATTCACCAGCGACGCGCGGTTTGCGAACTTCGACAAATTCGTCGCCGCTTTGGGACGCATCGCGGCAAACTCAATAGAAACAGGTATTTAGATTAGAGCACAGTGGCGACTGGCGGCGTAAAATGGAGCAGGAGAGCTTCGTTAAGATTCTCCAAGGCTTCCTTTTCAGTTTCGCCTTGGGAGGCAATGTCAATGTCTAAACATTGCGCGACGAACCAATCGTCTTCCTTTAGGATCACGGCGTTGAAGGTTCGTGTCATACGATCATTTTACCAGAACCGATGGCAATTAATTCCCCGCCGTCCGTTCTTTCCAACTCTGAGGATTTGAGCCGTCGTCGCGGCGTTCCATGGTGATGGCGCCGGGCGAGGGGCAGATCATGGCGCAGAGATTGCAGCCGACGCATTCAGCCTCGATCACGCGCGGGTAGCGCATGCCGTTAGATTCGACAAATTCGAACGACTGATGCGCTCCGTCCTCGCAGGCAACGTAGCAGAGATTGCAGCGGATGCAGTGTTCCTCGTTGACGTGGGCCTTGACGACGTAGTTAAGGTCGAGATTGCCCCAATCCGTCACGCGATCTACGGATTTGCCGATGATGTCATTGACGGAAGCAAATCCCTTCTCGTCGAGGTAGTTGTTCAGCCCGTCGATCATGTCTTCGACAATGCGGTAGCCGTAGTGCATCACCGCAGTGCAAACCTGGACCGAACCCGCACCGAGCAGCATGAACTCGACCGCGTCGCGCCAAGTGTTGATGCCGCCGATGCCGCTGATGGGAATATTGAATTCCGCATCACGCGCGAGCTCCGAGACCATATTGAGCGCGATCGGTTTGACCGCCGTGCCGCAATATCCGCCGTGAGCGGCCATCCCGTTGACGTTTGGATATGGAATGAGCGTATCGACGTCAACGCCCATTACCGAGTTGATGGTGTTGATCAGCGAGACGGCATCGCCGCCTCCTTTCTGGGCCGCGCGGCCCGGCGGCACGATGTGCGTGACATTTGGCGTGAGTTTGACGATCACGGGAATTTCGGCAACTTCCTTCACCCACTCCGTAACCATGCAGGTATATTCGGGAACCTGGCCCATCGCCGCGCCCATTCCTCGCTCGCTCATACCGTGCGGACAGCCAAAGTTCAGCTCGAACCCGTCGCAGCCAGTGTCCTGTGAACGCTTGACGATCTCCTGCCAGGCCTCTTTCTTCGACTCGACCATCAAGCTGACGATGACGGCGTTTTTCGGATATTTTTTCTTACACTCGGCAACCTCTTTGAGGTTCACCTCAAGCGGCCGGTCAGTGATCAACTCGATGTTGTTGAGCCCAATGAGCCGCAGCGCACCTTGGTCAAGCCCCGCAAGCCGCGACGAGACATTAGTGATGGGTTCGCCTAATGTTTTCCAAACCGCCCCGCCCCAACCGGCGTCAAAGGCCCGCTCGACCATCGACCCCATATTCGTCGGCGGCGCGCTCGCGAGCCAGAACGGATTGGGTGACATTATTCCCGCAAAGTTTATACTCAGATCCGCCATGATGCTTCGGTCCCTAGGCTCAATTGATCCGACCCCGCCATATCATTGGATTTCGGCTGGTATGAAAGATGGCATGAATGTATATCCGGCTGTCTTCATGCTCGAAGAAAATAGCGAACGGGAATGTCGGAACAAGTGCCCGTCTGATTTCGTGTCCGTACACAACGGGAAAACTGAGGGGCAAGCGTCGGATCTGAGTCAGCGTCTTGTTGATTGTTAAAATAAACTCGGATCTCAATTCCGCTGCATGTTCTCCATACCAATCGGAGGCTTCGTCAAACTCCTCCCGGGCCGCCGGACCTAATTCGATTGCCGGCATCATTTACGCGCCAGTGCCTCATCCATGACCACTTCCCAAGGCACAGTGTCCTCGGGATTGGCAACATGATACTCGATCCTCCTTTCAAGTTCGTCCATCTGCCCTTGAGTGAGTTCAACCGAGCCCGATTCGGCCGCAATGCTGTCCCAAATATCTTCAACAAGTCTTATCCGCTCCGGGATCGGAAGTTCACATGCTTTTTCGAGAAGTATGTCCATAGTTCAATATCTTACCGCAACCTTAATGACGCTCGGTCATTAAATCGCCTTCCGGACGCCGACTAATGAGGATTCGTATCGACCGGTGCCTTCGGTGGATCGCGAACGACGGCACCGGCAAACTCGACCTTTTCGCCCGTCAACACTTCGTGAATGCCCATTGCCGCGAGTTTGCCCATCTGCGAGGCATCGACGGCCTCGGCACCGCCGTTGGCACAGTCGCCGCCGGCGAAGATCTTTGGATCGGACGTCTGCATGCCGTCACTAGTCACGACGCGGCCTTTGTCGTCGGTCTCAACGCCGATCACGTCGCTCAAGAACGACGCCATCTTTTGCTGTCCGATGGCCTTAATGATCTGGTCGCATTCGATGGTGATCTCGCCGTCGGCTGTCGTGCACCGCAACGCCACAACGTGGCCGTCACCGGTGATCTCGACGGGCGTCGTTTGCCAGCGAAATTCGATACCGTCCTTGCGGGCGAGTTCCAGTTCGTAATCGTAGGCCGGGGCGTCTGCCTCGGTACGGCGATAGACCATCGTTACCTTTTCGGCACCGAGGCGTTTTGCCTGTGTGACGGCGTCGATGGCGGTATTGCCGGCACCGATGACGACGACATTGCGGCCGAGCGGGACGGACTTCCAATTGCGTGTCTTGACCTGTTCGATAAAGGCGAGTGCGTCGTAAACGCCTTCGAGGTCTTCACCGGGGATGTTGAGCTTGTTCGTTTCACCCAAACCGACGCCGAGAAAGATCGCATCATGCCAATCGCGGAGCAGGTCAATGCCCACATGATTTACGAGCCCGATGATCTCCTCAGAACCCGCGGCGATCTCGGTATTCAGCCGAAATTCTACACCAATTGCGGCCACATGTTCGACCTCACTCAGGCTGACCGATTGAGGCATCTTGTATTCGGCCATGCCGTAGGTGTCGAGGCCGCCGGCTTGTTCGCGGCGTTCGTAAACTGTCACGTCGTAACCGAGCCGCGACAAATATGTTGCACACGACAGGCCCGAAGGACCCGAGCCAACGATGCCGACTGACCTGCCGTTTGATTCGCCCTTGGTAAAGATCTGCTTGTCGTTCGTTAAGGCGTGATCGGTCGCGTAACGCTGAAGTCGTCCGATCTCGATGGGCTTATCCACGAGTGTTTTCTCGACGCAAGCGCCTTCGCAGAGCACATCGACCGGGCAAACGCGGGCACAGGTCGCGCCAATCGGATTCGCGTCAAAGATTACCCTGGCCGAACCCATCACGTTACCACTAGCGATCTTCTTGATAAACGACGGCACATCGATATGCGTCGGACAGGCCCGCGTACACGGGGCGTCGTAGCAATACAGGCAGCGATTCGCCTCCTGCATTGCCTCAGCCGCCGTCATCGCCGGATTGATCTCGGCAAAGTTCTGCTCGATCTGAGTTATATCGAGCGGTGTGCAGTAATCAGCCATAAGAATATTCACCACAGAGGCACAGAGAACACAGAGTATTCGCTGATTTTCTTTCTCAGTGCTCTCTGTGCCTCTGTGGTGAGATCTCCTAATCCGCCACGATCGCGTCATATGCATCGGGTCGGCGGTCGCGGAAGAATTGCCACGTGTTCCGCACCTCGCGGATCTTGTCCATATCAAGGTCGGCGACGACAAGTTCGTCCTGATCGCGAGTTCCTACGGCAAGCATCTGTCCACGCGGATCGCAGAAATAGCTCTGGCCGTAGAATTCGCCGATGTTCCATGGTGCCTCAGTACCTACGCGATTAATGGCACCTACAAAATAGCCATTCGCCACTGCATGCGCGGGCTGTTCGAGCTTCCACAGATATTCGCTCAAACCCGCAACCGTCGCCGACGGATTAAAGATGATCTCGGCACCGTTCAGGCCCAAGCATCTCGCCCCTTCCGGAAAATGCCGGTCATAGCAAATATAAACACCGATGCGCCCGACCGCCGTGTCAAAACACGGATAGCCGAGATTGCCAGGGCGAAAATAGAATTTCTCCCAAAATCCCGGATTGACGTGCGGAATGTGAGTCTTGCGATATGTACCGAGAAACTTGCCGTCCGCGTCTATCACGGCGGCCGAGTTGTAATAGACGCCCGTCTGTTCTTCCTCATAGATCGGCACGACAAGGACCATGCCGTACTGCTTGGCGACGTCCTGCATCAGCTTGACCGTCGGACCGTCGGGAATTCGCTCAACCGCCTCGTACCAACGCGTCTGCTGCTCGGCACAAAAGTACGGCGTCGTAAATATCTCCTGAAAGCACAACACCTGCACGCCCTGGACCGCCGCCGCCTCGACGAATTTCATCTGATGGTCGATGTTCGCCTTCTTGATCTCCTCGATCGGCCCATCTGAGCCGCCCACATTGTGTGCCTGTATTAGGCCCCCTTTGACAATTCGTGACATATCTATTTGGTTGCGATCGCCGCGCTCGCCGGTCCCATCAAGGGCATCACGCGCGTCTGTTTGAATCCCGCGTCCATGGCCAAGGCGTCGAAATCTGCGCCTGAAAAATCATACCCGGCGTCCGTCTCGATCAGCATGTTCAGTGACATCAATAAACCGAACACATTCTCTCGTCTTTCATCGTCGATTATGTTCTCGATAATAACCAGAGAGCCTCCTTCCGGCAGGGCATCGAACGCCTTTCCGATCAGCATCTTTTTGTCTGGGGTGCCCCAGTCATGCAGGATGTTGCCCATGGTGATGACGTCGGCTCTTGGCAGGGGATCCTTGAAGAAGTCGCCATCAGCAATTACCACTCGGTCAGCGACGCCGGCACGTTCTATCAACTCCGATGCGATCGGTCTTACGGCGGGAAGGTCGAATGACGTGCACTTCATGTGTGGGTTGTGGGACGCGACCTGAATCGAAAGATGACCGCCCGAACCGCCGACATCACAAAGAGTCTTGCACGATGAGAAATCGAACTCGGCTGCAAACTTGGCAAAACTCGCCATCTGTATACCACCCATCGCCAAGACGAATTCGCGAAGACGTTCGGGGTCGGAATAGAGCATTTTGAAAACCTCTTCCTGGCCCGATTTGACCTCATTTTGCGGTTTTCCGGTCTTCAATCCCTCCTCGAGGTCGGCCCAGAAACGGTACAGCCGGTTGTCGGCCATTATCAGGATCCCGCCGATGTACGTCGGTTTACCCTCGTCGAGAAAGAGATCGGAATCGGCCGAGTTGCTATAAACGGAAGTTTCACGGATACCGGTCCGCCGCAGAAAGCCGAGTCCGACCAGAGTGTCAAGGAAGTCATAGAGCCCGCGGTCATGAAGACCGAGTTGTTCGGCGATCTGCTTTCCCGACATTTCGCCCCTGGCAAGCAGCGTGAACAGCCCCACATTGGTCGCTGTCAGAAGCACCTTCGACCCCATAAATCCCAATCCCACCTGCATTATCGAGGCTGGACTTACTTCAGTTTGCTGTCGTGTCGATTCCATCAGGATTCTCCTTCTAACTCATCCAATTCACACCCGCCTCTGGGTTCCATTTGATCGTGGTCTTTTTCAACTTTGTCCAAAACTCTACCGAGCTTTTACCCGTAATGTCGTTCGCCCCAAACCGGGACTCGTTCCAACCGCCAAACGAGAACGGCTCGCGCGGGACGGGCACGCCGATGTTGACGCCGATCATTCCGGCCGAGGCGTGTTCCATGATGTGACGGGCCATGCCGCCGCTTTGCGTAAAGACCGACGCAGCGTTGCCGTATGGATTTGCGTTCTCGATCTTTATCGCATCATCGACCGTGTCGGTGCGCATAATCGAGATGACGGGGCCGAAGATCTCTTCGGTCGCGACGGACATGTCTGGCGTCACATGATCGATCACGGTCGGGCCGACGTAGGTGCCGCCTTCTTTGCCCTCGACAGTAGCGTTGCGGCCATCGACGAGAACTTTCGCCCCGTCGCGTTCGGCCTCGGAGATGTAGTTTTCGATGCGTTCTTTTGCGGCTTTCGAGATCACCGCGCCAAGGTTCTTGCCGGGCACGACCTTCTTAGCCTCCTCGCAAATTCCATTGACGATGTGGTCCACATCGCCAACAGCAAGCATCGCCGCAGCGGCCATGCAGCGCTGCCCGGCGCAGCCGGACATTGATGCTGTAACGTTGGTCGCGGTCATCGTTGGGTTGGCGTCAGGCAAAACGAACAAATGATTCTTTGCACCGCCGAGAGCGATGCAGCGTTTCAGCGCATTTGTGCTGCGTTGATAGACGAGCTTCGCCACCTTAGTAGAGCCGACAAAGCTCACGGCCTCGATATCCTCGTGGTCACAGATGCCCTCGACGATCTCTTTGCCGCCGTTGATGATGTTAAAGACGCCATCGGGCAGGCCCGCCTCCTTAAGCAACTCGGCCATGCGCTGGCACGAGATAGGCACAAGCTCCGAGGGCTTCATTATCATCGTGTTGCCGAGAACGAGAGCGTTCGGCATCGTCCAATTTGGCACCATCAGCGGGAAATTGAACGGCACGATCGACGCGACGACGCCGAGCGGAAAGTGGTCCGTGCGGCACTCGACGCCCTTTGAGACCTCAAGGATCTCGCCCGAAACAAGCTGCGGCATCGAACAGGCAAACTCTGTCAACTCGATCGATTTCTCGACCTCGGCCTTTGCCTCATCCCACGTCTTGCCATTCTCTTCAGAAACGAGCGCCGTCAGCTCGTCAAGGTTCTCCTCGAGTAGCTGGCGATACTTAAAGAATACCTGCACTCGTTCTTTAATCGTCGTGTGGGCCCAGCCGTCGGCCGCGGCTTTTGCCGAAGCGACGACCGCATCGAGCTCAGAGGTCGTGGAAATCGGAACTCGCGAGAGTAGATTGCCGTCGATCGGTGATGTCACGTCGAGCCACTCGGATGCGCCGCTCTCTACAAATGCTCCGTTCAAAAAATTCTTGACCGTCGAATACTTCATTTTTACTGCTGCTTCTTCCATCAGACTGTTTCCTCAGCGGGCAGTGCGGCCTTCATTAGCGCCCAATGAACAAAAAATGCGACACCGAAACCAACAAACCAGCCGTAATCGTAAAGCACACTGAGAGTAGGAATTATCAACCCTATCCACGCAAAAAAGCAACCTAACAGAGTTGCGATGACCGCTCGCCAATTCCAGCCGCCATATTCGCCCTTGCTGCGATAGAGATCGGCGAGCTTAAGGCCCTTGTGGCGAACAAGCCAATAATCCGCTATCAACACGCCCGCTATCGACCCCAAACCGCCGCTGTAACCGACCAGCCAGCCGAATATGTAACCGCTTGGGTCGGCAAGCAGCTTCCACGGCTGCATCAAAATGCCGATGATGCCTGTGATCAGTCCGCCGGTGCGAAATGAGATGAGCTTGGGAAATGCGTTGGCAAAATCATTCGCAGGCGAGACGACATTCGCAGCGATATTCACCGACAGCGTCGCCACAACGACCGTAAACATCGACACCGCGACAACGACCGGCTGCGAGAATTGCCCCACCAGTTTCACCGGGTCCCAAGCGTCTTTCGGGTCCATTGACGGAAATACGATCAACGCCGCCGACGTGATCAGTATGCCCATCGCCGCAAAGATCGTCATCGTCGTCGGCAAGGCAACGACCTGACCGACGACCTGTTCGCGTTGGCTTTTGCCAAAGCGTGTAAAGTCGGGCATGTTGAGCGACAGCGTCGCCCAGAATCCGATCATCGCCGTCAGGCTCGGGATGAATATCTTCCAAAACTCGCCAAGCGTCGTAAACTTACCAGGCTCGTTAAGGAGGAATCCGACACCATTCGCCTGATACAAGATCCACGTGAGCAACAATGCGGTCATGATCAGAACATACGGTGCGGCCCAATTCTCGACAACGCGCAACAGATCCATGCCGCGATAAATGATGGCGATGTTCATTGCCCAAAAGAGCAGAAACGACAGCCACACCGTCGGCGTGTGCCCGCCGATCGGGCCGCCGAGGAGCGTTTCCCAGCCCGGAATGAACGCCTTAAAGAACGTGTGCAACGCCTCACCGCCGATCCACGCTTGTATCCCAAACCAGCCACACGCCACAAGTGCGCGCATAAGCGCAGGCAGATTCGACCCGACCGTTCCATACGCCGCCCGCGCAAAGACGGGAAACGGAATGCCGTATTTCGTCCCCGGATGCGAATTGAGCAGGATCGGCGCAAGGACGATCGTATTGCCAAGTAGGATCGTCACGAGCGCCTGCCACCAGTTCATCCCCGCCGCGATCAGGCCCGACGCCATCATATACGTCGGTATGCAGTGGGCCATCGAGATCCAGAGCGCCGCATAGTTGTACGTCGTCCAGTTGCGTTTGAGGATTGGCACAGGAGCGAGGTCTTCGTTATAGAGCGGCGAAGACTCGATCTCGTCTAGAACATGCGGCTGCAGCTCTACGCGGCCGTCGTCGTGTTGAATGGTTTCGTTCATAGGCCGGATAGACTCACTTGCGTATATTTTTTATCAGGACGATATCTTGATTTCGCGAGCCGCGCGCGACAGCCAAACGTGTGCCTTCGGGGTTGAGAGCAAATTGAGCGATCTGGAATTCTTTGAAAGCGGTAAGCGGCGTCGGCTTCGTGCCGTCAAGCGGTTGAGTCCAGATGTTGGACGTCGTGCCGAGCGTGTTTACGAACAGGATGCCGTTGCCGGTTCTATTCCAGGCTATGCCGGGGTTCATACTCGCGGTGGCGGGCAGTTCAATAATTTTTAGCGGCGCGCCGCCGTCGATCGAAACGATGCCGAGCTTTAAGGGTTTGTCTTTTTCGCGGATAAAATAGGCGACCGATCTGCCGTCGCGGGAAATCGCCGGCGAAATTGAATCTACATCAGTTAATCTGACGGCCTCTCCGCCTTTGAGTGGAGTTTTCCAGATGCGGAATACGCCGTCGGCCCGGCTCGTGTGAACCACCCAATCTTCATTCGCCGAAGCCGCCGCAAAAGCCGCATCGCCGTTCTCCACGACCTGCCGCACATTTTGCCCTTCGGAATCCATCTGAAAAAACGTGTTGCCGGGTAATAATTCTTTCGTGACAGGATCAACTATCCGGCTGAAAAAAGTTATCCGGTCGCCGCCGACCGAAAGTGATGGGAAAGTTTTCATGAAGGCATAACCCTCGGTTAAGGGCTTCGGATTGCCGCCGTCCGCATCCATGCGCCAGATATTCTGGGCACCGCCTTCGCTCGAAACAAACACGATCTTGCCATCCTTTGTCCACGCGATGCCGCGTTCGCCATCGTCGGCCGCGGTTTTTGAATTAATGCCGACCGCGCTCGAAAAATCACTTTCCATCGTTAGCCAGATGCCCATCGAATATTCGCGCTGAACCGCTACGATCGTTTGAGAATCAGCCGTCAAACTGAGATCTTCGTAGCTGGAAAGATCGTTAGTCACATTTTGAACTTCGCCGCTCGGATATGAAGCGTATCGTATCTGGTAACGCTGCCCCATATCCGCGGCATACGGCGTATAGATCAAGCCTTTTCCATCATTCACCCAAGCGATCTGACTGATGCGAAGCAGTTTCTCTTCCTTCAATGGAATTCGCGTCTCGGTGCCGGTGGCCACATCAACCACCGCCATTCCGCCCGCGTATGTCGCGCCGCGCGTCAAGGTCGGAACCGCGATCAGTTTTCCGTCGGGCGACCAGGAAACTTCATCCCCGTAAACTTCGGGGTATTTGCGGGTCTTTAAGATGCGTTCGTTGCCCGCTTCGTCGGCGATGACGATCGAATTATCTGCTTCCGAAACTCTGATAAAAGCTGTTTGTTTGCCGTCGGGAGAAAATGAGATTTGGCTTTCAACGCCGGTGATTATTTTGCGCCGATTGCGTCCGAGCGTCGTCATTTGAAAAAGCGAAGACGGCTGACCGACACCGTCCGGACCGACAAAGTAGAGATAATTTCCATCCGGCGAAAACCTCAAATAATCGTATTTCGCGTTTCCTGGCGGAACGATCTGCGTATCGCCCGCACTCGCCGTCTGCCGCAGCCAGAGGCTGTGCCGTCCGCCCTCGTCTTTGGCGTAGGCGATATATTTGCCGTCTGGCGAAATGGCAACCGACACAGCCAAGCCATGCGCGGTCAGGACATCCAGCTTAGTTGATTGAAAGTTGTTGGTGGACGAGTCTTTCGACAAGAAATACACCCAATAGACACCGGCAGCCAATCCCAGGATCAAAACCGGCGCGATCAGCCAAGCCGCCGACAACTTTGAACTCGATATTATCCCGCTGTTAGGTCGCGTCGGTTGGCGGCCCTTCGGATCGGTCTGTAACACCGTCTTGCCGGTGAAAGCGTGATCATACGAGCCTGTCTGAGAATCGCTCAGCAGGTTCTTCAGGTCGTTACGCAGATCCGCGAATGTTTGGTAACGCACATTGCGGTCTTTTTCCAGAGCGTGCCTGATCATCTGATCCAATGGCTTTGGAATTTCTGCATTTGATTCACAAACCGATGGCACCGTCTGACTGATCGTTGAATTGGTTACCGAATTTCTTACCCCGCCAAACGGCACCACGCCCGTCAGCATTTCGTATAACACCACTCCAAAACTAAAAATGTCAGTCCGCGTATCGATACGTTCGCCGAGTGCTTGTTCCGGCGACATGTAATTGATCGTGCCCATAACGCGATTTGGCGCCGTCAGGTCGCGGGTATCATGATCTCCCGAATCAGCCGCCATCAGTTTCGCCAACCCGAAATCCAGGACCTTCACGATGCCGTCCTCGCGGACCATTATGTTGGCGGGTTTGATATCGCGGTGGATAATGCCGACCGAGTGTGCCGACTCGAGAGCCCCGGTGATCTGCAAGGCGATATTGACGGCTTCCCGCCATGGCATGGGCTTGTCGGCGATCAAATGACGCAACGTGTGTCCGTCAACAAACTCGGTCGCCATGAAACTTGTGTTTTCGGTTTCTTCGATCCCGTAGATCGTAATGATATTCGGATGATTGAGCGCCGAAACGGCGCGGGCTTCCTTTTCAAAGCGCTTCTTGCGTTCATTGTCTGTCGAAAATTCCGGCGGCAGTATTTTGAGAGCGGCCTTGCGACGAAGCTTTGTGTCCTCGGCAAGATAAACCTCACCCATGCCGCCGGTGTCCAACAGTTTTATGATCTTGTAATGGGCTATGACCTTACCCGTTAGGTCCGTCCTGCTTACCTCTTCCGCAAACATCTCGGCAGCCAGAGCTTCGGGCCGCGATCCCAAAAAGTTGTCAGGCTCGCTATCAACATTGAGAAAAGATTCGACCTCGCCGCGCAGCGCGGCGTCATCGCCGCACATGTTGTTCAAGACGGATTCACGCTCGTCCGGCGGACTTTCCACCACAGCGTTGTAGATATCTTCGATCTGTTTCAGCCTTTTGGAGTCCATACGAAGGTCACTGCTCAACCGTCAATTCACGCAGCAGCCAGGTTCGGGCAAAACGCCAGTCGCGTTTGACGGTGTCGGTCGAAATTTTTAGGACTTCGGCGACCTCTTCATTAGTGATGCCGCCAAAATATTTCAATTCGACGACGCGACTCTTGCGCCCATCGAGGATCGCGAGACTCTTTAGAGCATCGTCGAGGGCAATAATGTCTTTCGAATGATCCGTTGCAACGCGAGCATTCTCCGCGAGCGTCACTTTTTCCTGCCAGCCGCCGCGTTTTTGGCTGCTTTTTGAACGCGCGTAATCGACCAGTATATGCCTCATCGCAGAGGCAGCGACGCCGAAGAAATGCGCGCGGTTTTGCCAATTCTGTTCGCCCTGTTTGGCAAGTTTGAGATACGCCTCATGTATCAACTCAGTGGTTTGAAACGTATGGCCCGACGGTTGACGCCGCATATGATTTCTTGCCATGCGACGCAGTTCGTCATAAATAAGCGGCATTAGCTGCTCGAGGGCTTGATCGTCACCTTTCGCCCAATCAGCCAGCAAGAGGGTAATCTCATGCGAATCGTCGATGGCCATCTATTTTCTCAGGAATTTCTACGGTGATTATAGAACGACACCTCGAAAAAAAAGAATTGGGTCATGCCCCTTTTTGATAGCGTTTCTCGTTTAGATAAGCAGGAAACAATAAACGGCAGAGCGGCTGCTTGAAACGAGTGCGGCGGCCTCTCAGAACAAGCCTCAGTCTCTGCACTCAAATTGAATAAGAAAAGGAGATCATTATGAAGCGTAGCATTATTCTAGTCTGTTCGCTCTTCGTCCTTATGCTGACGATGAGCATCGCCACATCCGCACAGGTCAAGCGGCCGTATCACGACGGCTCGGTTTGGACGATCGGCGTCATTCAGATAAAGCCGGGCATGGGGTCCGCATACATGAACTATCTCGCCACCGACTGGAAACGAAACCAGGAAGCCATGAAAAAGGCCGGCATAATCCTGTCATATATGGTGATCTCGACCGAGAGCCATAGCCCGAATGACTGGAACCTGCTCCTACTGACCGAATACAAGGATCTCGCGACCATGGAGGCCAATGAAGACAAGGCAGACAATCTGGCACAAACGGTCGTCGGCAACGATGCCGCGCAAATGCAGGGCTATCGCGACCGATTGCAGATCCGCGAAGTACTGGGCGACCGTCTCGCCCGGCAGATCGTGCTTGAGCCAAAGCAATAAGGAAGCAATACAGAGTCACAGGGAACCTCGGAATCAAGCCGGGGTCTCTGTGTTCTCTGTGGCGTTGTGGTAAGTTTCTCTCTAACCGGAGAGAGTAAAAAAATGCGCGACGAAAAGATCGTGCTGACCGCACGTTTGAACGTGAAAAGCTTAGGACGTTATTCTAGCTCAATAACTGCCATTTCGTACGGGTGTAGGCGATGTTGAAGCCGTTCTTCTGGGCGTTCTTCTGCGACTGGCTCCCGGGCGAGGCAGCCATCATAGCGAGGGTGCAGCCGTTGTTGGTGGCTAATTCAAGCCTCGCCGACAACAAAGCATTCTGACAACCGCGATTGCGTGCCTCGGGCACAGTGCTCGCGCCGGCAAGAAGCGCTGTGTCCTTGTACACGAACATGATTCCCGTCCCTGCCGCCTGACCATCGATCTCGGCAAGCCAGGGGAACGAACCGGCACATTGCGCGCTCACTTGGCCAAAATTGAACAATGAATTCCGCCAGGCTCTCGTGCTCGGTCGCCCAGCCCGCTGCCGAGGTTCGGGCCCACAGCTCAACCTCGTCGTCGGCAATGACACGGGTTACGATCAATCCATCAGTTTGCGAGGTTTCCCTTGTGCTGAGATCTAAGAAGAGCAAATTTGACTGCTCGATTGGACGATAACCGCGCTCGATCAGCATCGACATCAACGACTGATCGGCCAGCGGGCTGATCTCGTGGTGCGTCGCCGCCCCGCGGGAGAAAAAAAACTCCTCGATCTCGTCAAAAACTTTGTTGGTCGTCGGTTCGAACATGCCCAGGCCAAACGTCTGCGTACACGGCGAATCAACTCCATCAAACATCGCATACGCCCCGCCGACCTCGATCCAACAGGCACCGCTATCGGGTCGCAGACGTGCCCGTGTCTCGATAAAATCAGCATTCGCGCGTGCCTCAGCACGTTCGAGCCTTTGAGCAAGTTCACGGTCGGCGTGGATCATCAGATCCTCACGCACTCGCCGCGTTTGATGAACTGGCCGTCGCCTTGTTTACCGGTGTGTTCGCCGTTTCGGATGACGACACGGCCGCGTGAGAGGACCGTTTCGACCTTGCCTTTGATCGTCCAGCCTTCGTAGGAGGAATAATCGACGTTCATGTGTTCGTGCTCGACGCCAAATGTCGTCTCGTCGTTCGGGTCGAAGATGACGATGTCTGCGTCCGAGCCGACCGCGATAGTTCCCTTTTTCGGGAACATGCCGAACATCTTGGCGGCGGTAGTCGAGGTGAGTTCAACAAAGCGATTGAGCGAAATTCGATTCTCGACAACGCCGCCGTTGTAGATGAGGGCGAGGCGATTTTCAACGCCGGGAGCGCCGTTCGGGATCTTTGTGAAATCGCCGAGGCCGAGCTCTTTTTGCTCTTTCATGCAGAATGGACAGTGGTCGGTCGAGATCACCTGCAGATCGTCCATCTTGAGGCCTTTCCAAAGCTCACCGCAGTTATGCTTCTCGCGCAGCGGCGGTGTCATCACGTACTTCGCCCCGTCCCAGCCGTCGCCGTAATCGTCGATATTGTGAAACAGATATTGCGGACAGGTTTCGGCAAACGCCGGAATTCCCCGATCTCTAGCTTGCCGCACCTGGTTTAGCGCGTCCGTGCACGACAGATGCACGATGTAAACCGGCGACTCAGCCATCTCGGCTATCGCGATAGCGCGATGTACGCCTTCGGCCTCGGCGATGGTTGGGCGAGTAACCGCGTGATATTTCGGAGCGGTTCGTCCGTCGGCGAGAAACCGCTTGATGATCTCGTTGATGACGATCCCATTTTCGGCGTGCATACAGATGAGGCCGCCGCTGTTTCCCGCCGCAGACATTGCCCGAAATATCGTCGCATCGTCCGCCAAAAACACGCCCGGATACGCCATGAACAGCTTGAACGAAGTGATGCCTTCGTCCATCAGCGAATACATCTCTTTCTCGCTGCCGTCCTCAAACTCGGTCGTGATCAGATGAAAACCATAGTCGATGCAAGTCTTCCCTTCCGCCTTCTTACGCCACGCATCGACACCCGCAGTCATTGATTCGCCCTTCGTCTGCACCGCAAAATCAATGATCGTCGTCGTCCCGCCATGGGCAGCCGCCCGCGTACCGGTAAAAAAATCGTCGGAGCTTTGAGTCCCGCCAAACGGCAATTCCATATGCGTATGCGGATCGATCCCGCCGGGAATGACAAGCTTGCCCGATGCGTCGATAACGACATCGGCCTCGACATCGAGGGACTTGCCAATAGTCGTCACCGTCTCGCCATCGATAAAGATGTCGGCGATGTAATCGTCAACCGCAGTGACCACTCGTCCGTTTTTGATCAAGGTTCTCATAAACTCAGTCTTCGTCCGAGAATGCTTGTTTAAGCGCGTATAGTTCCTTAAGCCCTGGAGTATCTTTCTCGCGGCCAGCTTCGGTTTTCGCACGGATCAGGCCATCAATCGAGAGGATTCTAACCTCGTTCCCATCAATATCGACGATAACACTGTCGTTGACCGCATCGAGATAGGTTCCAACGCCCTTTACCTCGCCCAGCAGATCAATGTTTCCAAGAGTGGTGTCAAACGTAAAATTTGTCCCGTTGTACAACGTTGCCACATCCCAGACGAATGGGAGATCATCAGGAATTCCTCTCGGCCTTGGCTCAAATGGCGCTAAGGCTTCAGCTATTTTTTTTAGATTCTCTCTTTCGCGGGAGTAACAAATGTCTAGGTCTTGTGTCAGGTAAGAAGAACCATGACTACGAATCGCCATACCGCCAACGACAACAAAATCAACACGATGTTGTGCAAGTGTAATGATGGCTTCGACCAACAGGCTCATTTATTCTTCTTTGCTTTCGCTTTACGGATTGCATCGGCAAGGACATCTAAACCATTATTGATGTCATCATTCTTTCGCAACCGTTCTTCCGGGGTCAGACGCAGGTTCGAGACCAACAGCGTAAGATCGATGCCGTAGTCCCTCGCCTCGGCGATCTTGCTTCCGGGACGCGGGTTTAGCAGTTTCTCTTCGGGCGTTCTCATAGGATTATTCTAACTCAAGACAGCGCGATTTAGACGGTAAACCGCAAGCTGCGATCAATCCCCCAGCAGCGATTTCCCAATTGTGGTCACCGCATCGCCGTTGATGAAGATATCGGCGACATAGTCGTCACCCGCGGTCACAACTCGCCCGTTCTTGATTAGAGTGCTCATATCTTTTTTTCAATGACTAAATTTACCGTCCAGTCGCCGACTTCGTCAGGATCAATCCCTCTATGGCTGGCGCCGTCAAGCAGCCAATTCGAATCGCCACCAAGGGCCGCCGCCGGGGCGTGGATGATGTGAACGCATATTAAATCGTCTGTTTTTGAGTACTGTATTTTCACTAATTACGGTACTTCAATGAATTCGGTGTTCACATATACGAATCCATGCTTTTCAACGCCGTAATACCAAGTACGGACGTTTTGCGATTCCACACTTCAAACCTTACGAGTAATTTCATAATTCTCAGTCCCATTGTAAACCTCCCCCGATTTTCCTGATGATTCATTCCGGCAGATTCATCCGTTTCAACAGATCTTTGAATCGCGGGTCGTTGCGCAAATTATCCAGAGTGATCTCCGTCTTTAGCAGCACCATATAAAAGGTGCGTTCCGTATATCCCCGTTCAAGCCACTCAAAGGCCTGATCTTTGTCATTTAGTCCGGCGTAAACGCAGGCGATGTTGTATGGAGAAACGTATCGATGCTTTGATAATTCCTTCAATTCTTCCAGCACTTTTTTGGCTTCCGCTTGTTTTCCCGCCATAGCATAGACAAAACCGAGGTATCCCAAACTTGACGGATTTGCATCTACCAAGCGAGCCTTTTCAAGAGCCGCAATAGCTTCCGGATATTGTTTCTTCCGCCCATATGCCAAGCCCAGAGTTTGATAAGACCCCCAATAATCAGGGTCTATCTCAAGCGCTTTTCGACTCTGTTCGATCGACCGGTCGTACATGCCCGCCGCCAACAAGTTACCCGCCATGTCCAGGTTTGCGAGCAAGTCGAGCGGCGTTCGCTGCATCACAACTTCCTGTGCTTTGACGGATTCCTCCAGCCTGCCCATCGCTGAAAGATACACCGGATAATAAACGGGATATGCCAGATCAAGTTCGTTGGCTCGCTTCCAATGTTTTTCGGCCGACGCCCAATCCCACTCGTACCAGAACGCACTTCTCCCACGTAGATAGTGGGCCTCGGCAAGCGTATCGTCCAATTCAAGTGCCTTTATCGTCGCTGGAATCGTCTTTGACTCTGCCTCGGTGGCAGGCAAATAGTATCCACTTGAAAATGCGTAAGCGTTCGCCATGCCCACGTATGCCAGCGTATAGTTCGGGTCAATGGCAATTGCTTGTTGATAAAATTCAATGCCCTTCTTGTAACCGTCTTCTGTGTATTTTGACAGATAAAAATTGCCTTTGAGATAGAGTTGGTACGCTTCCGGATTAGTCGTGTAAGTTTTGGTTACCTTCGTTACATCTTCGCCTGTAAGTTTGTTTTTGATCTTGACCGACACGTCGCGGGCAATGTCCGCCTGAAGCGTGACAAGATCCGACTGCTTGCGGTTGTAGGTCTCGCTCCAAACAACTTTATCCAGCGAAATATCTATCAACTCGACAAAGAGTGAGATGTCCTGCCCACGCTGCACCACGCGCCCGTTCAAGATCGCCTGAACATTCAGCTCTTTGCCGATAGTCTGCGGATCGGTCTCCTTGCCTTTGTAACGAAACACAGAAGATCGAGGCTTGACGTTTAAATTTGGCAGTTGGGACAAGCTGCTTATCAGTGTCTCGGTCATACCGTCACTCAGGTATTCGACATCCGCATTGCCGCTTTCATTGACAAAAGGCATTACAGCGATAGATTCGATCTGTTTGGTGTTTGAAGCAAAGTATCGATAGCCAAAAAACCCGCCAAGCACGATCACCGCCAACCCCAACGCAGTCAACAGCGGCTTCGCCGCCCTATTTGCGGAAAGGCTCCGCTTTTCCGAAGCCTCACCAATACTTTTTTGTGGCTCCGCCGCCGCTTCGGTCGTGTGGATAAACGGACGGGTCTTTGCCTCATCGAACTGGCCGCCCGCTGACGCCGCTCGGTCTGACAGGATCGCCGTGGCTGGTTCATCGGGCGACGGTACGGAACCCTGGACAAGCGCAGCTCCATCTTCGAGACAGTAGAGCAGAGTGTCGTCGGCGTAGTTTCGCCGGCATTCAGGGCAGCGTTTCATATTCGCAGCTGAGTTAAGGTTGATTCAGGAATCCGAGCACCACATTTTGAAACTTTCTGTAGTTCTTCTCAAGCAAAATTGCGTGGCCGCCGTCGGGAAGAAAGGCGTAGCTTTTGTAATTGGTTCCGAGCTTTTCAAAAAATTCCAGCGTTTGTGCTTCGGTACCCAGGAAATCCTTTTCAGGACGAATAATTAGCGTAGGAACCTTAATCGCAGCAGGGTCTATAAGCGGCAGTTTGGTCAGCATATCGACTCTCACGCCGTTCGGGGCTTTCGGTACTTCTTTCAGGGCTTCTTTGACATACAGGTCAACAACATCGGGCTCAAATTGCCCGGGAATAAAATCCGACCTCGCACCGGCTTCGTCAGTCTTGCGGTATTGTTCGGTTGGCGGCGCGGGAAGTCTCATTCCCGGCGGCGGCTTCCATGCCATCGCGAACAGGATCAGCTTTTCTACCTTTTCCGGATGCCGCATCGTGAAAAGGCCGGTTGTCTGCGTTCCCCACGACCAGCCGAGGATATTCATTTTCTCGACACCGCGGAGCTTTGTGATGTATTCGACAGCCGCGCCAATATCGCCGGCGGCCGACGACGTGTCCGACCAATCCTTGTCGGTCTTTTCCGACCTGCCGTAGCCGTGAATGTCGATCGCCCAGACGTCATAGCCGTTCCTGGCGAGAAAATCCATCAGCGAATAGTCGCGTATCTGCAAGTCAAAATCCGGCCGTCCCGTCCACGTTGCTCCGTGAACCAACAGCACGATCTTCTTAGTCTTCGCGAGAGTCTTCGAAAAATCCTTGTGGTATTTCTCCCACAGATAAACCTTCAAACCATTGCTTGAAACATAATGGTCCTTACCGACAATTCCATTTGTCGTCGCCGCCTTCTGTGCATTAGCAACGACTGCGAGCACCGACATCAACGCAATAGAAATAAGAAAATTTCTGATCATCAGTTCAAGTTACCATTTTCGATATTCGACACGACAACTAGCAAAGAGAAAACCCCGCATCTAATGCCTCGACAAGCCGATCAACTGTGTCTGTTGTCGTATTCAGCATCATTCCGGTGCGGATGACATTGCCGTAGAGGCCGCCTTTGCCGATGAGGACGCCACGGCGTTTTGTCTCTTCAAAGACTTTCAGGACAGCTTCGGGATTTGGCTCTTTGGTTTTTGGGTCTTTCACGAGTTCGATGGCCTGCATGATGCCCATTCCGCGAACATCGCCGATTATGGGGTATTTCTGCTGGAGTTCGAGCAGACGGTCGTGGAAATAGTCGCCGACCACGCGGCAGTTTGTGCGGAGGTCGTCTTCCTCGATCACTTTTATAACGGCAAGGCCGACGGCGGTCGAGACAGGATTTCCGCCGAAGGTCGAGAACGTAAGGCCCGGAAACGCGTTCGCGACCTCCTCGGTCGCTATCGTCCAGCCGATGGGCACACCGTTGCCCATGCCCTTGGCAGATGTGATCATATCGGGCTCAACGCCGTAGTGTTCGATACCGAACCATTTGTCGCCCGTGCGGCCCCACGCAGTCTGAACCTCGTCAGAAATAAAGAGGCCGCCGTGAGCCTTCGTGATCTCGTGGACCCGTTTGAAGTAATCCTTTGGCGGCACGATGAATCCGCCGGCGCCGAGGATCGTCTCGGACATAAACGCCGCGATCTCGCCCGTCGTCGTGGTCTTGATCAGTTCCTCAACGTCGTTCGCGCACGCGAGGCCGCAATTATCGGGCGTCGCATTGAACGGACAGCGGTAACAATATGGTGCGTGGGCATGAACAAATCCCGCCATCTGCGAGCCGATCGGCTTCCAGTTTGACTGTCCGACCGTCGAGAGCGCCGTCGCCGAGCGGCCGGCGTAGCTGTGCCTGAGCACGACTATCTCGTGGCGGCCCGTTGCGAGCTTTGCCGCAAGCACGGCCGTATCGTCAGCCTCAGTGCCGCTGTTGGTGAAGAACGACCTCTTCAGCTTGCCCGGCGTTATCTCAGCCAGCTTCTCCGCCAGGTCGCCCTGCGGCCCGTTGGCGTAGAGCGTCGAACCGTGTGCAAATGTGTTCACCTGATCGATCCATGCCTTGTTAACGCGCGGCTCGCCGTGGCCAAGGCTCACCGTCAGGACTCCGCCAAAGCAATCGAGATACTCGTTGCCGGCGTCGTCCCACACCTTCTCGCCCTCACCGCGAACGATGGCAATCGGCTCCTGGTAATACATATGCACGGCCGGAAAAAGGAACTCACGATGTTTCTCAATCGCACTCTTCAGCGACGATCTCTGTTCTGCTTGACTCATAATCTTTGCTCACAAAAACACGAAATATGACAAAAACGGTAGTCAATTCTACTCCATTTTTGCACGTTTCGTTGCTATCGAGATTGGAATTTATCGTCGGGCTCGCCTACTTTGGGGTCTTCGCGGGGGAGTTGACCTCCGTGATGCGCTGCCGGGCGTAGTTGTGATATTGCCCGTTCTCGCTGCTTACTTTTTCGTAGGCGGCGATTGCCTCAGCTTTCTTGCCCGCCAGTCGGTATGCCTCGCCGATGCCGTATTGTGCCATGGCAAGTTCCTTGTTCGTTAGGCCTTTAAGGGCAAGCACCTTTTGATACTGGGCGACAGCCATTTCGACTCGCCACGGAGCGTTTATCATCTGGAAGTATTCGCCAAACGATATCAATATCTTGGCCCGATCAGTCGGCTTGAGTTCGCGGGCCTTAACGGCTTTATCAAGCTCAGCATTCGCTAGCTTGAGGGCTTTTTGCCCGTCCGCACTCTTGTTCGCGGGGTCGATGAGCTGCGTTACCGCAAGGTCTTGATAGAGCTTTGCACGGTCCGCCGGTGCAGCTTTAGGCACGGCCAATCCGTCGTTTGCAGCCTTGCGGGCCTCGGTGAGTTTCGCGTTGTCGATATACAGGACAGCAAGAGTATCGTAGGCGTCGATCTTTTGTTCTGGTTCGGCTGCGGGAAGCTTTGTGATCATCTCGTTGGCGCCAAAATACGTACTCACGTCACTGATCCGCTTTCCGAGTTCAGCAAGGTCTTTGAGCGCGTCGGCCTTGATCTTGT
The DNA here is from genome assembly GCA_016715795.1 of Chloracidobacterium sp. Classification (NCBI taxonomy): domain Bacteria; kingdom Pseudomonadati; phylum Acidobacteriota; class Blastocatellia; order Chloracidobacteriales; family Chloracidobacteriaceae; genus Chloracidobacterium; species Chloracidobacterium sp. Next base: position 2,151,341 of record JADJXP010000002.1, read on the forward strand.
CCGAGGCCTTCTCCGTCTTGATCGCTGCATCCAAGTCCTTCGCCGCCGCCTGGACCTGTTGGTCATCGAATCGGCCAAACATCTTATTTGTGCTATACGCGTTTGCCCGAGCGTTAAGAGCTCGGGCCTTCATATTGCCCGAGATGCCCGGCAGGTTGATGATCTTGGTAAATTCGTCGCGGGCCGTCTCTTTCCAGCCCTTGCCTCCGGACAACGGTTTCGGTAAATACTCGCTCTTGTAAGTACTCGAATAGATATCACCGATCAGCATCATCGCCTCGGCCTTTTTCTCGACGGTAATGCCCGCGAGGTCTGCGGCCTTGCGATAGGCGGCGACAGCCTCCGGAAACGATACAAGCGTCTTTGTCGTCCCGCCGTATTTTCCAGTGCGTGTGGTGACGGTACGGATGACCTTCTCGAGTGCACCGCCCCGTTTTACGAGTGCGTCATATCGCTGATCGTCGTTCGACGCGAGGCTGACCGCCTGATCATAGGCCGCCTCGGCAGCGGGAAAAGTATTCTTCTCTACAGCCGCCTTACCGGCAGCGATTGCGTCAGCGTATGTCTTGTAAACCGGCATCGCCGTGGGTGTCGGGGTCGCCGTTTGCGCGCTACATACGAAGACGAGCGCAAAAATAGCGGCAGCAGATCGAAGAAGAAGACTTTTCATAGAAGCCGAATGTCCTTTGATATCCAAAACTACTGTTTGAATTTTATGGAAGCTACAATACGCTTGTGCGCATCGCGCACACCGTCCCAGCGATTAAAGTGCCAAACTCGCACCTGCCACCGCTCTGTTCCGCGAGCGACGAAAATGATATTCGTTCCATCGTAAGCCTGTGTGGCCGAGATCTTGACGGCCTCTCCGGCGTTGATCGGATACGGCTCGTTCTTAAACTCCTTCCAGCTCGTATCTTTGGCCATTATCTGCTTCATAGAGTCCAGATAATCGGCCGCAAACTTCTTCACCTCAGGAGCGGTGAGGCCGCCGTAGTTGCGATATGAGACATCGATGGTGAGATTCTCCTTGTCCTTATCGCCCCAAGACCCGCAAACGGTCTGTCCCTTTGAAGTGGCAGACTGGCCGCATGGGCCTTCGGCTACTTGGGCAGGAAAGTCGAATAGCAGCCCTCCAAAATTAAAGGTCTTCCAGATCGCCGGAGGAAGTTTCGGCACGTCGACGGCGATTTCGCCCTCTTTTTTGAATGACGCGATGATCTGCTCGACCTTTGCCGCCGCTGCCTTGTCACCCGCATCGTGAACAAAGTTGAGTGTCACGTAGGTATTTGCCGTGCCGAAGTTGATCATCTTTTGCCTGACCTGTTTCTTGCTGTACGAATTGTAACGCTCTTGATCGATGACTGCGGCAGGTTCGCCAAGAAATGTCGTATCTTTTATGAACTTCGCACCCGCCGTTGGATCTTCGAAAACTATATCTACCATACTTTCGAGAGTCTGGCGAATTGTTGTGAATCCCTGATCCCATTTTAGATACTGAACGGTCGCCCACAGGCTGCCGTCCAACATTTCCCAGCGAACACGTGCCGTCATCTTTTCAAGCCCCGGATCGGGCTTGTCCACCTTGAGTACATACGGTACGGGCGACGCGACGCTTAATCCCGTTCCGGTCAATACCATTCGCTTCCAGGCCGCAGGAACACCGGCAGGCACGATCTTTGGCAAAACAGATGGTATTGCCTTTGCGGTCGCGACCGGAGACGGAGTTGGCTTTGCAGGCTGTATATTGTCAGGTGCGTTCACACCCGGGACGATGTCATTCGCCGCTTCGGTCAAGGTCTTGTCGCCGAACGGATATTTGATCTTCGCCTTTGCCTGAGCGTAGTCCGGCTTAATCTTGACCGCCGACCAATAGTCAGCCTGGGCCGCATCGCTCTTACCGAGTTTGTCGTAGATCAGGCCGCGTTCATAGTAAGAACGTGCAGCGAAGAGGCCCTTTGGATCCTTCGTGATCGATGATGTCAGGTCAGCGACGGCCTCGTTGTTCCGCCCCGTCTTCGCGTACAGGCCCGCACGATAGAAATATGCCATCGCCATCCCGTTAGAAACGCGGATCAGTTCGGTGTAATCTGCGATCGCCGCCGGATAATTCCGCAGGGTCTTGTAGGTTCCGGCACGCGTGATCAGAGCCTCCTCGAAACCGGGCTTTGCTTCAAGAGCCTTGGTGCATTCTGTTAAAGCGTCAGAATATTTGCCTTTTTCAAAACTCGCATCACACTTCTGCAGATGCTGCTCGGCCGTCTGCCCGCTGATCCCAATGACGGTGCCGGTTATCACAAATCCGATCGCAATGGCCTGCTTGAATCTCATCAGTATCTTCCCTTCTCGAGCTGCGCGGCCCGTAGTTCGTCGGCAGCCGCGAGCGCGGCATTACCCTTCGACTTATAGATCAGCGCCCTCGCACGGTATAGATTTGGGATCCGGGGATTTAGTTGTATCCCACGTTCGAAATCAGCCAGCGCCGCATCGAGGTCCTTTAGGTAGATCAGTGCGATCCCGCGGTTAAGATATGCATCGACGTAATCCGGCCGCCCTGATATCGCAAGGTCAAAGTCCTTTTTCGCTTTCTTCCAGTCTTCGGTCTTTACATAGGCCGTGCCGCGATTGTAGTAGGCGAGGGCCTCGTTCGGGCTGAGCTTTATAACTTGGTCAAAGTCTTTGATCGCGTCCTTCGGCCTTCCGAGATGATTTAGCAACAATGCTCCGCGTGCGAAATAGTGATCGGCACTCTTCGGATCGAGCTTGATCAACTGGGCGTAATAATCCGCTGCAAGTTGATATTTGCCCTGCTTCTCAGCGTCTGCCGCAGCCGCCGTTATCTCTCCGGTGGTGATCGGTGTCGTGTCGTTATTCTTCTTCGCCTGCTCGGTGACCTGCTGCAAGGTTGTGTTGTCCTGCGGTTTGTCCGCAACGAGTTTGTCAGACGGTTTTTCACCGCTGCGAAGAACGCGGAATTTCTCCGCAAGAATGTCGGCATATCTGGCAAGAACCTTTTTCGCCGCAAGCTTGTACAGGTCTCGTTTTGCCGTGATCACGAGCGGCGTGAAAGAGTGTCGCTCGCCGTTAAAGTATTTCGCCGTGCTGTATGCCGCCTTGCTCGCGTCCTCTCGCGGCTTGTCGGCAAAGCCGAACCGCTCGGCCACCGGCAGCTCACTCCGATACGTGTCAAACTTGTTCTTGGCATTGACCATGAAAACGTAGCTTTCCGGCACATTCATCAACCCGCCAATGCTGTAATCGGCATGAAAATAGGGGTCGCCGTAGAACCAACCCTGCCGATCCTGCTTGATGTCTGCTGAAAGCATTATCGACGCAAAATCCAGTACGACGTCGATCATCATCAGGTCGCCACCGGCTGTCTCGCCCGTCTTGGCCATCTTCTTGAGCTGGCCAAAGCCTACGATCTCCGGCGTGCCCTGCGGACGCCAGCGAAACAGCACGGGCCCGTCATGGGCATTCACTGACACCCAAGCCTGGCCATTCTTGCCGTCGTAATCGGCATTCTTGTCGTCGGCACGTTTCGCGAGACGGTCTAGGTAATATTCCGCCGTCTTAACGGCGTCGAACGATGTTGTCGCGATACCGATCTTGTTTAGACTAGCCGTCAGCGATCGGTAAAACTCATTCGTGATCTCTTCGAGATCGCCGGTCGTGAGGTCACTGTCTAGATACACGGTCACGTCAGCCGCATTGCGGCCGTTTGCCGCTGCTCGTGAGGTCACGGTCTTGAAGTGCACGCGTACCTGGCCGATGGCCAGTTTCTCGGTCTTCTTGGCCACGTCGGGCTTACCGAATGTTCCGGCCTTGACGTATTTGATCGTGTCATCTGCCAGCTTTCCGTAGGCTTGGGCGCATACTTGGCTTGCCGCGGTCGTAAGGATAATGAAAGAAAGTGCTATTGAAACTTGTCGCATAATTCACAAAATTAGAGTTCAGCAATATCGACGGAGAGGCGATGTCCCCGTAAATTGCCAAAACAGGATTAATGTCGGATCAGCCCGCCATGGTGAGGAGAAAGGCCTATGCTGGACCCCTTGATTACATGTTAATCTTATAAAAAGCAGTGGCCGAACGCAAAGAGAATGTCCGCAAACTGTTGGAAACCCGTGTCTTACAGCATGGTGACAAGCCCTTCCTTTTTGCTGCGGAGGACGACCGGTCGTGGACATATCGAAACTTTGATCGAGCCGTCGGCCAAACAGCAAATATGCTCCGCGCAAATGGTATTCGCAAGGGCGATGTTGTCAGTCTGTTGCTTACAAATTCACCCGAATACATCATCGCGTACTTCGCATGCTGGACGATCGGCGCCATCGCGGGGCCGGTCAATTCCCTTCTCAAGGCCGAAGAGATTGCATGGATCGTCAATAACTCCGGATCGAAACTACTGCTTGTTGACGGCGAGCATGTCCGAAGCCCGCACGTCAGTAAGGGCTCAACGATCACAACACAGGGCCTACCCGAAACGGCTCTGCCGCCGATAGTCCTATTTGACGACGTAAAAACCGCAACCGGAACATTTGCCGACGATCTCGAACCTGTCGATATCCAAACCGACGACGACGCTATCATCATCTACACCTCCGGGACCACCGGCAAGCCAAAGGGCTGTCTTCTCACCCACGGCAACCTGATCGCCAACGCCCGCCAGATCGCCGAATGGATGGGCTTTGGCCCCGATGACCGGCTGCTGACCGTGATGCCGCTTTTCCATATGAACGCCGTCTCGGTTACTACGATATCCGCTCTCTACGCAGGCGGCTCAACCGTCATCGCGCCGAAATTCTCTGCTTCACGATTTTGGGACATCATCGAAAAATATCAGATTACGTCGTTTGGCTCGGTCGCGACAATGCTGTCGATGCTCCTCGCAAAGTCAGAACCGCCTCCGTCAGGGGGCGGCCAGTTCCCGGCGCCAGATTCTACCAACTGGCCGCCCGCTCACGCAGGCGGTTCCGACTCGCTCCGTTTCGCCATGTGTGGCTCCGCACCGGTGCCCGTCGAGGTATTAGCGAAATTTGAGCAAACCTTCGGCGTTCTCGTTATCGAAGGCTACGGCCTGTCGGAATCGACGTGCCGGTCGACGTTCAATCCGCCGAACGAAGATCGCCGCCCGGGCTCTTGCGGTTTGCCGATAGGCAACGAAATGAAAGTAGTTGATGACGACAATATTGAGGTCCCTGACGGCGAGCTTGGCGAGATCGTGATGCGCGGAGCGAATATCTTCAAGGGCTATTTCATGAATGAAAAGGCAACGGCTGAGGCCTTTCGCGGCGGCTGGTTTCACACAGGCGACATCGGATATCGCGACGCAGACGGCTTCTACTACATCGCGGACCGCAAATCCGACATGATCATCCGCGGCGGCGAGAATATCTACCCGCGTGAGATCGATGACGTTCTGTATCGGCATCCGGCGGTTGCGGCCGCCGCATGCGTCGGCGTCCCCGACAAGCTTTACGGAGAAGAAGTAGCGGCGTTTATAGTGCTGAAGGCCAATGCAACCGCCACCGCCGACGATCTGACGGCCTTTTGCCGTGAACATCTCGCCGACTACAAATGCCCCAAGACAGTCCATTTCGTACCGGACATTCCCAAAGGCCCTACGGGCAAGCTCCTCAAACGGGAATTGTCAAAGCTTCTCGAGACGCTCTAGTTCCTTTTCGGCGGCGATGTAACCAAAGCTCGCCCATTGGTTGCCGTTCACGATCTTTCGAAAGATCTGCCGCGCTCGGATGCTGTCGCGGTTGTAGAGATACCAGTTACCGACGCCGTAGCCTAGTGACGCATTGGCGAGCGTATCGGCCTTGTCGTCGAGCATCTCAAGCAGCATCTCGGGCCGGACCTCGCCGCGATAGAGGCGGAGCAGTTTGAGATAGTCGTCATTCTCGATCACCTCGAAATCGCCATTGATCGGTTCGAGCACTTTCTCCGCTTCTCTAAAATTGTCGGTCCGCCTGAGCGTCATGTAATACCAATGCGAGGTCGCGGCGAGCATGTCCGGATTGGTCGAGACCTTGAGACATTCCTTGTAGGCATTGATTGCTCGCTTGAGATCACCCTTGAGGTAATACGCGAGGCCGAGGTGATACCAGATGTTAGATTGCAGTGTGCTGGTCGGGACGTTCTGAGCATTTGGCAATCCGTCGGGCTCAACCTCGTCGGGTTTGCCTTTTACGAGCTTCGCGGCCTTTTCAAGATCTGCAATGGCGGCATCGAAGCAACGGAGGGTGATGTACCGATGCCCGCGATGACGGTAGAGCCTCGCGTCATTCGGAAATTTGGAAATACCGATCGTAAGTACCTCGACCGCGTCCTTGTAATGTCCAAGATAGCCCTTGCGTCGTGCGAACCATATAAGATTATCGGCCGTCGGTTTCGTGGCATATTCTATCCCTGCTCGTTCGAGTTTTTGTGAATACTCAAGTCTCGTCTCGTCAGACAGGGGCGGTTTGACCTCTTTCGCCTCCTTTGCGCAGGGCTGGGCATAGGCGAGTCCGCCGGCAAATAGAGCAAGAGCAAGAGCCGCTAACATGTGTTTCATGGCGGTGATTCTAACAGATGCGGGCCGTCTGCCGCGACCCTCTTGCCGGAGAGGCAGCTAATAGCTATCAGCTAATAGCTATTAGCTACATTCAAAAACAGGCCTGATCCAGCTCATTAGGACAATGGCTGCTTGAAAAGTTCTTGATTTTTACGGCCTTTTGTGCTACGCTCTTGCACATGTGCAACATCGCGACACAATCGGCGTCTGGCCGCTCAGTAATACACGTGTCGTACAAATCATATTTTTGCGCGAGATCCGCGGAACACGCGCAAAAAACTACTGTAACTGTGTTTGCTGTCAACAGTTACAGCGTTCCGCCACATAGTGGAACACGGACGGAACACGGCGGAACGTTCCGGAACGGCCGGTCAGATTGCCTGATGCGGCATCTTGCGTAAGAATTGCCCTATGGAATTGAATACATTCGACTACAGGCTGCCCGCGTCGATACACGAGGCCCTCACGACCGAGGTCGCCGCCTGGCAGGCCGCCGACAAGATCACTCGCATCTGGAACAAGGACGCCTCGATCTGGACCGGCGATGACGAGGCCAAATGGCTCGGCTGGCTCGATATTGTCGATGAGGAATTGGCCGATCTCGCGAAATATCGTGAGCTGACGGCCGATATCGACGGCGCCGGTCTTACAGACGTCCTCCTGATGGGCATGGGCGGCTCGTCGCTGTGCCCTGAGGTGCTGGCGATTACGTTTGGCAAGACGCATTTTCATATCCTTGATTCGACAGTTCCCGCTCAAGTCAAGACGGTCGAAAACAAGCTTGATCTGGAAAGGACTCTGTTCATTGTTGCGAGTAAATCGGGCTCGACGCTGGAGCCGAACTGTTTCAAGCAGTATTTCTTCGAGCTCCTCGCAACGCGCGTTGGACGCGAGCAGGCCGGAAAGCAGTTCATCGCCATCACCGATCCCGGCTCAAAGATGGAGCAAGTCGCCCGCGACGATGGGTTTCGCCACATCTTTTACGGCAAGCCCGAGATCGGCGGCCGCTTCTCAGCCTTGTCGGCCTTCGGTATGGTCGCCGCCGCCTCGATGGGGCTCGATGTAGAGCAGTTCTTGAAGGAAACAAAGTCGATGATCGAAGCGTGCCGCAACCCGTTGCAGAAGCCCACGCGCAGTAAGGGCACCGACGCGGAAGATTCGCCCTCGAATCCCGCGGCTCTACTCGGTCTGATACTCGGCATTTGCCACCGCCACGGCCGCGACAAACTAACCATCTTCACCTCACCCGAGATCTACGACCTCGGCGCATGGATGGAACAGCTCGTAGCCGAATCGACAGGTAAGAACGGCGTCGCGATCATCCCGGTCGACCGCGAACCTGTTCTGAGTTCAAGCTTTAGCTTGTCAGACGTCTACGGCGATGACCGCCTGTTCGCATACATCACCCTAACAGGCGACGACCGCTTTGCCGATGACGCACGAGAGCTCGTCGCCGCCGGTCATCCGGTCATACAGATCGAAACACCAGCGACCGATACGCTCGGCCAGGAATTCTTCCGATGGGAATTCGCCACCGCCGTCGCCGGTGCTGTGATGGGCATCAACCCGTTCAACCAACCCGACGTCGAATCCGCAAAGATCGAGGCCCGAAAGATCACAGACGAATACGAGCAGAGCGGGAAACTGCCCGATGAATCACCGTTCTTCGAGGGGGACGGACTATCGTTCTTTGCAAGCGACCAATATGCCGCCGATCTGACCGCGACCGTCAGCGAACCGACCGCCACGGCGATACTCAACGCCCATCTCGACAATATCGAGCCTAATGATTACTTCGCTCTGCTCGCCTTTATCGAGATGACCGCCGAACACGAATCCCTGCTTCAGGCATTCCGCGAAAAGGTCCTTGATTCGCATCGCGTTGCCACCTGTCTCGGCTTTGGCCCGCGGTTCCTGCACTCGACCGGCCAAGCCTACAAGGGTGGGGCAAACAACGGCGTATTTCTCCAGATAACATCCGACGACAGTGCCGATTTGCCCGTGCCCGGGCAGAAATACACGTTCGGCGTCGTCAAAGCCGCCCAGGCTCGAGGTGATCTCCAAGTCCTCATCGACCGCGGCCGCCGCGTATTGCGTGTTCATATTGGGGCAAAAGTTGAAGCGGGTCTTCAACGCCTATTAAGCCTGATTTGAATTCAGCCGCAGATGTTATTCCCTAGTGGCCTTTCGCGGCGTTCAATCGGAACAGGTGCGTCTGAATCTGCTGTTGGTTGATCGTCGCGCTCAACTGGCCCGACACGACCGTTGCCGGTGAGAGCGTCGTCTCGATATGGGTGAGCCGCTCAGCCGAGGTGATCGGTTGCGAAAGGCTGAGCGTGTAGCCGAGCGGTGAATTAGACTGGTTCCACACGCGAACGACTATACCGCGGCTGATGCCATCCTCGGCGGGCTTCAGCGCCCAGAGCAGGACCTTGGGATCCGAGATATTCAGGAATGAGAAACTACTGGCCGGATATGGCCTTGTCCGTGTTCCGAGGCCGTCGATCATGGTCGCGATGAGCGGATTTTGATGTTCGAGTGAGAACTTCATCGACGCCGTCTGATCAAATGCGCCGTGCGTCCGAAGGGCAAACCGCTGCTTGAAATACCGGTCGCCGCCCTGGCCTGGAATGCCGAGGCTGCTGCCGTCGGTTTGGCCGCCGGCGAGGACATTTAGCTGCGGCGTCGTGGTATCGAGCGTCGATATGCTGCTCGCTCCGAGCCGCATGAACTGGTTGTCCCAGTTGGAGAGCGTAATGCCAAAGCCGCCCGTACCATCGGTCATGTCGGCAAAATGGTTCATCGTCAACCAATCGTAACGCGCATTTCGCGGGCTGTAATGGCCGCCGTTTGCGAGCAGCTTCGCGCGAATGACCGCGCCGACCTCCTCGTGCCACACGTCCGGCGTATTGATATCAAATGAGTATGCCCACGTCTTTACATCGCCAAAATTCGCCGTGATCTCATTCTGCACATCGACTCGGTCAACATCTCGATAGAGCGTGACCCGCGTCGTGTGAGCGATAGGGCTGGCAGAGGTCGCACGCAGAGTAACGCTGACTGGCCCGGCGTTCTCGATGACAACGGCGCCCGCTCGGTTGCCGCCGAGGTCATTGACCACGCGGCCGCCGATGTTGCGAACAAGCTCGCGATTCCCTCTCGTTTTATCCACGATGCTCGTGATCGCACCGTCGCCTGCGACCGTGACACGATAGTTTGCGTTCTCGATCGTTGATGCAACCGCCGTCGGGCCGCCGGAAAACTCCGCCGCTGCACCTTCGCGGATCTCAAAGACCTTATAGCCCACGGACGGGACGTTCGACGCAAGCACGCGAAGGGTCAGCTGATTGCCCGTCCTCACAACCTGCGACGGAACCTCCTGCCCTGTCGAGACATCGATCACGCGGGCCTTGTAGTTGCCGCGAAACGGCACATCAGCGAAGTCGGTCCTCGTCCAGTTCAGCGGGTTGAAGACGTAGAACCGCTGAAACTGTCCGTCGCGTGAGATCTGCTTTGCCATCTCGAATCGCGCGTCTTCGTACAGCTTATCGACGTATGCCGTTATCTCACCCTCGACCTGGCGGTTCCAGTTAGCCCGCGTTGCGCGCGGGATCGCACCGTCGGCGGTCCAGTCATGCTCAAAGTAGAGGCCCATGTCGAGCATCGCCTTGTCGCGGGCGGCGACGCGAGATGTCATGAATGACGGCTGATTCAATGATACGAGCGTCGCCATCGCCTCGGCTGTCCGCAGCTTCTCGGTCGAGCGTTTCACGCGGGCCGAGACCTCCGCCAGTGACGCTGTCAGAGCGTCCCATTCATTGCCGTAGGCAGCGGCATGAGTTTCGAGTCCGTCGCCGAACGACTTCTCAAAATCTCGAAAGAAATCTTCCTGGTTCGAGACGATGATGCGACGGTTGGCATTCGAATTCTGCTGTGCGACGGTCACGAACTCATCGCTCTTGTATTCGAGTTCGTCCCAACCGCGCCCGAACGCGGCGACCGCAGCGAACGGATACCGCGATTGAAAATTCGAATTCGTCTCGGCAAACGTGATCGCCGCCATCGGATTGAACGCCTCGGCATAGCCGCCAAAATGCTGGTTACCGACGAATAGCGAGTTCCATTTCATTAATATCCTGCTATCGTCGCGTCCCCCTGAGTAATAGATCTCGCGGTCACGGTTCTCAAGGCCTGAAACATGTGTCGCGCAGTTGCAGACGCCCTTCCAGCTATACTTTGCGCCCGATCCTGCCCAGAGCGAGGTCAAGCCGTAGGGCATTGTCTGGCCCTCCATCGCGATCGCGAGAGGAAATTTTACATTGTGCCGTCGCTCGATCAGGCCCGGATAATACATGCCGCGCAGTACCGCTTCGGACGGCGAACCGCCCTGCACCAGGACGAGAGCATTCAGAGCGACGCTCATATGCCCGTCGCGAACGCGCGACATCATCCGCTCAAACTGCTGCGGCGTGCGATTCTTCTCGTACTCCCACATCCACAGGCTGCCGTCGCAATTCCACCGCATCTGCGTGTCCGAGGGGTTGGCCGCCGTCTGGTCCATCTTGTCGAGGTAATAATCGATCATCGACAGGAATGCCTGTCGGTATGCCACGTCGTCGGCCACCCAAAAGTAATCCGTATGGTCGTCAGGCGAGATATAAAAGCGCCGCTGCGCTCTCGTGTTGGCTGCAAAAATCACCGACAGAGCCGCCGTCAGTATTAAGAAGATGAATATTCGGCGCACCTTAGCCATCTGGACTTGAAAGAAGACCAAATTATTAAACGCCAAAACTGAGCAGATTTCCAATCACGGTAAAAGGCATGCTACCGAATGATCTGAGGAAGGACGTTCTCCGCCTGTTCGAGTTCTTCGGGAAAATCAACCTCGATCCACGCCTTGCCTTCCGTCCAGCTAACGCCGATCTCCTCACCGGTAGCGATCAGGCCCATCAGGGCACGGGTGAAATACGCATTCGTTTCGCCCGCCTCGATCACGCGGTCAAGCTCGTCAAACATGGCTTCGCCACCTTGAGATGAGAACTTCGCGATGCCGAGGAAGGTGCCCGAGGCTTCGTCAAACTTAACATGCTTGCCAACGCTGGTGACGCGGCCGTCTGCGACGACTAGCTTCATCGTTTCTTCATGCAGATGCTTGTCAGCTACAAGAACGATGTCTCCGGCCTGCTCGCAGCAATTCACCAAAATGTCCGCGTGAAACAGAACGTCAGCGTGCATTACGAGAAACTCGCTGCCGCGTGCAGCGTCTTTTGCGGTCCACAGCGAATAGATATTGTTCGTCTCGGCAAACAACTCGTTGTAGACAAACTTGACCGCAAACGAATAGCGCGGCCCGACCTCGGCAAATTTCGCCTCGATCATCTCGCGGCAATATCCCGTTACGACCACGACCTCATCGACGCCGCATTTTTCGAGCGCGTCGAGTTGGTATTCGAGCAGCGTTCGGCCACCGACCTCTAAGAGGCATTTCGGCGTGGCCAGGGTAATCGGATACAGCCGCGTCGAGCGTCCGGCGGCCAGAAGGATGGCTTTCACGTTAGTTTGCGGCAACAGCGCTCAGGAAGCGGCGTGTCATTTCTTCGGGCTCGTAGGGAATGCGCGGCGTTCCTTTTTCATTGCCCGGCTCCACGTGGATGACCTCTACATTGTGGCCGATAGCGGCAAAATCAACGGCGTGCGAGCACGTTGGCTGATCGCCCGTCGATGCATAGGTGCCGTTGTCGATGATGTAGTGCTTGAGATTATCGAGCTTGAGATACTTGGAAACCGGCAGGCTGCCGAGCGACATCAGGGCGGCGCCGTCGCCATCGATGACGATCACCTGTCTGTCGGTATTCATCGCCAGCCCGATGCCGATCGATAAGGCACAGCCCATCGAGCCGCACATATAAAAATTAGCCGCTCGATCCTTCGCGACAAATACCTCGCGAGCGATCATGCCGGTCGTCGCAACCACGAGTTCGTCGGTGACCGTTTCCATTATCTGCCTGATGGCATCGATCCTCTTCATTTCGGTTCGGCCTCCTCGACGATGGTGTAATTGTCGTAATTCATCAGCTTTAGCAGGTCGCGCGAGATGCGATACATCTCAAAATGCTCAAACGGCGCGCGCCTGAGACTCACCAGAACGTGGATCGGTATCTCGTAGGGCGTGAGCAGCGAGGTTATCGCATTCACGAGATGGCCGAGGCCGGAACTTTGAATATAGACGAGCGGCTTTTTACCCGCCATATAGGCACCGGCGGCGATACTCAGGGCGACGTCCTCGCGCGTTGCGGGAATAAATTCCGTTGTCTCATCGGCCTCCATCTCTTTGATAAAGCCCTTGAGAAACGAGCACGGCACGCCTACAAAGAAGTCGTATCCCTGGGCTTTGAAATCGTGATAAAGATGACCGGTGTCTTCGCCGTGGCTCAATTCTCGACCTCCACCCACATATTCCTGTAATCGTCAAACGTATCGACCTCGGCCCAGCCTTTATAGATATCGAGGCACGATATCGCAATGCCGCGATCGATCAACTCCTGAAGCATGTCGCTAAACGAGGCTTTGTCAAAGGTTTCTGCCTCGTGAAACGCCCCTTCCGCATTACGCGCTTTCGCATCATGATAGGCAGCCTTGAACTGCTCGATGCCCTCTTCTGAGAACAGCGCCATGCCGATGAATTCGGCATTGGCGTGCGACTTGTCGAGCTTGCGGCCGGCCTTCAGCGCTGTGTTAAGGCTGTCGTCCGGCAGGAAGAGCCCCTCGCTCTTAAGCTGCCGCTGAGTCTGGATCATTTCCGGGTAGCTCGGGCTGCTGCCATTGAGCGAGCCATGGGCACCCGACTGAGCGTGATCAACAACGACGGTTATGTCAGCCTCCGAGCGAAGGAGCCGTTCGAGGATGCCTCGGTCAAAAACGATGTCACCGTAGAGCAGAAGTGTGCGCCCTTTTAACACCTGCTCAGCGGTAAAGAACGACCCTAGCGCGGTCGTGTTAGCAAAATCGTCATTGTCAAAGTACCGAACATCGGCGATATCGACCATCTCTTTTTTATAGCCGCGAACGACAGAGATATTGCGGACCCCGTATGAGATCAGGGAATCTATCTGTCGCTGGAGAATGGTCTTGCCCTTGACCTCGAGCATCGACTTGGGCCGGTCGGCGATGAGCGGCATCAGGTGCTCCTTAAAGCCCTGGCCCGCCGCAACGATCACGGCCGAGACATTCTGCGAGGTCGTCGGCAGATACTGCGCCTCATTGGCCTGCAGTTCGTCTACACCCATCAGCCGATAGACCTCTTTCATAGGCACGATATTCTCGTCGATCGTTGAGAGGCGTTGTGTCTCGCGGAGCTTCGAGAGCGTCGCCTGCGTGCTCTTGATCGCCGAGCGCAGGCCGTGATTGGCAAAAATGACCGCCTTGAAACCATTCTCTGCGAGTTCAGGAGCAGAGATCGTGTTGTAGGTCGTCGGAACGGACACGAGCGGCGTCTCGCGGTCCCACTGCTTGGCAAATTCAATGATCTCGTCCGGCAGCTTTGCCTTTGAGTGGATCAGGACGAGGTCAGCACCGGCGTCAGCGTATGCACGGCCGCGCTTGAGCGCCTCTTCCATACCCCAGCCTGCGATCAACGCCTCGGTGCGGGCGATGACGACGAAATCACGGTCCTTCTGCGTCTCTTTGGCGGCACGGATCTTCCCCGCAAACTCCTCGACAGATTCAAGTTCACGCTTGACGCTGTCGTAGAAGCTGCACCGCTTTGGGAAGACATTATCCTCTATACACACGGCGGCAATACCGGCCTTTTCATACTCCTCGACCATTCGCATCACGTTGATCGCGTTGCCGTAGCCGTTGTCACAATCGGCAATGACCGGGGCCTTGATGGCATCATTCATGCTCCGGGCAATGGCGAGGTTCTCAGCCATTGTCAAGATATTTGCATCCGGCATAGCATGTGAGGCCGAGATCTCGAATCCACTCGCCCATATGGCGTCAAAACCCGCCTCCTCGCCGAGTTTTGCCGTCAGGCCGTTGTGTGCCCCGATAACGAGCACCGGCTCGCGAGTCGCGAGCAGTTCACGCAGTTGTCTTGCTTTAGTCATCTTATTTTACCTACTAACGGAATACGCCCGTCTAGGACGGGCCGCATTGAGGAAGTCCAAACTTTTAATGATACCGTCTCGATGGCCTCAAATCCAATTCGACATGACTAGTAGAACGTCGCCGTTCGCTTCTCGCCCGTGTAATCAACGTAAACGACCTTAACATCGACATAAAAATCCAGTGCCATCGAGCCCAGCTCACGGCTGCCGACGCCGGTTGCTTTGATGCCGCCAAACGGTATGTGTGCCTCGCCGCCGACCGTCGCGGAGTTGATGTGCGTCACGCCCGTCTCTATCTCATCGACAAAGCGGAACACGCGCGAATTATCCTTAGTAAAGATCGCCGAGGTCAGGCCGTACTCGCTGTCATTTGCCACCGACATCGCCTCGTCAAAATCGCCCACGCGCATAACGGCAAGCACGGGCCCGAATATCTCTTCGCGGGCGATGCGCATATCGCTCGTAACACGATCAAAGACTGTCGGACGAATAAAGTAGCCGTTTGCCCCCTCGCCATTCATCGCCCCACCGCACAGCATCTCGGCGCCGTCCTCACGGCCCGATTCAATGTATCGAAGGACGTTCTCGTACTGATGTCTATCTACGACCGGGCCCATCTGCGTAGCCTCGTCAGCTCCGTTGCCAACTACGATGCTGTCCGCCCGCTTGACGAGTTTCTCGACAAATTCATCCGCAATGGAATCGACAACTATCGCCCGACTCGTTGCTGAGCAACGCTGGCCCGTCGCTCCGAACGCCCCTTTCGCGGTCGCATCCACGGCCAGATTTATATCTGCATCCTCCATAACGAGCATCGGATTCTTGCCTCCCATTTCGCAAAGGGCCTTGGCCCCGCGACGGGCGACCTGCTCATACAGCTTGATGCCGACATCATTCGATCCCGTGAACGAAACGCCGCTAACGGCCGGATGGCCGACGATCTCGTCTCCGGCCTCGGAGCCTGAGCCGATCACTAAATTCAGGACACCCGCCGGAACGCCTGCCTCCTCAAATATCTCAACGAGCCGCGTCGAGGTCGCAGGCAGTGCCGTCGCTGGCTTAAAAACGACCGTGTTCCCTGCTACGAGTGCGGGCGCGATCTTCCACACAGGAATAGCGACCGGAAAATTCCACGGCGTAATGCACGCGATTACGCCGAGCGGTTGCTTGATCGTGTACGCAAAATTTGACGGCAGTTCAGAGTAGATCGTCTCGCCCGCAATGCGTCGGCCCTCACCGGCGATATATTCCATGATGTTGATCGAGCGCCGCACTTCGCCGCGGGCCTCGGTCAGCGTCTTGCCCTCTTCGCGAGTCATGATCCGAGCCAGGTCCTCGAGGTTGTCGTCAAGGATTCCGGCCGCCCTGAAAAGTATCTTGCCTCGAACCGGCGGCGGAGTCGCCTTCCAATCACGGCGGGCAGCCTCGGCGGCCTCGACGGCACGACGGGCCTCATCGCGGGTTGCCGATCTGACGGTGCCAAGCACGTCCGACGTATCTGCCGGATTGACGTTGTCAAGGGTCTGTTCCGAGGCTGATGCTTCCCATGCCCCGTTTATAAAATTATTGTAATCACTCATTCGCGGTCAGATTTGAGCTTTTTCACCGGGCTGAAAAGTGTATTGGTATAAACGTGGAACATCCAGAAGAGGTTGGCGCTGAGCGCCGTCATAAAGAGGACGAACGGGAGCAAATGAACGATCGAGAAGAAGATGATGAAATACGGCACGACCGGACGGCGGATAACAAAATAGATCCTTCGCCCGATGCGTGTCACCTGGGACCGTGTCTCATATTTCTTGTGCGCCTCGGCCGCATACGTGCTGGCATTGGTCGCCCTCGTATTGCGCGCGTAGCTCGTCATTATCAGGCTGGTGATGGTGCCAAACAGGGCCGCGACGCCCAACCAGATGTAGAAAGGGTTGCCACTGGCCCGATAAAGCCCAGCTGTCACACCGAGACCGAACGATACGTAGAACACATAGTCGCACAACGTATCAAAATGGGCGCCAAAGTCGGATTCCTTTGACTTGATCCGGGCGATCGCACCGTCCACATGATCGAGCAACGCTGACAGATAGGTCACAAGCGCCGCCACGACGCCATAAAAATATCCGCCGCGAGAGAAAAGGTAGCCTGAATAAATGCTGACGATCACACCGATCAATGAGACCATATTTGGCGTGATCGGCGTCTTGAAAATGTAGGGCAATATCGGCTTCAGGATGCGCTTATTGCGCCGCGCATACATGCCGTCTGTTGACTTCCAGATGTAACGGATCAGGCGGCGCTCGGCACGCCGGACGCTGTCGCGCGATTCGATCTTCTCAACAAACCCGTTACCTACTTCGAAGAGTTCCACGCGGCCGTTCTTTCGGTACGCCGCGGCACGCTCCGCAATATACTCCGGTTCTGGCGACTCGAACGATGCGACATCCGCCGCCGGCATCCGATAGAGGCCGAGTTCTCGAGCGATCGGAATAGCCGCAAACTCCTCATCGGTAATCACTTGCCCGTCGTTCAGATGAAATCGCCTCTCGGCATTAGACGGAGAATCGATGTCCTTTATATCGACGGCGATCACCGAATCGAACCCGTTACCGGGCGTCATGGTGGCAAAATTGTGCAATAAGCGGTATTCGCTTAACCGGTCCGATGTGAATACAAGCACGTCGTCATCACAGGTCGTTCGTATCGCATCGCGCCAGTCTGTGTCCGAAAAAGTGCATCGCTGAAAACTCGTCCGCCTTATGTCGTCGAGCACCGCTTCCAGCTCCGCCGTCCGCTCATCCATTACGACGAAGATGGTCGCAAAACCGGCCCGCCGGAGGTCGATCACATTACGCTTAACCAGCGGCACGTCCGTTATCCGGAAGCAAGCAAGCGTTTGCCCCTCGAATTGCTCTTGTGAATTAACGAACAGGACGGCAGTTGATGTCATTTGTTCAATGCCTCCTCGGTGGCTAGTTCGCTGACGGCTACGGCTTTCTTGGCGTCAGAGCGTCCTTTCTGAAAGGCGTACATCCAGATGAACAGGCCGTATGCCGCCCAGAAGATCGATCTGATCTTCTCGATCAGCGAGAGAGTGACGCCAGCCGACACGCCCATTCCGAGCATCTTGAGCAGGATCGCGTTGCTGCCTTCCATGACGCCGACCTGGCCGGGCACAAAGAAGAACAATATATTGACGACCTTCATCATTGCCTCGACGATATACGAGGTGAGCGGTGTGACAGCGGCGCCGATGAAGTAGAGAATAAGATAGACCTCGACAACATTCACAAGATTAGCCGCTATCTCAAGGAAGAAGACGGCATAGAACGCGCCGCTCTTTCGCTGGTAAAACTCGTGGACCTTGTCCTCGGTATGGCCGATGCTGTGGGTGCGGTCTTTGAACCACTGAATATCAGTCCTGCGAGCAAGCCAATGCCCAAGCCGCGTAAAGGCCTTGATGCGTTTTGAAATGACGTACTGGACGCCGATGATCGACAGCACCATGCCGATGGCCAGCGACGCAGACATTATCTTGACGCTCGTCTTCGTCGAATAATTGGCCAGGAGCAGGGCGAGGCCGCTGATGACGACGAGAATAACACTGACGGTGTAGGCGAGATTCTCTATGATGATCGACGACATGCCGTGGACCATCGGCAGCCGCTTGCGGATCAGCACGGCCTTGCTTGTCTCACCCAGGAACGGCCCCGTAAAGCTCAATAACCTTACGGCATCGCCCGCGAGCCTTATGTTGAACAGGTCGATGATGCGGATATTGCGGTGATCTTCCTCAATGCAGTACAGCCAGGCGATCGACCTCAGCCAGTGCCGCACGGCCGAGATCGCCATCACGATCACAAAGCCGAAGCCCATCAACCGCAGCGAGTCAGCGATCTGGCGCAGACCGACCGATGATACGACGTAATAGAACAGGATCAGCCCTAATACCAGGAACAGGACCTGAAGGGCCTTGATATGTCTTAAAACTCTCGCCATCGAAAAGCGTTTTCAGAAAAAACGCAAAAATAGCCGTCGGCCTTACTTCGCGTGCAGCAAGGCGTGACCGCAATAGATTGTATCAGTTAGAAGCCGATTCTCTTAAGTGATACGCCGGAAACCCGACTCCTACGTCTACCCTAATTCGGTTTTACGACGATGTTTGGCTTGACCACGGGTTTAATAATCATCGGCTTCAAAATCGGCGTCGGCAATTTCTTCTTTGGCATTACCTCGAAATACCGCGGCGGCAGCTTATAGCCTTCGCCTCTGGCCTCGACCCAGGAAACCCAGCTTCCAATGCCATGCGTGCCGTACTTTATCCAGCCGTAACCGCGCTCATCTCCCCATCCTGCCTCAAATCCCCAGTTCTGCCCCCAGGAATTCTTGATCAGCCAGGCGCCGCGGGTGTCGTCCCAACCGATGATGGCGACATAATGCCCGCCGACCTTGTGGCCGGCCTCTTTGTCATCGTCATCATTATAGACGTCGTTGGCCGCAATATCTCCGCCGATATAGGCCCCGAAAGTGCCGCCGGCATCTACCCACGAAGCCACCGCCCCGTGCTCGCAGAGCGACTGTTTTATGTTCTGAACGCCCGGAGCTCCCGGAGCATCGGGACTTGCCCAACCCCAAACAAGGGCATCGTATGGCGACGCAATGCCAGCGTCGGCAGTGCCGGTGATCCCAAGGTCGGGCATTATGGTCTCGGACGTGGTCCCATTCAGGACCAGGAATTCACTTGCAAGATCCGAGCGTCCGCCGGGAGGAAACTCGCAGACGCCGGCACCGTTATTGTTGTTAGATACGACATATTGCTCAGAGCCATCGACCGACTTATTATTCCTGATGAGGTAGCTTGATTCATACGCCGCCAACGACGCGTACGCCCAGCAGTTTCCGCATTTCTGTGAGCGGACCGGCGTGATTTTGCCTTGCTTTCGCCAGTCCCATGCCTTCAAATTCGCCGAACAAGGAAGCTGTAATATTTGCTTTCCGGCCGCCAACCGCGCATCACGATCGATCTTCAACACGTCCATGGCCAACGAATACTGTTTCCGGGCCTGCACCGACGAGACATCGGGCTTCTTCCCGCCGGTGATATTCTCCACGCCGCGCTCAAGAGCGTGGGTATAGCCAACCTTGAACGTCAACTTCTTCGTCTGAACTCGGCTCCGGATCTTATTCAGGTCGGTCTTTACCTTTGCCGTCGCTCTGGCTTCACGGACGTTGTAGTCCTCACGCTGCGCCAATACATCGCCCGTAAGGAATAGGAAAACGGTAATAGAAATAAATACGGGGACAATCTTCATCGCTGCTTCTCCTTGTAATTACTATCGATCCTGTTCCCCAACTGAGTTATAGCATAAAGGCCGACGGCCTCGCATCGCAGTAAGCCTCCTTTGCGGTTTTAGTAAGGGTTGTTTCTGTCGTGTTTCATTAAACCACTTCAAACTGATGCACTACCCTCTCGGCCATGTTCTTGACATGTTGCCCGAATAGGATAATACTTCTCTCACAACCTAACTTCGATTCGGTTTTGAACGCAGGACGATGTCACCTCGGCGACGGGGCTTCTGCAGAATATTTGGAACTAAGGAGACCAACTGCGATGCTAAAAAGGCTATTTTTTGCCGGTATTGTTTCCATTCTGTTTGTTTCGGCGGCGGCTGCCCAAGGCGGCTCGACCAAGGGAAGCAGCGATGCAAAGACCTCAACTGAGACAGCCGCCAAATCAGCGGCGTTTCGTCCGACCAAGGAGCAGGTGATGCAGGGGCAGAAGTTTCTCAAGGAGCAGAAACTCTACAACGGCGAGGCCACCGGCCTATACAATAATGAGACCCGCGCCGCGATCAAGAGCTATCAGAAGGCGAATGGGCTTGCGCTCACGGGGAACTTTAATCAGGCAACGCTGGGCAAGATGAACATTGCCTTTACCGACAAACAGAAAGCAGCGGCGACAGGGATCGTCATGCCGGTCGAATCAACAGCAGGCAAAACCGGAGCCGTTACGCCGACGGATTCCAAGGCAAGCAAGACGGGCGCCGTTACGCCGACCGATTCCAAAGCCGGCACTATTGTCGGCCACGAGACGGTAAGCAATCCGTCAGCGACCGCCGATCCGAAGCGCCCGGCGCCGTTCCGTGCGAATGACGACCAGATCAAGGCGGCGCAGCAGATACTGCGCGACGGAAAGATGCTAACGGGCGGTGAGGACGGCAAACTTGACGATCTGACGCGCGAAGGGCTAGGTGCCTTTCAGGAGGCGAAGGGCATGAAAGTGACCAAGACGTTAAATGCCGCGACACTCGACAAGATGGGAATCGCGCTGACGGACAAGCAGAAGGAACAGGTGGCCGCGCAGGCGGCGTACGACGCGGCCAAAGCTGCGAGTAAGGCCCAATAAAATGGGTTCAATTGGGAAGCGGGCCGGGGCGATATGCCGCCGGCCATTTTTTTGAGATATGCGTACTAAATTACTGACACTTACCCTCATATTGATGCTTTCTGCGGTCGTGTCGGCCCAACGATCTGGAGCCTCAGCCGCCATCCGCAAGGTCATGGACGAGCAGGTCACGGCGTGGAACAATGGCGACCTTGAGGCATTCATGCAGGGCTATTGGAAATCGGATAAGCTCAAGTTCGTGTCTGGCGACAGGATCACATACGGCTGGGAGCCGACGCTCGACAACTATCGCAAGACCTACGGATCGCCCGGCATGATGGGCAAGCTGACATTTTCGGATCTCGATATTACTGTGCTGTCGAGCAGTGCCGCGTTTGTCGTCGGCAGTTGGTCGCTGGAACGCGAAAAGGACAATCCGAAAGGCAAGTTCACGCTGCTCTTTCGCAAACTCAAAGAAGGCTGGCGAATCGTTACCGACCATTCCAGTTGACACTACTAGCGGTACTTGGGACGCTCCTTCGCAGTGAAGAGCGGTTCGAGATATTCGATTGTCTTGGTGACAGCACCGCGATTTGCGTTCATCACGGCCAGAGCATTTCGGCCCAAAATATCACGTCGAGCAGCATCCGATAGAAGTGCGCGGAATTCATCCGCGAGTTTTCCTGACCCATCCTTTTCTGTAACTCGCCCGATCTGCCTCAAAGCGTCCTTTGATAGAAACTCCTTGACCGCGGCCGCAAAATTCGCGGTGTGCGAACCGGTGATGATGGCGCGCCCGGCGGCGGCGGGTTCGTAGATGCTCTGGCCGCCGTGCGGGATCAGGCTGCCGCCGACGAAGACGATCTCAGCAAGCGGGTAGGCCGCGCGCAGTTCGCCGATCGAATCAAGCAATATGACCTCGGCCGTGTGGTCGCGGCCTGAAGGCTGTTCACTGCGACGGACCCAAGAGAAACCGCTCGCTTTGATCAACCCCGAAACCTCGGCGAAGCGTTCGGGATGTCGGGGCGCGATCATCAGCCGAGGCAGATGTTCACTCGATGATTTCCAGACCTCGCGAAACGCCTCGATCACCCATTTTTCCTCAGGCGAGTGCGTGCTTGCGGCGATGATGAGCGGCTCGTCGGGCGTGATCCCAAAGCGTTCGCGCAACTCGGCGGTCAATGCCGTCGCCTTATCGTCGAGATCGTGAACAAACTTGAGATTGCCCGTCACGCGCACCTTGCTGCCGCGGGCACCGAGTGCCATCAGGCGCGTAGCGTCGGATTTGTCCTGCATCAGGGCCAGTTCGAGATAGTTGAGGACGCGCTTCATAAACCGCTTGATCTTTGTGTAGCGGTTGAGCGAGCGTTCCGACAGGCGACCGTTGACGATGGCAACGCGGGCACCTGATTTGTAAGCCTCGCGGAAAAAGTTGAACCAGATCTCGGTCTCCATCACGAGCACGACCGATGGCCTGATGCGCCGCAGCGAACGCCGAACGGTATTTCGCCAGTCGAAAGGGAAGTAAAAGACCAGATCGGCAACGCCCGCAAAACCTTCCTTTGCGACCTTCTGCCCTGTTCGCGTCGTTGTCGATACGACAAGCGAATAGTCGGCGAAGCGTTGCTTTATCTTCTCGGCCAGCGGCCGCGCGGCGTTAACCTCGCCAACCGAGACGCAGTGCAGCCATACGACTCTCTTGCCCTTCCGATCGAATGCTGGAAGAAAGCCAAGACGCTGTTTGAAGCCCGCGGCATACTTCCCTCGGCGAAGAAGAAACACCGGCACCATCAAGACGAAGCCGAGCGTGTATATGATGCCGTAAAGAAGGTACATTGGCGGAAAGTGAAAAGTGAAAGAGTGAAAAGGTGAAAAAGCCGAAGTCTTCCTCCTTCCTTTTCACTTTTTCACTCTTTCACCATTTCACAGGCTTACTTGACTCTTTCCATGTACCGCGATTCA
This sequence comes from Chloracidobacterium sp., assembly GCA_016715795.1. Classification (NCBI taxonomy): domain Bacteria; kingdom Pseudomonadati; phylum Acidobacteriota; class Blastocatellia; order Chloracidobacteriales; family Chloracidobacteriaceae; genus Chloracidobacterium; species Chloracidobacterium sp. Next base: position 2,174,349 of record JADJXP010000002.1, read on the forward strand.
GCGGGATTGACGCGGATCTTTTCACCTTCGACGATAAAGGGCGGCACCTGAAGCGTTACGCCGTTCTCGAGGGTTGCAGGTTTGTTGGAGTTTGACGCGGTCGCACCTTTCATCACGGGTTCGGTCTCGGTCACGGTCAGTTCCATCGAGGCGGGCAGAGCGACGCCGATGGGCGTACCGTCGTAGAATTCGACCTCGATGGTGAGATTCGGGATCAGCCATTGGGCGGCATCGCCGAGATCCTCGTCCGTGAGGGCCACCTGCTCGAAGGTCTCGTTGTTCATAAAATGATGATGCGAGCCGTCCGAATACATGTAGTCCATCTTGTGCTGCTCAAGTGTCACCTTTTCGAGCGTGTCGTTCGAGCGAAAGCGAAACTCGAACGAGTTGCCCGTGAGTAGGTTCCTCAGCCGTGCCTGCACCATTGCCCGCAGGTTGCCGGGCGTGTGGTGGTGAAATTCCATGACCTTCACGGGCGAACCCTCGTGAAGAATTACCATGCCTTTGCGTATGTCGTTTGCCGAAATTGCCATAACCTTAAATATTACAAAAGGGTTAGTGTAGTTTCCTGACCGTCAACTGTCTAGGCACACACCTGATTTCTTCTCTGCGTCTCTCTGCGAAAATCTCTGCGTTCTCTGCGTGGAATCTGGCTGCGGTTGGGATCCACGCAGAGATCGCGGAGGTTTTCGCGGAGATCGCAAAGAGGAGACTCTAGCGCACCGTTACCCGGAACCGAAATCGCCCCTTCCACGGGTCGGCCTTTTGGCATTCCTGGACTGTCAGAATGTAATCGCCGCGCTCCGTCGGAAAAACCTCGCGGCGGGCGTGGCACGACAGGTCGAGGTCGTCGCCAAATGAACTTCCGTCCGGCGACGTGATCCAGATCGAGACCGGATTTGCGTCGCCGATCGGCTCGGTCGTCAGCCGCTGGCCCTTTCGGACGCGAATGGCATATTTGCGAACCGATCTGAAACTCGACAAACGACCGCTGACGACGGCCGAGCGAGCGCCGGGCTTAAACGTGATACGACTGGCCTTCTGGGCGACAGCGGGCAATGTGAACAGGCCAACGATCAAGAACGCGAACATGAGCGGCAATATCTTCTTCATCGCTCTACTTCCCCTTTGTAAACGGCAGCGGTGGCGGCTCTTCGCCCTCGGCCGGATAGCCGCGGTTGATCGACTTGTAAATGTTGATGATCTGATCGACCCAGTCCTTTGCCTCGGCGTTCGTCGGGTCGTGCTTGAGCGTTCGGCGATAGTCGCCAAGGGCCGAGGCGTACTGCCGCGCACCGGTCAGGGCATTAGCCCGAGCGAGATAGGCCTCAGCAAGGCCTTTTTTTGCTGCCGTGTCAGACGGCTGGTCGCCGGCGGCTTTCTCGGCTTTTGCGATCGCGGCGTCAAACGTCGAGGTGTCGATCGCGTCACCGCTCTGCGTCCATTTCGAAGGAGCTCCGGCGGAGTTTGCCGCGGGCGGCTGGCGCTCATTGGGGCCGTGGGCGATGGAGGTCTGCGAACGCTCGTTCGTCGGAGTCGTTGAATTCGAGTTCTGCGGGATCGGCTGCGGCGTGTTCATGCACGCGGTGAGCAGCGAAGCTGCGGCAACCAGAATGAGATTTTTCATAGGTTTACAGTAGTGTCTTAATTCGTGCATTCGTGGCTAATATGTTTTCAAGAAACTTTGCCCACGAATGCACGAATAAATCCAAACAAAGGCACTGCCAGATTTACTTATCAATGTATGGCCGCGACTGAACGACGTAAATACGATTGCCGATCATGCCCCACTCGATGTCCTGTTCGCGCTTGCCGCCAAAGGCGCGTTTGATGCTGCCGGCGACGCGGGCGAGGCTGCGTGCCTGAGCATCGGTGAGAACACGTTTTCTCGCCCCCGCGCATTTATCCACCGTTTTGAGGTCGCCTTTTGGGTCGAAGGCGAGAGCGCTTTCCTGCTGAGACAGCGTCATCAGGACAACGGCGTTCGACTTCGGGTTGTAGAGTATCTGCTCGGGAATGCCTGCGTTATCGACGACCTTTGAATTATGCCCGCAGACGGCCGAGATATAGACGGAGTCCTTGCTCTTCGGGTCAAACGGGTCCTTTGTGATCATCACGCCGCCCCGCTCCATATCGATGCCGATCTGGATAAGGGCCGACATATAAACGTCGGTCTGGCTGACGTAATTGCGCACCCGCGCCTCGTATGCCTCGAATTTCCACAAGCTGGCCCAGACCTTCTTTACGGCCTCGATCAGTTTGTCTTCCGCGATCACGTTTGGAACGCTGGAATACAATCCGGCGCCTGAGAAATTTGGCAGATCTTCGCTGTTTGACGAGCTGCGGACAAATACAGGCTTTGACGAAAGCTGTGTCTTCCATTTGGTGATGATCGCGGAGCGCAGTTCGTCGTCAAACTTGCCGTTCTGTATCGCGCTGCGAAACTCCTCGAGCTTTTGCCGCCGCACACGCGGATTATGGACAAAATCGTTGTTGTCCATATTGTCCTCGATGATCTTGTTCAGATCGTTGCGCCGCATGAATTCGTCGTACCAGTGAAACGGGATGGCGAATCCGTCAGGGATGATGATCCCGGCGACTTTTTTGTTTATCATCTCGCCGAGGTTGGCCGATTTTGAACCGTATTTGATGCTGTCCGCCGTTCGCATTTCCTTTAACCCGGCCAGGCTTGTCGTCTTGAGATCGACCGGCGGAATCTGCTGATCGGGCGAAGAGAATCGCTGCTTGATGTCATCGGACGACGCCATGTCGAATTTGTAATCAGTCAGGCTCGCCTCGAGCCGCATCACATATGTGTCGAATTGGCGAAACAGCTTATCGGCGTCCTTGATATAGACATTTGGGATGTTCCAGCCTTTTGCGAGGATGTTGATGTGCGACAAGGGCGATGAGGGCTTTGCGACGATGACGCCGCGCACCGGCGGCAGCGTGATCGGCAGCTCGCGCAGCACGACGATCTCGTTGTCGCCGATCTCGACCGTGTCGTCGAGCTTGTCGATGATGTGTATGCGCCCGACGGCCGTGCCTGTGTTGAGGGCGAGATACGCCTGGTTGCGATTAAGCTCATCCTGCGAGATCCGTTCGATGCCGAGATCGGCAGAGGCGTCCTCCTGTCGGATCGAGTTGGGCTTGTAGGCGACCTTTTCGTAGAAGTGGTTGTTAATGACGTCGTTCGCGGCCTTGATCATCTCGCCCGATGCGAGGTCGCCTTCCCAAAGCTCCCACGTAAAACGCTCGACCGGCGCCTGCCACGCGATGGTGCCGACGAGAAAACGGCGATCCTGGTCGATGTAAACAGGTTTGAATATCTCGGTGCCGCGAGGGATGAGATACGTCGCCAGCAGAAAATCCTTGTGAAATCGAAATTTTTGCGAGTTGATAAAGTAGATCTTGTTTCCCGCCTTTCGGTCGATGACGAACATCACGTGCGGCATCGCGTAGGGCGTGTCCTGATGATAAACGCGGGCAATGGAGTTAAAGGCGTTTCGCGACTCGATCTTCGGCAGAGAATTTGCCTTTGAGTCGGGCCGCTTTGCCATTGCACCGGCCGGCTCGCGCGTCGGCGTCGGCTTGCGCGACATTTGAGCCGTTGTTGTCGCGGCCATCGCGGCAACCAACAATGACGGCATCAGGTAAGCCACGAATGCACGAATAAGAGATTTATTCGTGCATTCGTGGCCAATTCTTTTTGGAAACAGCATACTCCCTATTTTGATGCTCCATCGGCGTTCGGGCGTTTATCGGTGAATAGAAAACGGTTGCGCAGGCCGCGAAGCTCGGCCTCACTTTCGATCGATATGTCGAGATCGCGAATGAGGCCGTCAGCGAGGCTGTAGACCCAGCCGTGGATCGAGAGCGGCTGGGCGCGTTCCCACGCGTCCAGCACGATCGTCGTTTCGCCGACGTTGACCACCTGCTCGGCGACGTTCAGTTCACAGAGCTTGTTATTTCGCTCGGTTGGATCGCATATTGCTTCGAGGCGATCTGCATGCAGGTTCGCGGTGTCGCGTATGTGCCGCAGCCAGTTGTCGATCAGGCCGTGACGTTCGCTGTCCATGGCGGCCACAATACCGCCGCAGCCGTAATGGCCGCACACGATAATGTGCTCGACCTGCAGCACCTCGACCGCAAACTGTATCACCGACAGGCAGTTCATATCGGTGTGATTCACGAGGTTTGCGACATTGCGGTGAACGAAAACCTCGCCCGGTGCGAGATCGACTATCACGTTGGCCGACACGCGGCTGTCCGAACAGCCGATCCAGAGATAATCGGGATTTTGCTGATCGGCGAGACGCGTAAAGAAACGCGGGTCTTGTTCCCGCGACCTCTCGGCCCACTGTTTGTTATTGGCGAGCAGATGCTCGATGTTGCTCATTTGACCTATTCTAACGGCGTTCAAACCGGCGAACAACTCCCTCGGTGTCGCATGTCGCCACAATTTCACCGTATAGGACTAAGCATACTGGCTGCAATACTTACGGTCATTGCATCGCCAAAGTGTCCCGCTACTGTCCCAGACCTAAGTGGGACACATAAGTGTCTGTGTTTTCAATAGTTACGGGCGTTTTTGTCGCCTGTTCCACTGTTTTTGAAAAAAACTTTTCTTACGGCAAAAATCGTGCATTGCGACAGTGAAACAACGTATCACATCGTCAACGAGAAGTCAAGAGTCTTCTTCGGTTTCGGCCGTACGCCGGTTGTTGCTCTCCTTGATCTGGAATCGAACGCTCAGGAAGAAACAGACTGCTCCCAGCACAGCTGCGATAAAGAGGCCGTCCGTATTGCCGAGCCAGAAAAGCACGCCCGCGGCGGCGGCTAGGACGACGGCGAGGATTTGGAATAGGCGTTCCACGCGTCAGTTTGCCTTGCGTGCGACATCGGCAAAGCTCTCGCCGCGGAAAAAGGCGGCGACGGCTCGGAAGAGTTTTCGCACGGCACGCATGACCTTTGGGAAGAACCAGAGAAAGAACAATAGAAAGACTATCAACACCGCAGCGATGACCATCGGGGCGAAGACCGCGAGAACCACGCCGATCAGCACGATGCCGTCCTCGACGAATGACAGGGCCCAATTCGATACCGGCTCGGGCGAGAAATTCGCCCCGACGCGTGCCGCCGCCTTTGTGCCGTGCGAAGCAAACGCCAGCCCGCCGCCGACCAGCGCCGCCGGGATCGTTATGCTCTCATCGAGTTGATTTGTCGCCGCATACGCGACGACCGCACCGGCCGGAATACGGATGAACGTGTGAACAACGTCCCAAACGCTGTCCACATAAGGGATCTTGTCCGCAAAAAACTCGACCAGATACAGCCCGCCCGCAAAACCGATGATCCACCAGTTATCCAGCACGTCGAGCCCGCCGGGCAGTTTGGTTGCACCGAACTTCTGGAGCAGGCCGAGAACGGTCACGGTCGCGTATAGATTGATCCCGCTCGTCCAGGCCGAGCCGAGTGCTAGACTCAAGGTCGCGAACCACTCCATAACGCTTACCTCGTCAGCAATTCTACACGATTATCAGTGCCTCGGAATAGCATGCTTCGAACTTCACGGTGCCCGTGACAATAGCTCATCGCACTCGGCGATCTGCCTTTCGAGAAGTTCGGCCTTCTTTGCCTGAGTTCCAACCAGTTTTCCGGCATCACGGAAGCTCCGGAATGTTTTGAGGCTTTGTTCAAAGTAATCCCTCGCCCTTAGAGTGTGCTCTCTGCTAACACGCGAGCCACTTCGGGCGGAGGCAAGATGGCTATATCCAAGCTCCTCACTCATTGAGGCTATGTTGATCTGGAGCGTTTCATCGGCGGGCGAAGCGGACCACATGCTCTCAAGTTCGGCACGCGAATCCAAGAGCATTGACCTGGCAGTCTCGATCTGCCCCATTTCGATAAGGAGTTTTGCCTTAAGTGAAATGCTGTCTGACAACTGGCGGCGAAGCTCCTGATTGGACGGATCGGACGTAGCCATTTCGGCGTAAGCCGAATGTGCAGTATTGACGCTCTTGAGCGCATCGACCTTCCCAGCGGTCGTCCCGCTTTTCCACGCGATGTTGTATTGTGCGAGCGCAAGGTTGTGATAGGATCGGGCCAAGCCCCGTTTAATAATAACGCTATTTGGCCGTTCTGTGTATAGTTCTTTCCAGATCACAAGGGCGTTGGCGTAAAGGCTACGGGCAGAATCAAAATTCTGCTTTGCGGCATTCTCAATAGTTCCCGACGCTTCGAGAGAGCCCGCAGTCGCCATTAGCACTGATATGTCTGATGGACGAAGTGTCCGGGCCTCATTCAACAGCTTGTAGGCGCGTTCGAGGGCGGCGTCCCCTCCGTCCAGGTCGCCTCCGGCCGCCTTGACATAACCGATACGGGTCAGTGTCTTGGCCGTTTCGACGAGGACCTCGGCATCAGGCTGACCACCGAGACTGTCGTAGATGTCGAGGGCTTGACGATAGGCTTCAAGGCTCTCGTTCATCTTTGTCTCGACCCATAGCATGTTGCCCAATTTAAAAAGGCTCGCAGCGAGTTTGCGGCGAAACTCAAGCGAGTTCGGAGCAGACAACACGAGGCGCTCACGGATAGCAAAGGCCTTCCGATAACTCTCGGCGGCCTTCTCCCGTTGACCAAGATGAAACTCGAACAATCCGCCCTGAACATCTCCGATCTTCTCGTACGCATCGGCGAGTTCCATTTGTAACTTTGGGTCATCGGGATGCGAGGCCGAGAGTTCGTCCAGATACTCGAGCGCACGGCTGACAAGCACCTCGCGCGTGGGAGTGGAACCCGGCAGATCCAGAATAGAATCATGCAGTTCAAAAACGATCGAATTGGCCAATTTCCGAACATCGTTAAATCGCCGCTCGGCAACGATCTGCGCATTCCCGGCCCTGACGTACAGCCAGCTTGTCGTCGCCGTGGCTCCGAGCAGAACAAGGACAAAGGCCGCCCACGCAATGGCGAGCGACCTATGGCGGCCGATAAACTTTCTTAGTCTGTACGTTCGACTCCCCGCGGAAGCGAGGACAGGCATGCCGTCGACATACCGCTGCAGATCGTCTGAGAATTCCTGTACCGTCTGATACCGCTGTGCGATATTGAAATCGATCGCCTTCAGGACGACGTTGTCAAGATCGCCCTCAAGGTCCTTTGACGCGATTGGAGAGGGAACTGGGCCGGCATCCCGACTCGACGTGGGCCGGTTGCGAACGAGGCCGCTTTCGCGCAACAGGACAGAGGATGGACGCTCTGGCTCGTGGCTCCGAACGAGGTCATACATCAGGACCGGATTATCGCTCGACATTCCGAAGGGCCGTGAACCGGTGACTAGTTCAAACAGAACAATACCCAGCGAATAAACATCCGCCGCGGTTGACGGGGATTCACCCCTCAGTTGTTCGGGCGATGCGTATGCGGGTGTCATCAGCATCCGCGTGAATGTAACTCCACTTTCTTCTCCCGCAACGTCGATGTCGAGGATCTTGCTGATTCCAAAGTCGAGCAGCTTAGGCTCCGCATCGGCTGTCACCAAGACGTTGGACGGCTTGAGGTCGCGATGAACTATCAGATTTGAATGCGCGTGCGCAACTGCACGGCAGACGAGGATGAAGAGCTTGACAATATCTCGGCATTCGAGCCGCTCGCGTGCGACATAATCACTGATCGGCACACCCTGAACATACTCCATCACGAGGTAGGGCTGTCCGTCGTCGGAACGTCCTCCGTCGAGCATACGGGCGATGTTTGGATGTGACAATCCCGAAAGAATGCGACGTTCAGTGAGGAATCGCTCAAGGATCTTCGTGGCGCCCGGGCCAACCTTGATCAGCTTGACGGCGACCTGGCGCTCATAACCTTCGGCACGGTCGGCAGCAAGCCACACTTCACCCATGCCGCCTTCGCCGAGCTTCTCGATCAACTGGTACTTTCCGACCTGAGTGCTTCTGGTCTCGGGGTCATCCTCCGACAGTGCGATGTACGCCAGTACTTCGCTTCGGAGTTCATCGTCATCCCCGCATGCAGCATCCAGCTTCGAACCACGTTCACTCTCATCGACCTCGAGCAGCGTAGCGAGTATGTCCTTGATCAGCTGCCAGCGTTTGGGTTCCATGCTGATTACCCTATCTCTTTCCGGAGAAAGAGCTTCGCCGTGGCCCATTCCCGCTTCACTGTAGGCTCGGAGACACCGATGAGTTTTGCGGTTTCAGGCACGCCAAGTCCGGAAAAGATCCTCAGTTCGACGATCTTCGCTTGCCGGGGATCCAACTCCTCAAGCTTTGTTAACGCTTCGTCGATGCCGATCGCCAATTCAGGGTCGCGCACCATAGCCGGCACCAATTCTGCATCGATCGCCACAGGCCTTGAACCGCCGCCGCGTTTGCTTCGAGATCTTGCTCGAGCGTGATCGACCAGTATTTGACGCATCGATCGCGCGGCGATCGCGAAGAAATGAGATCGGTCATCCCAGTCAAACTCGGTCTGATTCGTGAGTTTTAGGTAAACCTCGTGAACCAAGGCCGTCGCCTGGAGCGTATGTCCCACCCTCTCGCGACTGAGGTAGTTGGATGCAAGCAGCCTTAACTCGTCATAGACGAACGGGAAGACCTCATTGAGCGCTTCCTCGTTGCCGGCGCGGGCCTCATTCAGCAGTCTGGTTATCTCGCTGCTAGCCAAACATCCTCCCAAAAGAGCCTAATCCAATGCGACAACAATCTTTTTTTGATCTCGTACCACAATTTTCGTCGCTTATAGGGTGAATCCAAATTTTCTAGAGGTTCATTATGAAACATTTTACCAGAATCCGCTTCATCGCTGCGGTGGTCGTCGCATTCCAGCTAATGGTCACAGGTTCGGCCCTCGGACAGAAGAACTCGTCAAAGTCAAAGATCGACGGGCGGCCGATCGCGACCGCGGGCGGACAAACTCTGACCGACGGCCACGTGCGGGTTGGCGTGCAGTTCATCAATTTTCTTGCTGGTTCGCAGATCAAGCCTGCCGAAGAGACGGAGTTGAAGAACGATATCATGCGATCGTTCACTGCCGATCCGAGGGGCGAGATCGAGCAGATCCGGGAGATAAATTCTTCGATGCAAGGGGCCTACCGCCTTACGGACCCGCTAAAGATCGCTGAAGTGCGCAATCGGCTTCTTGGAGAGCTGCATCAAGCTTCGCTGAGCCTGCCACTGTCCGAAATGCCGGCGGCGATCAAGATCCTTCGTCGCTATATCAAGGTATTGGCATTCGACCAGTCATCTCGAATGGCACTGACGGACAAAGATCTGGATGCAACTATCGCGTACTTCGATTTTCAGCGAAAACTTGCAGGACACGGTGCTATACCGGCTGTTCAAAAGACGCAGTTTCGCAAAACGGTCACGAACGGTTATTCGCAGCTTCCGCTCGACCAGAAGGCCCTGTTCGCTGCCATGACGATCATCTGGGATGTTACGAGGGCCAACTGGAATCAGCTTTCACCGGTCCAGCAGCAACAGATCATTTCGCAGAACCGACAGCGCTACGTCGTACCCCAGGCATCCGCCGGGACAGGGCGCGTGAGCGCTTCCGATTCAAGGGCAAAGGATCGCCTGCTGAACGAGATAGTGATGAATGGCAATATCGCTCGGACAAACATGATCGGCTCAATGGGCAATTCGAATTATTGGGAGGTCAGCCGTTCGCGGTCGTCCACAAGCCCGCTGAACTGGTAACGGGTAATCGTAAGGAGGAAGAGAAGTGTTGAAGAAATATAGCCTGATGATCGTGATGATCTTTGTGTTCGGTGTGCATGTCTCAATCGGGCAGAGCCTGACGTATAACGAAATAAAGAAAGACGCTCGCTACGCGTCGTTGCTGCCCGCGCTTGAGAAGCTGCATGAGGAACGCATCGGCCGTGAGCCCGAGAACCTGTACAACTTCGCAAAATTTGCTCCGAGTGATCGGTTCACGTTCGGGTACTCGATCGACATCGACGGTGATACGGCCGTCGTCGGTGCACCGATTCAGTACACGGGCGATGTTAATGCAGGTGCAGCATATATTTTTGTTCGTGTTGGCGGAAACTGGGTTCAACAAGCCAGGTTGACCAACAATGTGGGGCCGGAACCGAACGACGCTTTTGGGCTTTCGGTCGCGATCGACGGGAACACTGTGGTGATTGGTTCGCCAGGAACTGACGGACGGAAAAAGGACACTGTATATGTCTATATCAACAATGGCAGCAACTGGGTCCTACAGCAGATACTAGTACCGAATGACGAGCCGACGCCGCTTTTTGGACACGGCTACGGAGAGTCGGTCGCACTTGAGAACAATCGCCTGGTAGTCGGGGCGAGGTATAAATCTGTTGATAATATCCAGTGTGGCGCGGCTTATGTATATCTGCGGACGGGCAGCATTTGGTCACAGGAAATGCGCATATCGCCGAGCGACCCAACCCATGGCGCGGAGTTTGGCGGGGCAGTTTCGATGCATAGCGAGAGGATCGTAGTAGGGGCACGAGCCACGAGCAGCCATCGAGGCGCCGCGTATATCTTCGACCGGTTTCCCACCTGGACCGAAAGGGCAAAGATCGTTGACCCGGGCGGCTCGGCCGGTGACGAGTTTGGACGCAGCGTTGCTATCCATTTCAATCTCGTCGTGGTTGGTGCCCCGGGCGACACGGTCAGCGGCAACACAAATCGGGGATCGGCCCTCATCTTCGAACGTTCTGGTCAGAACTGGCCCCTCCGCCAAAAGATCATTTCGAGCATTGGCGCCGCAGACGAAAAATTTGGGAGCGCCGTTGACGTGGTCAACGAGGTCGTAGCGATCGGAGCACCCGGGACCATGATCAATGGGGAGGCGCGAGGCAGAGCGTATATCTTTGCCCTTCAAGGCGGAACGTGGGTGCAAAATGCGATGCTCTGGGATCCAAGTGCATCGCCAAACTACTACTCGAGACAAGGCGGCAGTATTGCGATCTCGGATAGTTCGGTCGCGTCGGGCTCGATCGGTAACGGGGGAGCATATATTTTTCCAACGGCGGCAGTGACCCAGCGAACGCCCTTCGATTACGATGGCGACGGGCGCGCCGATATCTCGGTCTATCGTACCAATGGAACGTGGCACCTGGCTCGATCTTCGCAGGGCTATACGCAGGTTCAGTTTGGCATTGGAACGGACAAGATCGTCCCGGCGGATTATGACGGCGATGGCAAGACGGATGTCGCAGTCTTCAGAGATGGCACTTGGTATCTGCAGCGGTCGCATCAGGGATTCATCGCGTTCCAATTTGGTATGGCAGGCGATATTCCGACGCCCGCGGATTACGACGGCGACGGCCGGGCCGAGGTGGCGATCTTCAGGCCTGATACCGGAACGTGGTTTTCGCTCAATCTCTTTACGGTCGTTATGACCGTGTCGCAATGGGGGGCTGCCGGTGACAAGCCGGTTCCAGCGGATTTTGACGGAGACGGAAGGGCTGACCTCGCCGTATATCGCAACGGTGTGTGGTGGATCGTGAGATCATCCGGAGGTACGGAGAGTCGAGCGTTCGGCATCGCGGGCGATCGTCCGGTCGTTGGTGATTATGACGGCGACGGAAGGATCGATCTGGCGCTTGTGCGAAACGCACTGATCCCGGGCGTGGGGGTAAGAAAACACTGGTATATACTGGGCAGTCAGTCAGGATATCAATCGACCGTATTCGGAATTGACACCGATGTCGCCTCGCCGGCAGACTTTGACGGCGACGGGAGGACGGATATCGCTATCTACCGCGGGGGACAATGGTGGATACTGCAAACCACAGCCGGATTGCTAAACGTAGCCTTCGGGACCGGATTCGATAGGCCAACGCCCAGTGCGTTCGTGCCCTGATCTTGACCGATAGACCGTACGACGACCGATGGCCTGGATAACAGGCCGTCGGCCCTTACGGCTCGGAGATGCTAATCTTGGTTTAGATTTGGGTCTCCTTCTCCTGATTCCTTCTTATAGCCAAACTTCTCTAACCGATATTGTAATGTCCTAAACGTCAATCCGAGCAGTTTCGCGGACTTCGTTATGTTGTTATCGGTGCGCGACATTGCCTGCATGATGAGGCTGCGTTCGACGTCTTCAAAATTGACGCCTTCGGGTGGCAAAGCGAACAGATCGCCATTACCGGATGAGGCGGGCCGGCCGGTGCCGTTGGTCATCTCAGGCGGCAGGTCGTCTATGGTGACCTTGTCATCCTCGCAGAGGAGAATTGCGCGTTCGAGGGCGGATTCGAGTTGGCGGACGTTGCCGGGGTACGCGTAATCTTCGAGGATGCGGCGGGCGTCCGGCTGGATCACGATCTTTCGGCTAGTGCCGCGAGTGTGTTTCTTGACGAAATAGTCGATCAGCACGGGAATGTCCGTTCGGCGTTCGCGCAGGGCGGGAAGCTCGATCGAGAGGACGTTGAGGCGGTAATACAGGTCCTCGCGAAAGCGTTTTTCCTCGACCATGTGGAGCAGGTCGCGGTTCGTCGCGGCGACCACGCGGACGTCCACGTTAAGTTCGCGAGTGCCGCCGACCCGGCGGATCTGTTTTTCCTGAAGCGCTCGTAATATTTTGGCTTGCAGAGAGATGTCGAGTTCGCCGATCTCGTCGAGGAAAAGTGTGCCGCCGTGGGCGATCTCAAAGAGTCCTTTTTTGTCCGAGACGGCCCCGGTGAACGAGCCTTTTTCGTGTCCGAATAACTCGCTTTCGAGCAGGTTTTCGTTGATCGCGGCGCAGTTTACGGCCTGGAACGTCTCGTTCGAACGCGGGCTGTTTGCGTGGATCGAGCGGGCGATCAGTTCCTTTCCCGTGCCTGATTCGCCGCGGATGAGCACGGTCGAATTGGACTTTGCGATCTTAAGGATTAGCTTTTTGACCTTGTCCATCTCGGGCGAGACAGAGATGATCTCGGCGTCGAGCGTGGTGAGCTTTTTTAACGCCCGCGACACGGTATTGAGCAGCTTTTCGCTGTCGTAGGGTTTTTGCAGATACTCGAACGCCCCAAGCCGCATCGCGTCAACCGCCGAATCGACCGAGCCGTGAGCAGTGAGCAGGATGACGATGATCGATTTGTCGTAGTCGGTGAGCGATTTGAGCAGGTCGAGCCCGCTCATCCCCGTCATCTTGAGGTCGGTCAGGACGAGGTCAAAGTGGCGATCAGCGACAAACTTCATCGCCGCCTCACCGGAGGACGCGGTCGTCACATCATAACCCTCACCCGAAAGGATCGTTTCGAGGATTTCGCGCTGATTCTTCTCGTCATCGACGACGAGTATTGATTTACGTGCCATAAGAAAACAGGGTCAAGGGACAAGTGACGAGGGCTCAATGGTTCCCGGTTGCGGCACGCGCAAGTAGTGAGCGTCGCAACGAGTTGAGCATCTTGCGCACCTCTAGCATAAGTCCAAGACAATCGCGTGTGGCGGTTTTGTCAGCATAATTAAGATCAATTGCGATGATGAGTTGAGTATCTAATTCCGCGAGTGAACCTTCAGCAGTGGAAACGAATCGAACATAGTCACCTGTTGTTCGGCGTGCCTGTCCCTCAGCAATATTCGAAGGAATGGATACTGCGGCCCTACGCATCTGTGAGGTCAATCCAAATTTTTCGTCGGCTGGGAATTTGGCCGTGATCTGGTAGATCAACTTTACGAGCGCGATACTTTTTTGCCACACGATCAGTGATTTGTAATCCCCGCCCTCGTTCATAATATATGAGCCCTAGTCCCTCGTCCCTTGTCCCTAAGAACTTATCGGTAATCTTACCGTAAATCTTGTCCCTTCACCCTCGACCGATTCCACGTCAATCGTGCCCTGGTGAACCTCAACGATCTTTTGGACGATGGCGAGGCCTAAACCGGTGCCTGTTTCTTTTGTCGAGAAATAGGGCTCGAATATTTTTGAGACGTTCTCGGGGCTGATGCCGCCGCCGGTGTCCGCGACCTCGAACGCTACGCTGCGGCCGTCGTCGGTGGGCGATATCTTGATGTTCAGGTGCCCGCCGCCGGATTCCATCGACTGGATGGCGTTGATAAAGAGGTTGTTAAATACCGAACGCAAAAACTCGGCGTCGGCCATCACCTGCGGCACGTTCTCGTGCTCAACGATGCCGATCTTGATGCCTTTTTCGGCGGCCTGCGGCTCGACGATGCGGAGACTTTCTTCGATGATGCTGCGGGCATCGGTCGGCTGAAGATCAGCCTTTGCTGGCCGTGAATAATTCAAGAAATCTGATATCTGCTGGTCGATGCGGGCGACCTCGGCCTTTAGCTGCGATGTCAGTTTTTCAAAGATCGCCTTGTCCTCGTCATCGCCCGGGGCAAACTTCAGCCGCATATGATCGAGCGTCAGATTGATGTAATTGAGCGGATTGCGTATCTCGTGAGCGATGGCAGAGCCAAGGCGGCCGACGACGGCGCTCTTTTCGGCCTGCTGGAGCTGGGCCTCAAGCTCGCGCTTCTTCTCGAGCTCGGCAGCCATCTCGTTAAAGTTTTGAGCGAGACGGCCCATTTCGTCATTTCGCCTTGCGTCAGGTACGCGGACGCCGAGATTGCCGCTGGCGACCTCGCGGGCGGCGTTTGACAGATCGGTTATTGGGCGGCCGAATCGCCAAACGAGCAGAAACGTGATGATCGATGAGACGAGTAAAACGCCGAGCGTATAGACCAGCGGCCGTGCGGCACGCCAAGCGGCCTGTGTGCGGTCATTTTTTAGCAGCACCATCACATACCATCGGCCCTGGCTGGTCTCGATGGGAATGGCATGTGCCTCATCGGTCTGATTCCTGTTCTCGGCGGTCAGCGGATTTGGAAAATACTTCAGATCTTCACCGATACGCGAGCTCTCCATGAGCGGCGGCAGGCCCCGAATATCGCCGATCTTCTTGAAGACGAGTTCGTCATTACTATCCGTCGTCGGCAGGTAATCGGGATTGAGGCTGTCGATGATCTGAAAGTCGCTGTCGATGATAATAATGTCCTTGATCCGCTCTTTCGTGGCTACGTCAAAATATGACTGATCGGTCTCATCAACGAGGTCCTGCACGCGCTTGTCCTTCATCGGTATCGACGTAAATCCGAGCGTAATACCGGCGACCAGGGCCTGTGCTTGTGCTTCGAGCAGCTCGTTGTTCTCCTCCTGTGTCAGCAGATTTAGGTAGTACTGCACGCCGAGCGTGGCTATCAGCAGCAGAGCAAGGATGAGCAGTAGGCGGCCCCGAAAGGTATTGAAGAAGGTCATTCGATTCAGTAAGTGTTCATTATGGCATCTATAAAAAGCGCTTGCCTCGTCAATTATTGGATGCTATAGTTTACGATAGTTTTTCCGGAAAACGCCTGAGACGGCTAAGCTTATCGGTTCCCGGCGGTCTCAAATAATCAAGATAAAACTCTTCCGATCCGAGGTAAAGCATGAAATTTATGTTCCCGAGAGTGTCTCTTGCCGCATTTTTCCTGACTCTCGTCAGCCTGTTGTTCGCCTCCGGCTCAACCACGGCCCAGTCGCGAAAGGCCCGGGACGACAGGAAAAAGGCAACGGCTGCGAAGACCGCCAAGAACGCGAGAGATACTAAGAAGGAACGCGAACGCGCCCGGCAGTCCGCGAAGAACGCGCGGGACAATAAGGATAAGAAGCAGAACGCACGTGACCGGGAACGCGAAAAGCGCCAAAAAGAAAAAGAACGGCTGGCCGATGCTAAGTCGAAAAAGGACGTAAAGGGCAAACCCTCGCGTGCCGAACAGCGAAAAGCCGAAGCTGAACGCCGCCGCAAAGAGGCCGAACGCCGTGCGGCCATCGAGGCGGAACGTCGCCGCCGCGAACAGGCCCGCCGCGAGGCAATTGCGCGGGCGATAGCCTTTGAAAAAGGCCTGCGGACCGAGACGGTCGCGAACATTACAAAGGACGTGACCGAGGGTGAAGACCTAAATATTCGCAGCGCCGCGGTGACGGCGCTCGGCGAGCATGCCGGCTCGGTCGTCGTGATGGAGGCCCAGACCGGCAAGGTTGTGACGATCATCAATCAGGATTGGGCCGTTCGCAGCGGTATCAAGCCGTGTTCGACGATCAAGCTCGTAACGGGCGTTGCAGGCCTTAACGAGGGCGTCATCGACAAGGAGTCAGGAGCGCTGAAAACGCCGTCGCGGCTCGGCCTCGACGATGCACTTGCATTCTCTAACAACGGATATTTCCAGCGGGCGGGCGTGAGCTTTGGCAATGAGAAGATGATCGCTTACGCCAAGCAGCTCGGCTTAGGCGAGCCGACGGGCATCAACCTTGAGGGCGAATACGCCGGAAAGCTGCCCTACGGCAACAGCAATCCGCGGATATATTCGCACGGCGACGACTTTGAGGTGACGGGTGTTCAGCTTGCGGTGATGGTCTCGGCGATTTCGAATGGCGGCCATCGCGTGCTGCCGCGAGTTCCGCGAAACTCGATCGAGAAGGCAAATTTCAAGACCTTTTATAGAGACAACGTGGACGTTCCGACAAAGAGCGTTCGCCGCGTTATTCCGGGGATGATGGGCGCTGCGGAATACGGCACGGCGCGCCGCAATATGGACCAGTCGCTCGGCGTTGCCGGCAAGACAGGCTCCTGCATCAGCAAAGGAACGTGGGTCGGCCTGTTTGCCTCAGTAGCACCGATCGAGCAGCCGAAATACGCCGTCGTGGTCATCACACGCGGCCGGAGTGAGCGCGGACGCAAGGCCGCCGCAGTCGCGGCTCAGATCTATCGAGCTCTGGGAAACCACATAGTCCGAACGAACCGCAACCTTGCGATGACCGAATTCAATATCCAGCCTAAACGCGGGCTCGATCCGATGACGGCAAAGCTCGGCGATGAAGAGGACGATACGGATGGGGCCACTGATACCAATGCCGTTCCCGGCAACGTCATCGTCGTCCCGAGTGTGCCGCGTGACACGGCCCCGAAAAAGCTCGTGACAAGGACCGTCGATTCCAAGCCCGTATTTCCGCCGGTCGTGATCACGTACGATAAGGAAAAACCGCAAACGAGCCCACAGAAGCCGTAGATCTCTTCTCAGCGATCTCCGCGTTCTTGTCTCAGCGTCGTCTGCCTGGAAGATGGTTCCACACAGAGTTTCGCAGAGACTTGAAACTTGCCTTACGGAAAGCGTGTTGCGGCTTGACAGGATAGGCGGCTTACGGGATTATATTAGCTTTTCAAAAGTTTTCTTTTGATTGGAAATTTTATTTAGAGACGGGTTGTGCCCTGGCGAACTGATAGCAACTATTTTGACAGGGCTAACATCTGATTTGCGCGGAAATGAAGGAGCGATCCTTCCCGCCCATCAGTTAGAATTTTTTGGGATCCACCCGAGGAAAGAAGTAGATGAAAACGATCTTTAGATTTGCGAATGTTGGCCTGCTGACGGCCGTTTTACTTGCAGTTGGAGCTGTGACGGGCTTTGCTCAGGATGTGTGTGGTGAGGCACAGGCTGAGGCCAGAAACGCTGCGGGAGATAAGGTCCGACAGGACTTTACTGCGTATGGCACGGCCTCGCTGGATGAGAAGGGCCGCATTATCGACGGTGCGAAGGCGTTCGTTGAGAAGTACGGCAGCTGCGAGACGACAAAGGACCTTACGGAGTACCTTAATAAGTATCTTCCGGGCATGGAGACCGCGCTTCGCAAGGCCCGCGAAGATGACCGAAAGGCAAAGCTCTACAAGCGGTTTAATGACAGCGTCAAGGCACCAAATTTTGATGAGACCTATGCGGTCGGAAAGGAGATCCTTGCAGGCGAGCCGGGCCAGCTTGACGTGGTCATCCTGTTAGGTTCGATCGGATACGACGAATCGTACAAGGGCAATTTCAAGTTCAACAACGAAACGCTCAGATATGCCCGCCAGGCGATCGCGGAGATCGAGGGTGGCAAGGCGTCGAAGGAATTCGGTCTCTTCCAGTGGCGCTATAAGAATAAGGAGAATGCCCTCGGCTGGCTGAACCTGACGATCGGCTATATCACCCAGGTTGGAAACAAGGACAAGAAGGGGGCTCTGCCGCACCTTTTCAAGGCGAGCCAGGCCGTCTCAGAGACCGCAAAGAACCCGATCCCGTACGAACTTATCGGCGGGTACTACTTTGATCAGTTAAACGCTCTCGTCGAGGAGATCAATGTGCTTAAGGCCAAGCAGGACAAGCCGGGCATCACTGAGGAAGAGATCAAGCAGCTCCTTGATGAGATCAAGGCCAAGGTCGCGATGACCAATGGGACGGCGGAACGCGCGATCGACGCCTTTGGCCGTGCCGAGAAACTGGGCCAGGCCGCGGCTTACAAGACGAAGATGAAGGCCAATGTCGAGGCCGCCTATAAAGTACGGTTCGGCAATACGACCGGAATGGACCAGTGGGTCGCGACAGCGGTGGCGAAGCCTTTCATCAATCCGCAGACTCCGATCACGCCGATCAGCGATCCTGAGCCGGCCACAACAACTACGCCGGCGACGACAACAACGACGATGACCACCGGGCCGGCCGGCACAAAACCGGTAGCGAGCCCGGCGGCCAAGCCTGCGATCACACCGGCGACCAAGTCGACCACCGTGACAAAGCCGCAGGCAACGGTCAAAAAGCCGGTTGCCAGGACGAAGCGTAAGGCCTAGCCCCACGAACTGTATTTTCTATTTCATCTATGCCGGGCGGCCTGATTGGCGTCCGGCTTTCCTTTTCGGGCCAGAGTCTTTAGAATTAGCTCTCGATGCAGGCGCAGCTCGCGAGGCTTGAGAGCAAGCTCGGATACAGCTTCAAAGATATCGGCCTGTTGGAACGCGCGTTGACGCATAGGTCGTGGGCGTTTGAAAATCTGCCGGGTGCGAGCGAGGCGGAAATCCGCTCTCTCGAGAACGAGTCGATGGAATTTCTCGGCGACTCGGTGCTCGGCTTGGTGATTGCCGAACAGCTCTATACGTCGCGTTCGAACGCGACCGAGGGCGACCTGACGCTGATGAAGCATCACCTCGTCAGTACGGCGACGCTTGCAGTCGTCGCTGAGCGACTGAAACTGGGTGATTTTGTCCGATTTGGGCGCGGCGAAGAAAAGACGGGCGGACGAAAGAAGCAGGCGCTGCTGGCGAACACGCTCGAGGCCGTTATCGCGGCGGTTTTCCTGGATGGCGGTTATGTATCGACGAGGCATTTCATAGCGACGCTGTTTGCAAAGGAGCTAAAGGCGGCGACGCCAGGAACTTCGCTTGACCATAAGACGACGCTGCAGGAACTGGTTCAGTCGAACGGCGTATCAGCCCCGCGATATGAACTATTGAATACCGAAGGGCCGCCGCATGCTCGAACATTCTACGTCCGGGTGACATGGAATGGCGGAACGGCCTCCGGTGAGGGCACGTCGATAAAATCGGCCGAGATGATGGCCGCGGCCGAGGCATTGAAAGTGCTGATGCCTGCGAAGAAGCAAAAACTTAAGAACTAAGCGCACCGTATTGCAACTCATGACCGAACCGAAACCGGAAACACCTTCAGTAAAAGAGGTAAAGCCAAAAGGGCCGCCGAAATCGACCATTCGAGAGTATTTCGAATCGTTCGTGATCACGCTGATCATGGCGATATTCGGGATGACGTTTATCCTGCAGGCCGTGACTGTGCCGACGGGATCGATGCAGAATACGATCCTTGTCGGCGATTATCTGCTGGTCAATAAGTTCATCTTTACGCCCGGCGGCTACGAGCTGCCGTTCCTGCCTCAGCGTGAGATCGAGCGCGGTGACATCATTGTTTTTAAGTATCCGGGCAACAAGGTCTGCCGCGAGAATGACGATTCGCGTAATCTGATACCTTATCAGATCAATTATGTAAAACGTGTCATCGGGCTGCCGGGCGAGACGGTCGAGTTTAAGGATAATCAGGTCTATATCAACGGCAAGCTGCTGCCAGAGCACCGTATGATGGGCGACGCCTCGGACAACCTTTCGGCGTTGAAAACTGCTGAATTCGAGCAAGCCCACGATGGCGAAAAGTACACGGTCTTTTATTCCAGCGAGTCGATGAATGCCGTCCGCGAGGGGATGAAGGTCTCGCGGGGACGTGGCGATAACCCTTGTCGCGGCTATCAGTTTGGCGTCGAGGGCAAGCCGTCGGTCGTGCCCGCCAACAGCTTTTTTGTCATGGGCGACAGCCGCGACAACAGCGAAGACAGCCGCTACTGGGGCTTTGTGCCGCGCGAGTTGATAATCGGACGTGCGATGTTCGTCTATTGGTCCTGCGACCGAGGAGCGTCGAACGGCGATTTCTTCGGCTGCGTGACGCACCCACGGCTGAACCGGATCGGGAAATTCGTGAAGTAGTCGTTGATGAATTGCCTCCACCTTCAGGTGGAGGATCAAATGCGAAAAAAAGTGGGGCTTTAGCCCAATTTCGGCTAAAGCCGGCAATACTGAGTGGTCTAACCCCCGGCTGAGGCCGGGGGCAATTCATTTTCGCTATACAGCATGGAATTCACTATCAACCAAACAGTGAATGACGCCCTTCGGGACAAGAGGCCGGTTGTCGCCCTCGAATCCACTGTAATCGCCCACGGGTTGCCCTATCCGCAGAACATAGAAACAGCCCGAAAATGTGAGGCGGCCGTGCGTGAAGGCGGCGCAGTTCCGGCGACGATCGCAGTGTTTGACGGCGAGTTTTGCGTCGGGCTGTCGAGCGAGCAGATCGAGCGGTTGGCGAGTGAGAAGGACGTGAGAAAGATCTCGCGACGCGACCTGCCGATCGCGGTCGGCAATCGCCTTACGTGTGCGACAACGGTTGCGACGACCGCGTTCATTGCTCATCGCGCGGGGATTCGCGTGTTTGCGACCGGCGGGATCGGCGGCGTGCATCGCGGCTATTCGGCAGACGTTTCGGCAGACCTGCCTGAATTGGCACAGACGCCGATCACAGTGGTTTGTTCAGGGGCGAAGGCTATACTCGATCTTTCCGCCACACGCGAATGGCTTGAGACGCACGGCATTACCGTGCTCGGCTGGCAATGCGATACCATGCCCGCCTTCTATAGCGGCGAGAGCAGTTTGCCGGTCGATCAGCGAGTAGATACCGCGGAGCAGGCGGCGACGATCATTAGGGCCCGTGACGAATTGGAAATGGCCGGTGCCGTGCTCGTGACCGTGCCGGTGCCGGTCGAGTTTACGATACCGTCCGCCGAGCTTGAGGCGATGGTCTCGGACGCGTTGCGGCGGGCCGAGGCCGAGAATGTTTCGGGCAAAGCCATCACGCCGTTCCTGCTCGCCGAGATGTCGCGCTCGACCGCAGGCCGAACGCTGGCGGCGAATATTGCGCTCCTTGAGAACAACGCTCGCGTGGCGGCGGCGATAGCGGCGGCACTGTCGGAACCGCCTGCGTAAGCGGGCGGCCAGCTCCGCGGTGGCGCTAAGAGTTGTCGAAAGCGCGGCGGGTTCGGTTCGGTTCAGTCGGACGAACTGGCCGCCCGCTCACGCAGGCGTTTCCGACTGGCCCGTCCTACTTCTTTTCCATTCGCATTTTTAATGTTTCGAGACGCTTGTTTGCTTCGGCGGCCTGCGCCGATGTCGCAAACCGCGACGCGACCTCTTTCCAGCTTGCGCCGTCATAGTGGTATTGCCGCGTCCCGGGATCAAAAAGGAAGGTCACGCCGAGCTTACGATAGCGATCGAGATAGCTGAAATTCAGATAGTAACTGTGCATCGGTGCCGCGGATGCCGCCATTTCACGACGGACGAGACGACTCGCGGCCTCTTTTGAGAGCTTTGCGGCGGCTTCCTCAAGCAGGTCGCCATAGAGTAACAAGAGTGCGGGTTTGGTCGTAGAATTAGGATAAAGAGCAAAGAATTGCTGGGCGATCTCGATCTGGTCAAAGCCGCTTGATGCCTGGACGAGCTTTGAGAGGCGATCTTCGTCCGAGGCCCGAAATTTACCAAATACCGCATCGGCCTGCACCCAGCCGAAGTTTTTCGGCGGGACCGTAACCTTGTAAAATTTCACACCGTCGGCCTCGGTGACGCCGAGGATCTGCACCTTTCGGCCGCGGCTCATTCGGTGGACCGCCTCTGAGAATAGGCTCGGGTTTTTTCTGAGGACTGACAGCGTCTCATCGATCACGATCGCCGATTGGCCGATCTCCGCTGACTTTGTCGCGGCGACGCGAGGTTTTGCGGCGACACCCGCGGACTTCTTTTGAGCAGACATCGTCGCGCAAAGTCCGGCGGTCACAATAATTATCAGACCAATCTTTTTCATCGTGTCGCCGTCAGACGGCCGATCGGGCCGCAGTGGTGAAAGTGGCAGATCGCTATCGCCAGCGCGTCCGCCGCGTCAAGCGGTTTTGGCGGTTCCTTCATGCCGAGCAGAGCCTTGACCATTTGCTGGACCTGCTGCTTTTCCGCGTTGCCATAGCCGACAACAGTTTGTTTGACAAGCCGCGGAGCATATTCGGCGATCTCAATGCCCCATTGTTCCGCGAGCAGCAGCATCGTGCCGCGGACCTGGCCGAGTTTTAACGCCACGCCGACATTTACCGCGTAAAACGTGTCTTCGACCGACAGCACGTCGGGCGAATGACGTTCGATTACGTCGGCCACGCCGTTGTAGATGTTGAGCAGGCGTTTTGAGAAAGCCTCTTTTGGGTTAGAGCAGACGGTGCCAAACTCGACGAGGGTGTATTTCGTCCCGCTGCCGTCAACGACGCCCCAGCCGAGCGTTTCACTGCCCGGATCGATCCCTAAAACGCGCATTTACCTTAAAAATCGCTGCCGAATTTGAAGCAAAGATACCGCACCTTTTTCGGCAAAAGCAAGCGTGACTTTAATTCGACGAGGCTATTTGCAAAAATGACTTGTTACCGAGATGACCACCTCAATGACAGAAACGCGGCCGCAGGCGTCGATCAAGGCGTTGATGGCGGGTGCGATCGACTATGCGGGACTATTTCCGCCGGCCGGCTTGTCGATGCCTGAGGCAGTAATTAACTACGCGACGTATCGCAACAGCAATTACGCGTGGATGCTGGGCCGATTCGTGGTAACGGCGGCGCGGCTGGACGAGTTTTGTGGGAGCGCAAAGGATTTTATTTCGCGCGACGGCAACAACGCTTGGCGCATCGCGGTCGTGGCCGGGGACGACGTCACGAAAACGATCGACCAGGTCAAGAATTTTAATGCGGTGAACGGTCCCGGTATTGTGTGCGACGTGCTCGAGATACGGGCCGATTCGCAGGGAGTGATCGAGAACGCGGCCATCTCGATGCCGAGCGATATTACGGCATATTTTGAATTGCCGCTCGACGCAACGCTGCCCGATCTTGTCTCGACGCTCGCCGTTCGCGGGCAGCGGGCGAAGATACGCACGGGCGGCGTGACGCCCGAGGCCTTCCCCTCGACGCGAGATGTCATTCGATTCGTCAAGACTTGTCTCGCGGCGAATGTTAGATTTAAGGCGACCGCCGGGCTGCATCATCCGATACGGTGCTTTCGGCCGCTGACGTATGAGGCGGAGAGCGTGAAGGGCACGATGCACGGCTTTTTGAATCTGTTCCTGATGACCGGCTTCGCCCGCGAAGGCTATCGCCCGACGCTGCTTGAGGACGTGATGGAAGAGGAATTCGAAGAGGTATTTACTTTCGACGACCAGGCGGCCATCTGGCGTGACGAATACGTCTTATCGACCTGGCAGATCGAACGCATGCGCGAATACGGCCTGCAATCGTTCGGCTCATGCTCATTCGACGAGCCGGTCGCTGATCTTCAGAAATTAGGAGTTTTATAGCCGCAAAAAGGCGCGAAAGGCGCAAGTAGGCGGTTTCTTATTTCGCGTCTTTTGCGCCTTTTTGCGGCAAATCTTTTATGTACGAGATAAACGAGACACATGACCCGGAGTTGAGGAGTTGGGTCGAGAGCGCTAACGATCCGGGGACGGATTTTCCGATACAGAATTTGCCGTTTTGTGTCTTCTGGCCAGACGATGAAGAGGAAGGTCATCCCCGGCTTGCCGTAGCGATCGGCGACAAGGTCTTTGATCTATTTGGAGCTATTCGCGAATGCCTCTTCGGTCACGGGTTCGACGACCTTCTGTTTGATGTCGACATGTGCGAGCCTACGTTTATCTCTAACGTATTCGGGCCCGAGGCGTTATTGCACCTGCGCCTTGCGGCGATGGCAGCACTCGCTGATTCTGCAAGTGCGACCACGATCAAAGCGGCGCAACACCTGCTCGTGCCGATGAATAGCGTAGAGTTTGAAATGCCATTCTCAATCAGCGACTACACCGACTTCTACTGCTCGATCTTTCATGCGACCAATGTTGGGGCGATGTTTCGGCCGGACAATCCCTTATTGCCGAATTATAAGTATGTGCCGATCGGGTATCATGGGCGGGCTTCGTCGATCGTGGTGTCGGGGACGGACATCAAGCGGCCGCATGGGCAGAATCGGTCGGATGCGGAGAAGCCGCCGGTGTTTATTCCGGCTAAGAGCCTCGATTACGAGATGGAGCTGGGCTTTTTTGTCGGGCGTGGGAACGAGATGGGCACGGCGATACCGATAGGCGCGGCCGAGGAGCATATCTTTGGGGTGTGCCTGGTCAACGACTGGTCGGCGCGAGACATACAGGCTTGGGAATACCAGCCGCTTGGGCCGTTTTTGGCGAAGAATTTCGCGACGACGATCTCGCCGTTTGTCGTAACGATGGAGGCGTTGGCTCCGTTTCGGACGAAGGCGTTCGAGCGCGACCCAGACGATCCGCAGCCTTTGGATTACCTGAATGACGAGCAGAACCAGAAATTCGGCGGGCTCGACATCAATCTTGAGGTCTATATCCAGACCGAAAAGATGAGGAGCGAGAATATCGAGCCGCACATCCTGTCGCGTTCAAACACCAAAGACCTCTACTGGACCGTCGGCCAGATGCTGACGCATCACGCGTCGAACGGCTGCAACCTGCAGACCGGCGACTTGATCGCGTCGGGCACGGTCAGTGGCCGTGAAAAGTCTGAACGCGGCTGCTTGTTAGAGCTAACCTGGCGTGGCACCGAGCCTATCGATCTGCCGTCCGGCGAGCAGCGGAGATTCCTCGAGGACGGCGATGAGGTCATCATGAAAGGCTACTGCGAACGCGACGGCTTTCGCCGCATTGGCTTTGGCGAATGTCGCGGCCGCGTCTTGCCTGCCGATCAATAGCAATGCTTTGGCCTGCCCTAAAAGAGATCCACGATTCCGTCCTGGTAGTTACGGCCGAAGGATTTGAGGATCGTCACGAGAATGTACGACGAGCGTTGGGAGCGGCCAACTTCGAATTCGTTTATGGTATTAACAAGGCGTCGACATCGATCAACGAACTGAAGGCGCGTCGTGTTTACGATGAGTCGCGTGCGATAGAGCTCGACCGTCGGGACAAGCCGATGACCCTCGGTGCGATCTGCTGTTCGATAGGCCATCGCACAGCCTATGAAAAGTTTCTTGCGACGGATGGCAAGTGTTGTCTGATCCTTGAGGACGATGTGCGGCTGAGCGAGTTTTCGGACGATCAAATAGGACGGATCGTGGCCGATGCTCCGTCGGACGCCGACCTGATCTATTGGGGCTACAGCTTAGGAGGACGTCGTCCGCGGAGCGGCATCTTGAAGCAGGCGTTCTATCACGTGATCCGCAGCGTTGGGATACTGAAATACGACCACACGATGATCCGAAACCTGTATGACCGGCCGTATAACGAGCATTTTGATATCGCGGGGAAACACCTCCTGGCTCATGCTTATACGGTGTCGCGCCGAGGAGCCGAGACGTTGATAAATTGGAACACACCTATTGCTCTCAGCGCTGATGCAAATTTGATGTATGCCGCAATGAAGAATGACGTCCGCGGATACGTCTCAATAGAACAGATCATTGACCAACGAAGCATTGACCCGTCAGACACGATGATCACCTTACAGTGAGGCTGAGCCGTTTGTGTCAAATCACAAACTCGTGCAAACAAACGCTAGCCCTGAAGGCTATATGCTTGCCGAATTGCTAAAAACACTCCACGACAAAGTGTATGTCATCACTAATGCCGCAGCGGAAGGTCGTCAGCGATCGGCGGTCGAACAGCTTGGGGGAGCCGCGTTTGAGTTCGTTTATAGCGTCGATAAGAGTGATGTTTCAAAGGAAAGCCTGATCGCGGACGGAACATACGATGAGGCACTTGCCGTGCGGAGCGATCCAAAGGGACGGACGATGACGCTTGGCCATATCTGCTGTTCGATAGGTCATCAGCGAGCCTATCGAAAGATGCTTGAGGATGGCTGCGCTCGTGCGCTTATCTTCGAGGATGATGTCGTAACCCTTCCGGTCGATGATGCGGAGATCGAAAGGATCCTCACGAATGTGCCGGCTAACGCCGAACTGATCCAATGGGGTTGGAACGGTGGACGTTTCAGGCCGCCGCTGGGGCACCTACAGCAGGCTTTGTTCCACGTCAGGCGCGCATTCGGCCGCTATCCGCTGAGTCATAGGATGATCCGCAACCTGTATATGCGGCCTTACAACGACCACTTTCATACTGCATCGGTCAATTTTCTTGCCCACGCTTACACGATAACGAGATCGGCCGCTGAGACCTTTATCAGGCGGAATACGCCGATCAGGCTCAACGCAGACCATCTGTTCATTCACGCGGCCCTCGCGGGAGAAATTAGGGCCTATGTGTCGAAAGCACAGCTCTTCGGCCAGCGAAGTATCGACCCTTACGATCCGCTCGAATCGCTTACCCAGAAGTACTACTGACCGTCGGCGTGGCGAATCTATCGGCGTTTGGTAAAATTCCCTTGTGGGAACATCTCCGGCATTATCCGAGGCGGCGGTTCGCCGTGTTCCGGGCGAGTCTGATGCGAGTGATTCGAGAGACGTGCTTGCCGTCGAGGAACCGCTCGAGATACGGCTCGGATTCGCTGACAAGACGCATCGCGCGATCTCGATCACAATGCGCACGCCGGGTGATGACGGCGAACTGGCGGCGGGATTTCTATTTACCGAGGGCATCATTACTTCGCCGGAGCAGATCAGGCAGATACGTCATTGCGGCCTCAAGATACGCACCGGAAGGGGCGTTATCGACCGCGCCGCAGCACTCAATTCGAACACAATTCGCGTCGATCTGGCTGATGGTGTTGAGATCGACCTCAAACGGCTCGAGCGGCATTTCTATACCTCGTCGAGTTGCGGCGTTTGCGGTAAATCGTCGATCGAGGCTTTGCGAACGGGCGTCAAACCGTTGTCGAACAACGGTTTGACGGTTAGCGACGATGTAATCCATTCACTTCCGTCGAGGCTACGTAAAACGCAGTCGGTGTTTGACGAGACCGGTGGGCTGCATGCGTCGGCGCTCTTTACGGCTGACGGAATGCTCGATATTGTCCGCGAAGATGTCGGACGGCACAACGCACTCGACAAG
The DNA here is from genome assembly GCA_016715795.1 of Chloracidobacterium sp. NCBI lineage: Bacteria > Pseudomonadati > Acidobacteriota > Blastocatellia > Chloracidobacteriales > Chloracidobacteriaceae > Chloracidobacterium > Chloracidobacterium sp. The sequence continues at coordinate 2,201,783 of JADJXP010000002.1, forward strand.
ATCATCGGACGCAATTTTTTGGACGGCGGACTGCCGTTGTCGGAGCGAGTATTGCTTGTCAGCGGCCGGGCGAGCTTTGAACTGGTGCAAAAGGCCTTGATGGCAGGCATCCCAATAATGGCCGCCGTCGGTGCACCATCGAGCCTGGCCGTCGAGCTCGCAAACGCCTACGGCATGACGCTGATCGGGTTTGTGCGCGACGGACGGTTCAATGTTTACTGTCATCCAAGCAGTGTCCGAGATAACTGAGAACTGATTATCATCAGTTAGGAGCCTTTGGAAACATCATGGCAGACCGATTTTTCGTATACGGCACTTTGGCGCCCGGACGTCCGAACGGGCACATACTCGGGGATGTGCCTGGCACGTGGGAGCCCGCTACGGTTCGAGGAAGTCTGATCCAAGAAGGTTGGGGTGCAGAGGTTGGCTACCCGGGTATCGTGTTGTCCGACGACGGCGATGAAGTGCATGGCTTCATCTTCACCTCGGCGGACCTGTCAACGCACTGGGACCGGCTAGATGAGTTTGAGGGCGATGGCTATGAGCGTGTGCTCGTTCGTGCCACGCTCGCGGACGGATCCACGGTTCATGCACACATTTACATCATTTCCGGCGTGCGTTCGGATCATTCGGGCGGCACCTAACAGTCCGTTCAAGCCAACGTTGTGTCGCAACGTGGCTTAACTCAAGCGTTATGAGTTATTCCGAAAACAAACTGTGAAGACTGGGCACCTAAAAGTTACGCCACCGCCGCGAGTCTCGGCCGGCATGCATGCCGTTACGAATGCGCTCAGGCATGTGTTCGGCAAGATGGGCGTGGTTCGCGGCACGCGGGGCATGCTCAAGCTCAACCAGAAGGGCGGCGTCGATTGCCAGTCGTGCGCGTGGCCCGATCCGGACCGCCGAACGATCAATGAGTTCTGCGAGAACGGAGCGAAGGCGCTGGCTGACGAGGGGACGACACGGCGGATCGGGCGCGAGTTCTTTGCGGAGCACTCTGTAGCAGACCTTTCCGAGCAAACGGATTTTTGGCTCAACCAACAGGGCAGGCTGACCGAGCCGATGGTGCTTCGCGAGGGCGGGACGCACTATGAGCCGGTGTCGTGGGAAGCAGCGTACGCGATCGTCGCCGAACATCTCAACTCGCTCGCGTCGCCCGACGAGGCCATCTTCTACACATCGGGCCGCACGTCGAATGAGGCAGCATTTATCTATCAACTATTTGTGCGTCAGTTCGGGACGAACAACCTGCCGGACTGCTCGAACATGTGCCACGAATCGACAAGCGTCGCACTCGCTGAGTCGATCGGTTTGGGCAAGGCGACGATAAGGCTCGAAGATTTTGAGCGGACGGATCTTGTCATTGTCATCGGACAGAATCCGGGCACGAATGCACCGCGAATGCTCTCTTCGCTCGCCGCCGCCAAGGCCGCGGGAGCGAAGATGATCGCGATCAATCCGCTCGAGGAGGTCGGGCTCACAAGTTTTGTCGATCCAAATCCACAGCACGGCAACCCGTTGTCGGTGTTGGGCCTGCGGCCGGCAAAGCTCGCCGACCTGCATCTGCCGGTGCGGATAGGCGGCGACATGGCCGTCATCAAAGGCTTGATGAAATCGCTCCTCGAACGTGAACGAGCGGCACCGGGAACGGTGTTCGATCACGAGTTCATCAGCGGGAAAACCGAAGGTTACGATAGGTTCATCGCGACGCTCGATGCCACCTCCTGGGACGTCATCATCGAGGCGTCAGGGCTAGGACGTGCCGAGATCGACGAGGTAGCCGCGATGATCGCGGAGTCAGGTTCGTTCATCACCTGCTGGGCCATGGGTGTGACACAGCACACCGACGCGGTCGCAACCATTCAGGACATCGTAAATCTCCACCTGCTTCGTGGCGCCATCGGCCGGCCCGGAGCGGGGCTGTGTCCCGTCCGCGGCCATTCGAATGTGCAGGGCGACAGGACGATGGGCATTTGGGAGAGGATGAACCCCGTGTTTCGTAAGAATCTCGAACGCGAGTTTGGCTTTGAGACGCCGGAGCACGACGGGTTTGATACCGTTCAGTCAATCGCCGCGATGAGCGACGGGCGGGCACGAGTTTTCTTCGCGATGGGCGGCAATTTTGTCGCCGCCTCACCGGACACCGAGACGGTTGCCGCGGCTGTTGCGAATTGCGACCTAACGGTCCAGGTCATCACAAAGCTCAACCGCACGGCTCTGACCCCGGGCAAAACCTCGCTGATATTGCCCTGTCTTGGCCGGACAGAAATAGATCGGAGTGCGGACACTCTTGTCCGCATGGACGCCGCTTCGGCGTCCGATTCCGTAAGAATGGGTAAGGTGAGTGAAACCACAGCTCGAGTCGCCGGAGGAACCGGCGATGCGGACAAGAGTGTCCGCACTCCGACGGAGCAGTTCGTCTCCACTGAGAGCACAATGCTGAATGTGCAGATGTCGCGCGGCATCTATGAGCCGGGCTCGCCGCATTTGCGTAGCGAGGTTTGGATCGTCGCTCAGATGGCGAAGGCAGTGTTGGGCGATAGGTCGAGCGTTGATTGGGACGCGATGTGCGGCGATTACGATCTCATTCGTGACGCGATCTCGCGCGTCGTGCCGGGCTGTGAGGATTATAACCGGCGCATTCGCGTGCCCGGCGGCTTTTATATGCCGAATCCGCCGAATGAGGGCCGGTTCCCGACACGGTCCGGAAAAGCCCTTTTCCGGCCGAGTGAGCTTTCAAAGATCGATCTGCCGCCGGGCCGGCTGCTGTTGACGACGATACGGTCGCACGACCAGTTCAATACAACGATCTACGGCCTCGATGATCGCTATCGCGGCATCGACGGCGGGCGGCATGTGCTGTTCATAGGTGAGGCCGATATCGCGAAATACGGCCTGACGGCCGGGCAAAACGTCGATATCACGAGTCATTTTAGCGATCGCGAACGGTCGGTTTTTGGTTTCACGGTCGTGCCATATCGAATGCCGCCGGATTGCGTCGCGGCGTATTTTCCTGAGGCAAATCCGCTAATCCCGCTCGGCAGCACCGCAAAACGCAGCGGCACGCCGACATCGAAATGCGTGATCGTATCCGTCACGCCAAGCGTATGATCGATCTCGAAAGTTTCATCCTGATCGGTGGCCGCTCGTCGCGGCTTGGTAAGGACAAGGCGTTCGTCGAGGTCGATGGCGTAACGTTGGCGGAACGAGCGGCGCGGACAGTCGAGCAGGCATTTCCAGATGTTCACGTTACGTTCGTTGCCGGAGCCGGCTCGCAGTTTCCGCTCGATACTATTGCCGGGCTTGCCCGCCCAATGATCGCCGATCTGCGGCCCGGCTTTGGTGCGTGGAGCGGGCTGCATGCGGCGTTGGCATATGCGCGAACGGAATGGGCGTTAGTGTTGGCGTGCGATTATCCGTTTGTGACGGACGAGCTATTGAGGTTTCTCGCCGGCTGCGCGTCCGACGGGCACGATGCCATCGTTGCGGTTCAACCGGACGGGAGGCTGCAGCCGCTTTGTGCGTTGTATCGCGTCGGGCCGATGCTCGCTGAGATCGAGGGACTGATGAATCGATGCCATTCTATGCCGCCGCTGGTCCAGTTTCTGGAGAGAGAGCAAACGCGACTCGTCGCGGCTGATGAGTATTCGGCAGCCGGCGATCCTAAGATGCTTTTTCTGAACATCAACACTCAAGACGACCTTGAGCGTGCGCGTGTGGCAAAATAGACTTTGTGGACATCTGGCCTGACAAGTTTCGCGAGGAGTGCGGCATATTCGGCATATTTGGCCATGCCGAGGCGTCAACGCTGACGCAGCTTGGGCTGTTTGCCCTGCAGCATCGCGGCCAGGAGGCGTGCGGCATCGTATCGGCGGACGGCGATGACCTGATCCAGCAGCGCGGGATCGGACTGATCGCCGACGTGCTGAATCCCGAGGTGCTGACCAAATTGCCCGGCACGGCGGCGATCGGGCATACGCGATATTCGACCGCGGGCAAGAACACGATCAAGGAAGTTCAGCCGTTTCGCGTGAAATGCCAGCATGGACTGATCGCGGTATGTCATAACGGCAACCTGCCGTTTGCCGAGGCCCGCCGCCGCGAATTGGAAAAGGACGGCGCGATATTCTCATCTACGTCTGATACCGAGACCATCCTGCACGGCATCGCTCGAACGAAGGCCACGAACGCCGTGGAGGCGATAAAGAAAGTCCTCGCCGAGACCGAAGGCGCATTTTCACTGCTTTTCCTGACGACCGATGCGTTGATCGCGGTGCGTGATGCACGCGGATTCAGGCCGCTGGTGCTGGGCAAATATCAGGATGCGTGGTGCGTGGCTAGCGAGACGTGTGCATTTGACCTCATCGACGCGGAATACGTTCGGGAGGTCGAGCCGGGCGAGATGGTGATCATTGACTGGCGCGGGCTGCATTCATCAATGCCGTTTGAGCAGAAGCAGCATGCGGTATGCACGTTTGAGCATGTGTATTTTTCGCGGCCGGACTCGATCATTTTTGGCCGCTCGGTGAATCAGTCGCGGCATATGATGGGCAGGCATCTCGCGGTCGAGCATCCCGCGGACGCCGACATTGTTGTCCCTGTGCCCGATTCGGGCGTGGCCGCGGCTATCGGCTATTCTGCCCAGTCCAGCATACCGTTTCGGCAGGCGATAATTCGCAATCATTATGTCGGCCGCACGTTTATTGAGCCCACGCAGAACATCCGTTCGTTTGGCGTCAGGCTCAAGCTCAATCCGATCAAGGACCTCATCAACGGCCGCCGCGTGGTGTTGGTGGATGATTCGATAGTGCGCGGCACGACCTCGAAAAAGATCGTCCAGATGGTCCGCGAGGCCGGCGCGGCCGAGGTTCACATGCGCGTTTCGTGCCCGCCGACCACGCATTCCTGTTACTACGGCGTCGATACGCCCGACCGCGATCAGCTTATCGCCTCGCACACGCCCGTGGACGAGATCTGTCGCCAGATCGGTGCCGACAGCCTCGGCTACCTGTCATTGACGGGCCTGCTCCAATCGATCGGCCTCGATCCGGCAGCGACCTGCTCGGCGTGCTGGACCGGCAAATACCCCACGCTGATCGCAAACAGCGAAAGCGCCGCAAGCTGAGCCAGCGACTTATTTCTTAATGTAAGGTTCGAGCAGCTTGAGCCATGATCGCTCGGCACGCTTGTGTTCCTCGCCGCAACGGACGGCACGGTCCGCCGGCAGGATATCCGGCTTGACCATCCACGCATTTTTCTTTTCGTTACTGCCGTAAACGAGGCATATCATGTCGTAGAATCGCGTTTTGCTGAATGAATGTTCGTCCCAATAGACCATATCATTTGGGTCCTGGTCGCGGCTGGCGATCTCGAATTCAAGGGCAGCGTTGATCGTGCTCTGCGTGCCTTCGTCGGAGCCGTCAAGCATTAGGATCGTCGCTAGCTGATCGACAGCGTCTTCTTCTCGGCCGGTCGCGGGCAGCTCCCATACGTCGATCAGGCAATGGCCGAGCTCGTGAAAGAGCGTCTGCACCAGCGTGTCCTCGACCATCGAGTCAACCTTCTCCTGGTTCTCTTCGATCGTTTTGAATTCGGCCTCGTATTGTTCGAGCAGCTCGTAGCAAAAGGTGATCTCTGACGTGCTTGGGCTGTAAAACGCATTCGGCTCGCCACAGGCATCCATGTTGATATAGACGTCCTTTGGCATAGCGAGCAGGCCATTCAATTCGTCGACGATGCCCCGAAACACATCCTTGACCTCCTTGGGCATGTCCTTTTTCGGATCCTTCGCCTTGGTCTTTGGGGAAAAGCCTACCTTGAAATCGCCCTTATCGAGCGGATGTTTGGCCGGCGGTTTCGGAGTTGTTGCCGGCTGGCCTGCGGCCATTCCGACACCTGCAAACGTGAAAAAAGCTATAGCCGCGAATACGCGCGTGATCGTCAATTTCATTGTTATGAAGTTCCCCGATTGAATGGATATTTCCGAGCGAGTATAAGCCAGTTTGGTGCTCTAACGCAATAGAGCGTAAAGGCCACTTTCAATTGATATCGAGGATGAGCGGCGTGGCCACGCCTGAGCGTTTGGAGAGGATATTTATCACAAAAAGGTCACCTGGCAGGTTCGAGAATGAGATGTCGCCGTTGAGGCGAACATGTGCATAACGGCGTTCGAGAGTTGTCGGGTGGATCAGTTCGACAATGGCGCCGGCGAAGCGGCTTTTCGGACCGGTGACAAAGCCACTCAGCACAAAACTGCCGACGGCGGTGCCGCTTGACGCATTCGTGTCGTGGGCACCCACATCGATATTTGCATTGAACGGATTTCGGCGAAATCGGCGCTGGTCGAGTCGGCCGTTTGGTATCGGGACTCCGGGAAGCGTCGGACACTCTGCGGTCCTAACACAGGCGTTGCCGTTAAGGATCGCCGGGCTGCCCGTGAGCGGTGCGAACGTGTCCGTCTGGCCGCCGTTGTCTGAGAGCGGGCCGAGCATTGGATCAATGATATCGTTGTTGCTGACCTGATCGCCGTTCACGCCATTGACAAAGCCCGTGCTGCCATTGGCGGCAGTGACGATATTATTCCCGCCCGACACGAATGCCCCTTGCAGGCTGTTGCCGAGCGCCGAATCGCGGCCGATGATGGTGTTGATTACGCGGACCGCGCCCTGGCCGACGTTCTGGATGCTGTTGACTGCCTGCGTGCCGGTGTTTTCGACAAACGTGTTATTGGCGAGCATCAGGATGCCTTCGTTGTAGATCGCTCCGGCGGCCGGGGCAGTGTTGCCGGTGATCGTTGAGTTGGCGATCGTCATTTCGTGGCCGCTGCCGCTGTTTACAATCCCGCCGCCGATGGGGCTGCCGATATTCGAATCGATCAGGCAGCGATAAATGCTCGTTCTGCCCGAAGAAAAGACGCCGCCGCCCATGCCCGTATTGCCCGTCACGCGCGCATCATACAGCCCCAGCACGCCATTGGTCTCGACAAAAATGCCGCCGCCAAAAAGGCCGTTGCCATTCTGGATCGTAAGCCCTCGAATATTGACCGACACCGGTGCCTGCGGAATGTGAAAGATTCGAAAATTCGGCGCTCCCGCAGCTCGCCGCACCGTCAGCCGCCTCGCTCCGGGACCTACGATGTCGAGGTTCTGCGTCAGGCTCAGCTCGCCAAGCGTCAGATCGATCACGGCCGTCGGCCCGAGGTCAAAAATGATCGCGTCGCGGGTCGTGCCGGCATTCGCTTCTTCGATCGCCGCGCGCAAAGAGCACTGCCCGCCCGTATCCGCGCAACTACGGTCGCCCGGCTGCACATCATGTGTATCGCCGGAATTGTTGACGATCAACAGCAGGCCGGTAACGTCCTGAGCGGCGGCCGACGAGCAGCAGAATCCGAGGACGGCTAACCCGAGCCTGAGCAGATATATGACCTTCATTACGGTCGTTTGATGCGGCATTCCGATAATGGTTGATCGCATCGCATCGCGAATCGATGGTCGCAACTCAAAGAGCGACACAAGGCCCCAACGGCGGAAGGCTTGGTCAATAGGTATGGTTCCAATTTAGCGACCGAAAGATGGAATAACCGATATTGCGTTTTGTGCGGACGTCGATCAGGTAATGGCTACCCTCATCCATCGGAATGGGGGCGGTACCAAGGCCGGGAACCACAAAGAAGCTTCGCTCCTCAAGAGTCTCGACATCCGTCACGATAACGCGTGAATATGCCAAACTCGCGGGCGACTGGCCATAGAAGCGCGGTGAGGCCACAGCGGTGTTGGGCCCGGAGCCAAATTCGTACGAACCGATATCAACGTTCAAACCGGCCCCTCGCTTGGCTCCGCGCTGGTCGTAATAAAGGTCAAAATAGTATCCCATCGATCCGCAACCGGATCCTCCGGTCGTCACGCACGGGTGACCGGCCTCGATCGCGGGACTGCCGGGCATCAGAGCTATCGAGTCAAGCTGTCCGCCATTGTTCGCGAGTGGGGCAAGCATCGGATCGAGCGAGTTGTTGGGACTCGTTATGTCCGACGACGTCCATCCACCGCTGCCAGAGGTGTTTGTCACAAGATTGTCACCCATCGAATCAAACTCGCCTTCGACCAGCGGCACGGATTGCCCGGTGTCGCGTCCAAATATCGTATTTATCGGGTACACGGTACCGCCGGTGTGATTCTTGATGCCGCTAGCGCCCGCCGTGGCGTGATTCCCTGAGATCGTGTTGTTCGCCATGGCGATCGTCCCGAGATTTGCGAGGCCGCCGCCGATCTGCGCGGAGTTATTCGTTACGGCTGCACTCATGATAGTGACGCCCATGCCCGAGCCAACAAAAATCCCGCCGCCTTGTCCGGTCGCGGTGTTCCCGTTCAGCAGGCACCTCTCGACGATCGTCGTGGTCATCGATATGCCGTCGCCTTGGAAAGCGATACCGGCCCCGAATTCTGCCCGGTTTCCGCTGATGGCGAGATCCTTGAGATCAACTCTTTTCGAGGCGAGGATGCCGCCACCGTTGGTGAACGAATGCCCATTCGCGATCGTCATGCCCCTCAGAAAGGTGGGTGCTGCGAGATTGAAGATGCGAAAGCTCGGGAAATTCGGCGTTGTGTCCCGCATTATGGACAGCCGTCGCGCACCGCGCCCGAAGATGCCAATCTGGTTCGTGACCAGCAATTCGCCAATTGTTAATGTGATAACGGCTGGAACTGGTACGTCAAAGATAATAGCGTCGGTCGCCGTCGTCGCATTCGCTTCCTCGAGGGCAGCACGCAGTGTGCATTTGCCGATTGCGTCGCGACATAGACCGTCGCCGGGTGCGGCGTCGTGAGAATCGCCGATGTCGTTGACGGTGATCACCGTGCCCTTATTTTGGCCGAAGACGGTTCCGCCGAAGCCGATGGTCAGCAGAACAAAAAGTGCCACCAATACGCCGGTGTTGCCATTCATATTCGAGTAACCTCCGAATCCATTAGGCTAGAACCTGTCTGATAATTATATCACGCGAGTCAAGGGCATCTGATGTCAACGTGATCCTTCCCATCTTCATCAAAATATCGTATACTGACCTTCCCGCGTGGGGGCGACAGGCTTCGACAGGGGCTTGTATAGATCTTTGAATGCACGTCGGGCTTTGCACAGGTGAGCTCGTTAAAAACACTTGATGCGAAACAAATGCTAATCAAGAATTAGCTCTCGCTGCCTAATTAAACTAGGTCAAGCGATGTCTCGCCGGAAGTTGCGTCTCTTGCGACCGGCCGAGGCATAACACAGTAGAGGCTCGGGCCCGTTCACCGCCTGCGAACGGTGCCTTAAATTTAGTCAGGTTAGCCGCAGATGAGGTCTTGTTCGTTCATCTGCTCATAAGCGGCGAAACTTAAGTGAACGAACTAAACGTGTAGATTTCACTGGTCGCAACCTTTGGATGCGGGTTCGATTCCCGCCGCCTCCACCAATTAACCTTCTCGAAACGCCGCCGGCTCGCCTGTGGCGTTTTTCATTTAATCGGTCTATACTGGCAATTACCCTACAAATTAGACGCGACGGGAGGACCTGCTATGAAGAACGTGGTTTCGGCGTTTGGCGTTGCCATTCGGGGGCTCTTGCCGATTATTCTCTTGCTGGCTGCGGCTTGGCTGCCAAGGCCGGGCAATTCGGATCCCGCCTTGCCTGCGTTAGACGAGTCACTGCAGACATTCACCGTTACCACGAACGCTGACGAAGGTGCGGGATCTCTCCGGCAGGCGATCATCGATGCGAATGGGGCGGCGGGAACCGACACGATCGCGTTCTCGGTCGGCAGCGGGCCGGTCTCGATCAATCTTTTGACGGACCTGCCCGATATTACCGGACCGGTGCTGATCGACGGGACGACGCAGCCGGGATTCGCGGGCATTCCATTGGTCGAGGTGCAGGGTTTCGGGATAAAGATCACCGGCGGCGGTTCGACGGTCAGGTCGATCTTGGTGACCGGCGGTCCGGGCGTGATCCTCGAAACGGGCGGTGGGAACACGGTGATCGGCTGTCGGCTGACAGGCCTGACGGCCGGAGTGTTTATCAATAATTCTCCAAACAATCAGATCGGCGGAACGACCGCCGCGGCGAGCAACAATATCGGCAGCAATGGTTACGGTGTCCGCATCATCGGAGCAGCGGCATCGGGGAATATCGTTACGGGGAACTTTATAGGACTATTCTCTGACGGCGGGGACGGCCGGAATACAACGGTCGGCGTGGCGATCGAAGGCTCCCCGAACAACCGCATCGGCGGCACGACCGTGGGCGAACGCAACATCATCTCGAACAACGGAGGCGGTTCGACAACGCCGTCGAATCTGTTCAGGGGAAACGTCTTTATCACGGGTGCCGGCGCGACCGGGAACACCGTTCAGGGCAATTACATCGGCACGAACATCGCCGGGACCGCCGACGGAGCGATCGGCACGAACGGCAATCGCCATAACGGCGTCAGGATCGACGGTGCTCCTGACAACACGGTTGGCGGCACCGTCGGCACCACGCCGGGCGGTTCCTGTACCGGTGCCTGCAACGTCATCTCCGGCAACAGGACCAACGGAGGCGTTTACATTACCGGTGCCGCGGCAACCGGTAACAATGTAGTCGGCAACTTTATCGGTACAAATGTCGCGGGCACCGCCGCCATCATCAATGTGCGGGGCGTGACGGTCACGGGTGGTGCCTCTAATACCACCATCGGAAACGGCACGGCGGCGGGCCGCAACGTGATCTCAGGTACGACCGGCGGCCTCGAGAATACCGAGGGCGGCATCGTCCTCGATGGACCCAACAACACCGTTCATGGAAACTACATCGGCTCGGACACCACAGGAACGCAGGTGCTCGGAAACATCCCAAGCGGCATCCTCGTGACCGGCACCGACAACACGATCGGCACAGGTGAGGGCACGACCTTCGGCGGTGCCTGCACCGGCGGCTGTAACCTCATCGTCCCCTCGGGCGGCCCGGGCGTCAGGATCCTCGGCACCACCAACCCGATAGGCCGGAACACGGTTGATTACAATTACATTGGCCTCAACGCAGCCGGCACAGATGCATTGCTCGGGGTGAACTTTCCGGGCGCGATCTGGATAGTAGGGTCGAGCCAGAACACGATTGGAAGAGCGGGAACGCCCGCTCGTTCGGCGGCGCTTCGGTCACCACCGGATTCCCCTAATGCCATTCACTGCATCCAGGACGAGACGTCGTTCGACTACATCAAATTTGACGACCAAACAGGCGTATATTCCTGGAAGAACTGTCGGACGGGCCAAATGGGGGGGCCAAGTCCAGGCAGGGTCCATACATCTATCGCGGGCGAGATCGTCCTTGAGGCTACGGACGTGCAAGCCTCTGCCTTTCCGGGATCGGCAAGAGGATACGGTACCATTTTCTTTGAACGGCCGTTCCCCTACTCAAGCGGTCACATAATGGTTGGGGATACGCAGACGTCAAACAGTACCTGTGAATGTCCAACCGAAGGTCAGGAACACGATACAAGTGGGCATTACTTTCAAAACGGAGCGAGCGATAACCATGTGAATGGTGTCAGAATAAACAGGACCGCTAACGACCCCGACTCGAATACTACGCCTGGCGCTAGTTCCGCGATCAATAACGACAACGGAACCGGCAATACCTTCGCGAATCTCGATATTGCGGGAACCAGTTCATCTCCGATCATTATCGCAGCGGGTACGAACAATCTTCTAGAGTCCCTCAGGATCCTAGAGGGTCTCCCTAGTTCAATCGGTTCTCCGTTCATTGACCTGAACAATAATGGCCGTGACATCAACGACGCTTTGGACGCAGACGGGGGCGCCAACCGGACACAGAACTTTGCCTCAAACGTGAAGCTCTCTAAGGTGGAAAACGGCGATTATCACCTTACCGGCAGTTATCACAGTTTTCCTGGTGCCCAAGTTGACGTCGCCTTATCCGGCTTGAAAATAACGGAGGTAACCGAGCATGTTCTCGACGGCACGGTGATAGAACTTGGGATAAGAGTCGGCGTGACTACCGACGGCAACGGAAATGCTGCGATCGACCAAACGTTTACCGAAGCTGACGCCGGATTGATAGGCACATTTGATGCGATAACTACGCTTGCTACCGTGACCGCTCCGGCGACGTTTGTGGGAGATACCTCCGAGTTTTCGGACCCGGTCCCGGTTCCGGACCCTGTGGCGGATTCCGACAACGATGGGAAAACAGATATATCCGTCTTTCGCCCCGCAGGTGCCAATGGGCCGAGTTTTTGGTACATCCTCAACAGCTCGGACAGTTCGATTCGTGCGCAGCAGTTCGGGCTTGGTAACGATGTGATCGTGCCGGGCGATTATCAGCGCGACAATGTGTCGGACTTCGCGGTTTTTCGCCCCTCGAATGGCACTTGGTACAACTCGCTGGTCACTGGCGATCCGGCGACCAATTTTGACGCTGTGCAGTGGGGTGCTCCGACAGACATCCCGGTCGTGGGCGATTTCTTGGATATCGGATCTAATCAGCAGGCTGTCTTTCGGCCAAGCGAGGGGAATTGGTATATCAGGAATCCATTTAACAATTCGGGAGTAGTTCTGAATTTTGGCCTGGCCACGGATAAGCTGGTTCCGGCCGATTATAACGGCGACGGCCGGACCGATCCGGCGATCTATCGCGACGGCCTGTGGGCGATTAACCCGTGCATTGGCTGCGATGCGATCTTTCATCATTTTGGACTTGCGGGTGACATCCCAACGCCGGGTGATTTCGACGGTGACGGGATCGCTGATATCGCTGTATGGCGGCCATCGACTGGGGTTTGGTATCTGAACCAGAGCGCGGCCGGGTTTACGGCCTTTCAGTGGGGAGCCAACGGCGATGTGCCCGTTAACGGTGATTTTGATGGTGATGGGAAGACCGATATTGCCGTCTGGCGGCCTTCGACGGGAATTTGGTACATCCTGCGGAGCACGGCGGGCTTCTTTGCGATCCAATGGGGACAGAACGGCGATATTCCGGTGCCGAGGTTTCAGAACTAGCAGTGCTCAAATGAGCGTTTGCGAATTTTGAGTTATCCTTGACAGGTGACTCAGAACGAGCTTCCGATCGGTATTTTTGACAGCGGCGTGGGCGGGCTGACGGTTTACCGCGCGTTGCACGACCGGCTGCCGAATGAGCATTTTGTTTATCTCGGCGATACGGCCCGAGTGCCGTATGGGACGAAATCGCTGGCGACCGTCGAGCGGTATGCGTTAGAGAATTCCCAATTTCTCGCTTCGCGGGGCATCAAGATGCTCGTGGTTGCGTGCAACACGGCATCAGCCCTTGCCTTGCCGGCAATCCGCGAAAGGATCGGCCTCGATGTGGTCGGCGTGATCGGGCCGGGCGGGCGACGGGCGGTCGAGATGACCCGGGACAAAGAAAGCCCGCGTATCGGTGTGATCGCGACCGAGGCCACAGTTGCGAGCGAAGCCTATCTCGAAGCGATCCGGCGTGTATCGGAAACTGCTGAGGTCCTGCAAGCCGGCTGCCCACTGTTCGTCCCGCTAGCCGAGGAAAACTGGACACGCGAACCTGAGACATCTTCGATCGCCGCAAAGTATCTCGCAGGAATGAAACAATTCGCCCCGGACGCGCTCGTGCTCGGGTGCACGCATTATCCAATACTCAGAGAGGTTATACAGCAGACGGTCGGTGAGGATGTTATCCTTGTAGATTCGGGCGAGGCAACGGCCGACGAGGTCGCGGCGCTGTTGCACGAGAAAGGCTTGACGAACACGAATGAGGTCGCCGGCCACCGGACGCTCTGCGACGACCTTGATCATTTTTACGTGACCGACGCTGCCGACAGGTTCGGCCGCGTGGCAGAACGTTTTCTGGGCGTCAAGCCGTCAAAACTCGAAGCGATCGAGGTTTACGGCGTGGATCAGTTAGAGAATTAAACAGGATATACAGGATAAACGGGATATAAGAAATTTCCTGTTCTGTTTATCCTCTTCATCCTGTAAATCCTGTTTGCACTAGATGACTTACGAGAGAATCGACAAAAGGACACACGACCAGATCCGCGCGACAAAGATCACGCCGAACATCTCGCCCTATGCCGAGGGATCGGCTCTGATCGAGGTAGGCGGGACGAAAGTGATCTGCACGGCATCGGTCGAGGACCGAGTGCCGATGTTTATGCGAAACAAGGGCCTCGGCTGGGTGACGGCAGAGTACGCGATGCTTCCACGCGCGACGAATACTCGCACGCAGCGCGAGACGCAGAAACCTTCGGGCCGGACGGCCGAGATCCAACGCCTCATAGGCCGCAGCATGCGGGCCATTGTTGATACTAAAGTACTCGGCGAGCGGCAAATATATCTTGATTGTGATGTCATTCAGGCTGACGGCAGCACGCGATGCGCTTCGATCACGGGAGCATATGTCGCGCTCGCACTAGCCTGCCGAAAGCTCGTAAAAACCGGTGTCATCAAGACAAATCCGATCCTCAGCGAAGTCGCAGCCGTCAGCGTCGGCATCATCGAAGGCACCCCGATACTCGATCTCGCCTACGCCGAAGACAGCGAGGCCGAGGTCGATATGAACATCGTCTGCACTGGCGAGGGCAAATTCATCGAGCTGCAAGGCACCGCCGAACGTGAGCCCTTCTCACGCGACCAAATGGACGCAATGCTGGTGCTCGCCGAAAAGGGGATACACGAGTTGTTCACGATACAGCGCTACGCGCTGCATGGATAAACTATTGAGAAACCCGCGGTCAAAGCATAAAATCAACGTATGACAGAAACGGTCCAAGAGATACTCGCGACGTTCGACCACCTTCCGCTTAGCGATCAAAAGGAGGTCACAAGGGTTATTCTTCAGCGTTCGCTCGAGGTTGATACTCCGACCCTTTCCGACGATGAAATGGTCCTCCAGGCAGAGGAATTATTCCTTGAACTAGACAAACAAGAGGCTGAGGATGCCGGAACCTGAACGCGGGGAGGTTTGGTTGGTGGATCTCGGCTATGCAGCAAAAGTCCGCCCCTGTTTGGTGCTAAGCGTTGCTGCCGAAGTCGTTGACCGTGCCTTAGCTACTCTTGTTCCACATACGACCAGCACAAGGGGTTCTCGCTTTGAGGTGAAATTACGGGTCCGCTATCTCCGCGCAGGTGCGTTTGACGTACAGAACCTCGTAACGATCCCGCACGCAAAGCTCATTAGAAAGCTAGGTTCGTTGATCCCGTCGCAAATGACCGAGGTCGAAGATAGGGTCAGGTTTTGGCTAGGGTTGTAACATCATCGGAGGGTTTAGTGACGAAGAACTTTGAAGGCAAAGCGGCGATTGTAACGGGCGGTACGCGCGGGATCGGGAAGGCGATCGTGTTGGAATTGGCGCGTCGCGGGGCGAATGTTGCGTTCAATTATTCAAAGAGCGAAGACGAGGCTGAGGCGTTGAAGGCCGAGGTTGAGAAGCTAGGCGTTCAGGCGCTCGCGGCTCAGTGTGATGTTGCGAATACAGAGGCCGCGGCGGAGTTTGTCGGGCAGGTGAAAGAAGCGTTTGGCACCGTTGACTTTCTCGTCAATAACGCCGGCATCACGCGGGACCAGCTCATTCTCAGGATGAAAGAGGACGATTGGGATGCGGTCATTGATACAAATCTCAAAGGCGCGTGGAATTTCTCAAAGGCTGCTATACGGCCAATGATGCGCAACGAGGATGGCGGCTCCATCCTGAACATCACCTCGATCTCGGGCGTTGTCGGCATGCTCGGACAATCGAATTATTCGGCTTCAAAGGCCGGCATGATCGGGCTGACAAAATCGCTTGCCAAAGAGGTTGCCAGCCGCAAGATCACCGTCAACGCACTCGCACTCGGCCTGATCGAGACCGACATGGCGGCGGAGATGAACGAGGATTACCGCGAAAAATATCTGACGATGATCCCGCTCGGGCGGCTCGGCAATGTGCAGGAAGTGGCTGAGATAGCCTGCTTCCTTTTCTCGCCTTCGGCGTCGTATATCACGGGCCAGGTCGTGCAAGCCGACGGCGGCCTGGCTATGTAAACGCCCGCACGCGATGTCTTTCACATATCAGCAAGAGGAACAGCCCCGGCCCGACGAGCCGATCAACGAAGAATTTGCGGAGATCTACCAGCCGACGCCGATCTACACGACGGTGCTGATCGTCGCGATCCTGGGCGTGGCGGCCGTTCAGTTCATCGCGGGACTTGAGCCGTCGATAATGGCGGCCGGATTTGATAAGCCTGCGTTTCTTATCGGCCATGAATACTGGCGTATCCTCACCGGGGCTACGGTTCACGGCGGCGTGATGCACGTCGCGATGAACTGCTACGCCTTCTACAGTTTTGGCAAGATCGTCGAGATGCTGTCAAATCGCGCCCATCTGGCCATAGTTTTTCTATTGTCGGCGATCGGCGGCGGCATCCTGAGCCTCGTCTTCGTTCCTGACGGCCTTTCGGTCGGAGCGTCAGGCGGCATTGTCGGACTGGTCAGCTATTTGCTTGTTTATGCGTTTCGCCGCAGGAGATTTATTTCCGCGGAGTTTCGAAAGAGCCTGCTGATCAATATCGGTTTTATCGTCATTTTCGGCCTTGTCCTGTTTCGAGTGATCGATAATTTTGGCCATATCGGCGGACTCATCACGGGTGCCGTTTATGGTTTTGTTCAGATCCCGTCGGACGAATATACGGACCCTCGCGCAGCAGGTGCATTCGCGCAGATGGCCGGGCTTGCGGCAGTGGGCACCTATCTCGCGGGCTGTTTGATGAGCGTCCTGCTGATCCTGAGGGTGATCTAGGTAATGGGGCGCGTCCGAGTTCATCAACACGTCAATCCGCTGGCACCGTATTTTCGCCGTTCGCCTGAGCCTATTGATCTCGCGGCGGTCTTTAGCGATCCGACGAGGCCGATCTTTCTTGACCTCGGATGTGCGCGTGGACGTTTCTTACTGCGAATGGCCGAGGCCGAGCCGAGTTGGAACTATCTTGGCATCGAGATCCGGGAAGCACTGGTTACGGAAGCCAACAGGCTTGCTGCCGAGGCCGGATCACAGAATCTCCACTACGTCTTTTGCAACGCAATGCTCTGGCTTGATCGGCTGCTCGAGGCGATCCCGACGGGATCGCTCCAGGCGGTGGCCATTCAGTTCCCTGATCCGTGGTTCAAAAAGAAGCACGCAAAACGCCGTATGGTGAATGGCGAAATGATCCGAACCATTGCTCGTCGCCTGGCACCGGGCGGAAGCGTTTTTGTCCAAACAGATATTGAATTTTTGGCTGATGAGATATTCGACCTGTTTCGAGCAAGCGGTGAATTTGAGGAGACTGAGATCGATATGAGTCCGTTTCTCGTTCAGACAGAACGTGAGCGAGCCGTCCTGGACAAAGGGCTCGCTGTATATCGCAGATCTTTCAAGAAGGAAAAGTAAGGGCCGGCGTGTTGGCCGGCCCCACTTGAAATGGTTACCAGTTGATATCCAATTCGTAATCGTCAGCCCCGCCATTCGGATCAAAGATCTGGACGATCGCCGTGAAATCATTCTCCCACGACGGCTGCTGAAGGATATTCATCGTGCCGCGGCCCTCGCGCCGGCGAACCGTGACCGATCCCGGCCGCCGTGCAAGGTAGCCATTAATATCAAATCTGACATTCGATAGGCCCGTGCCCGCCGTGTCCTGCGACTGCACATCGCTGCCCGAGATCATGATGTTCACGCTCTGGTCCACCCGGCCGCGCCATCGGACACTTCCTGAGCGATACGGTTCCTCGACGTTTTGCGCGGTGCCGGACCAACTGATCTCGACGCCGTACGTATCAGAGCCGCCATTGCGGTCATATATTTGCACGATCGCCGTGTAGTCGTTGCCCCGATTCGGCTGCTGAATAACCGAGACCGTGCCTCGCCCGTCACGCCTGATCGCAGAGACCGTCGTCGCCCTGCGCGGCAGCACGCCGTTCATATTCTGAGAGTGCACGCTTGCTGGATTACCGCTGATCGTCTGCGTTCTGAGCGTTGCGCCCTGAATGACCAGGTTTACGCGATCATCTACGCGGCCGCGCCATGATGCGGTCCCCGTCGATCCGCCCGGCGTCGGATAGCCGGGATTGTTATCGATCGGGACATCATATTGGCGAGGACGGTTGTTAAATCCGTCATCATAACCCTTCTGATAGTAGAGGCCGATGCTTGCGTCATAGCGTCCGCTGACGCCGCCCTCAACACCGCGTGAATAGCGACGGTCATTCTGTCCCTGTTCGTAGCCCGCGTCGTAAGCGTTGCGCTGTGCTCCGGTCCACCTGACTCTCGGCCGCACGCTATCGTAGCCCGCCGAATAGCCGCGCCGATAGAAGTCCTCATATTGGTTGGTGTTCGAATACTTGTTTCGATAGCGGCGGTAATCGTCACTGCGATTGGCACGGCCATCGTCAACGCCATCCTGATAACCTTCGTCATAGAATCCGCACCTGATCGGCGACGCCGTGTTCCGGTCGCATTGGGCTGCGGCCGTAATACCGCCAAACGCCAAAAGGCAGCCCATCACTGCCGCAAAAAATATGTTTCTCATTTCGATTCCTCCATTTTCCAAAATAACTAAAAGACCGGATCGGCCATTAGGTGGGCGATCCGTGCTCTAAGATGAAAAGTTTACGCGTGGCCGATGCCATCAATTATTCCCATCGCTTCTCTTTCCTGAATCGCTTTATCACCATATCGCGCCGCAGCCTGGCAAGATGATCAATGAACAATCGCCCGTCACAATGGTCGGTCTCGTGCAGAAACGCCCGTGCAGCATAGCCCTCGGCCTCGCGCTCAAACCATTCGCCGTTTGCATTCTGTGCCTTAAGCGTTGCACGCAACGGCCTCACGACCACCGCCGGGACCTTCCCGACCGACAGGCAGCCTTCCTGGCCGGACTGCTCGCCTTCGACCGCTATGATCTCAGGATTTGCAGCGATCAGCTTTACACCCTCGCAATCCATCACAAAAAGCCGCAGGCCCAGTCCGATCTGCGGGGCGGCAAGGCCGACGCCTTCGGCGTCGTACATCGTGTCAAACATATCGCGGCACAGTTCAGCCAGATCGGGGCCGAATTCGGTCACAGGCTCGCCGCGGCTGGCCAGAACGTCTGCCGGATATTCAGTGATCGGTCGAACCGCCATCTATCTGGGAATAACACCCCACCGTGAGTCACGGTGATAGTCAGGCCGTGCGTTGAACCCCTTTTCTTCACGCGCAAGGCATCGCCAGCAAACGACGTAGGGCCTATTCGAGGCTGAGAGAAATGTGTTGTAATACTCGACCTCGGCGTCACATTCCGAGCATCGCGCCAGTGGTTTCTTTGTGGTTTTGGGATCGATCATGGCGTTTTTCTGCGCAAGAGAAAGAGCTTCTCGAGATAAAAATCCTTTTCGATGACTATAGTGTAATTTGCCGCCACAAAATTATCCAACGGGGCGCAGTCCCGCGTCGTCCGGCATATCTCGCCCGTGACAAGCCAGATCTCCTCGGTGTCGCCCGGGATCTGTGTGATGACGCTATCGGCCTCCCTTGCACGGCTCAACACCGGGTCCGATGACGTTCCTGTCGAAAACTCGAAGAGATTCCCTACCGGCAATATATGATTCAGGCCTCGATAATGGTATGGCAGGGCCATTGCGTCAAAGGCCGGGAAAACGACGATCGGCTGGCCGGGACGTTCATTCTCCTGAATGAAGGCACCGATCCGGGCCCAATCGCCGCGTTTGACACCGGCGGGATATAGGTTCAACAGCGCGTACGAGAATGATGCAAGGACGACGAAACCTGCGGCGAGCGACGCCAGTCTCGCCGTCCGTTCGTTGGTCCTATTGAAGAGGTCGGTCAGGAGTGATGCGGCAAAGAAGAGGACGGGAACAAACAGGACCACCACAACCCCACGCGGCTCCCTAAACGGCCCGCTGGCGAAGCATGCCCCAAGCAACATCGCCGCTGAGACACCCGTAACGGGGCCGAGAGCGGCCGTTAGGCGCGAGATCGAATCCCGACGTCGAATCACGGCAAGAATTATCGTTCCCAAACCGGTCAGCACTATCCATGTCCGGGTGGTCGAGGCCGCCGTAACCGCAGACGATGAGAATAGTTCAGTTGGCAGAATAAACGTCAAAAGACCATCCCAAAGAATCCGAAGGCCGTCGATCAGACGAAGGGCCGATCGAGCATCACCGCCGGGCTGCGGCTTCACGATGAAGATGAGAGGAACGCACGCTATCGCCGCGACGGCTGCGATCAGCAGGTATCGCCTCGCCTGCTCCCATCTGCCGGCAACGAGAAAGGCCGCAAGGAAGCCCGCAAACAGAAGCAGCAGATAGCAGCTCGTATAGGCAGCCACGATCGCCGTGAATGCCAGCCAGAGCCAGCGTGCATTTCGCCTCCCATCGCTCTCCAAAAATATGTCGAGGAAGAACCTGACCGAGATCACCGACAGCAGCACTAAAAGCGAATAGGAGCGTATCTCAGTGCTTGCCCATACGAGCACCGGATGAATGGCGAAAAAAGCTGTCGCCAGGAGCGTTGCTTCGCGTGAGAACATACGCCGGGCAGTTCCGGCAAAGACACGTATGGCCGCCACGCTGCAAATGATCGAGAAAAGGCGGGCAAAAAAGATCGATGCGTCGATCGACCTCCACAGGCTCATGATCCAGAAATACAGCGGCGCCTGCCTCTCGTCTATTGCCGCGTGCCGGATAGCTGACAGTAATCCATGCTGTGTCGAGTAGAGTGTTGCCGCCTCCTCCGCCCAGATATTGAGCGAGAATGCGAGCGGAATAACGATAAGCAAATGAAGCAGAATGAGCGGGAATGAGCCTGTCCCTGCTCTCGCGGTTCTGTCGGGCATTTCGTCAATGATAATCCATCGAGGACGTGCGGTCAGGTCAAAGACGGCGAATTCGCCGCCTTTGCACGACGGGTTTCACTGTATACTTCCAACGGACAGATAACGATGACCTTATCCTCAAAACTATTTACATGGAAACAGGCCGTGACGGCCGGTGCGATATTCATCATCGCTACCATCGTTATTCAGCGGCTGTTGCGCTACGTTTGCTCCGATCTTATCGCCTTCGATTGCCCGTACTACTGGCCGGTGAGCATCATGGACGTTCGGATACCGACGGTGCGCGACATCGTGGTTGCCAGTGCGGTTGCGGCGGGCTTTTTCATCTTGATAAGAATTCTCGATGCCCGTCGCTATGAACTGCGGCTGGTGATCGCATCTGCGATCTTGTTGATAGTGGGGCTGAGCTTTATACATGGTGTTGCGGTCGGATTCTATGCGCCCATAGCCGGTGATGCTCAGACGGGTGTCCTGGTGCCCTATTCGCTCGACGGGCAGGAATACTATCACGACGCGATCAAGACCACCGGAGCGATGGACTTTCTGGCACGTTTCAATGAACTGCAGCCGACGCTCCATCGTCATAGCCACACGCATCCGCCCGGCGCTGTGCTTACCTTTTACGCGCTGGATCGCATCTTCGGTGACCCCGCTCTCATAGCGGTCGCGATAATGCTGATCGCCTTTCCGGTGAGCCTGTATTCTGTTTATCGTCTGATGGCCGCTGCGGTGGATGATGATACGGCCCGCTATGTGACGGCGATCTTTGCATTTCTTCCGGTCATCCAGATCTATTATCTCGCAACGCTCGACGCGCTGATCGCCGCAATCTTGATCGCGGCTCTCTATCTATTTTGCTTTGGCAGATCGCGAGGTTCGGCGGCGGCCGCGGCCGTTCTGGTTTCGACATCGTTTTTTCTGACGTTTGTCAGCCTGTTTATTCTCCCCGTTTTGGCCGGTTTTGAACTGCTCGTAAAGCGCAGCCTTAAACGCTCGGCGGTCGTGGTCCTCGGCCTCGCAGCATTTCACATTTTGCTGTATTGGTTCACCGGCTACGACGCGGTGCGGGCATTTCGAACGGCGTCTGCATTTGAGAATCCGCATGGCTTTATGCTCTTTGTCGAGCCTGTAAACTATCTGTTCACACGCATCGAGGACATTGCCGAGATCGCCTTTTTCTTCGGGCCGTTCCTTCTCATTCTATTCTTTAAGGGATTCGCAAAATTCCGCGAGCGGCCGCATCTGATGCTCACGCTTCTCGGCTGCGGAACATTTGCAGGCATGCTCGTGACCGGGGCCTTCCGAACCGGTGAGACGGCCCGTGCGTGCATGTTCCTTTATCCTTTTCTGCTATTCCCTGTCGCCCATTATCTCGAGGACTCGGATGCCGGAGCGTCGGAACGGCGGCAACTCGCAACGTTCGTTTTCGCTCAGGCCATAGGTATGCAGTTATTCGGGAATTATCACTGGTGAGCTTGCGGTAACCGGTAGACCTTGTAGGTCTCGGCCCGAAAGGCTACGGGGAAGGAATAATCCGTCGTGGTGACGAGATAAGTCGCCGAATACTTTTGCTGCAATGCCTCGATCTGCTCAGCCGATAGGTCAGCGAATGCCGTTTCGATCTCGGCGCGCGAGCTTGCGCGGTCTGTGATCGGCGCGTTGGCGGTGAGGTCGCCGATCCGCCCGCGCCATTCAGACAGCCGGTCATACCGCGGATACATATACGAGACGGCCTGTGAGCGTTGCGAATGGTACCAGAATTCCTTGCCGATCGGCGAGGTTAGAATTACCGAATCGGGCGGCGTGTTTTTTGCGATCCACCTCAAAGACATCTCGAGGTCATTGGGCCTGGCGACCCAACTCGCCTTGAGTTCCCGCAGCCGCCCGATGCCCTCATCCAGCGGATCGAGAAGGCCGAGGATGACCAATACGCATGCGAGGGCAATGGCTTTGCGCAGCGGGCCGTCAAGCTTACGAAGAAAATAGACAGCCGAGAAGATAAAGAACAACGGCGTCAATATCGGGAACAGCCGCATCGGCATAAGACGTAGCAGCGGGTAGAGTTCGAGTGCCCTCAATAGGATCCCAAGCAGAAAGAAACCGGCGATCGCGATCTGAAAACTGCGCAGAAAACGCAACGCGAAGCTCTCTGTTCCACGCAGAGCGATCACGTTGAAGATCAGCATCAGCCCCAAGAGTGCCATTCCGAGCGTCGAGAAATAGAACGGATCGAAATGAAAGGGCATGTGCTTGATGACGATGAACTGCCAATCGGTGTAGCTCGCAGGCTGCGCTTCGATCTGCTCACCGATCAACGGAACAATGCCGGGCAAAGCGAACAGCAGCGTCAGGCCGGCCACCTTGGCTACGTCGCGAATCGCCACGCGTTCGGCAAGAAGAGCGATGCCGACCGCCGGAATGGCCCAGAGGCCGACGGCCGGATGGAAACTGAACGAGAGTCCCAGAAGTATCGATCCAAGCGTCAGTTTTTCGCTTGCAATATAGTTCAGGGCGAACAGCAGGCATGCGTAAGCGACTGTCTTTGCCTCAAAGGTGCCGATCATCCACTCCGCATTGACGACGGCTTGGCCGATCGCCAACCAAAACGAGACGGCAAAGGAGATCGACCAATATGGGATCTTCCAGTTTTGCCCGAGGCGGATAAGTCCGGCAAGGCAAAGTATCCAGACAAGTGCCCTTCCGGCCCAGCCCAGTACTTCGAGCGGAACAAGGTTTGCCGGAATACTGAAAATGAGGTTAAAGAGCCAATGTTCGTTCGCGGCGTGGGCAAACGACCAGTCGTTTACCGGCGCATAGGGCCCGAGCCGCATCAGGTAAATGAACTCGTTGCCAAACGGGACGGGCTTGGCGTGCAGGGCAATGACCCCGAGACAAAGAAAAGAGAAACAGAGCCAAAAGCCGGCAGAAGAGCTTCCGTCCGAGCGAAGTAGATCGCGAGCGTATCCAGATCCGAACACAACTTGATCCTAAAGCAGAGCTTCCGGTTGTGGAACTGCAGCATGGGCATTATCGCGAAAATGCTTCGCGTGTCCGCTCATATTCACGACCTCGAACTTCGTCGCGTACGCTCCGATCACATTGTCGAGGAATTCGAGTTTCTTGGCACTTGGCACATTCATTCCCGGAAAGAACCGCAGCTCCGGCACGTCCTCACCGCTCAGGAAATCCAGCGGGTGCAGCAGCATTGAGGGCTGGACACCCGTTATTGAACATGCCGCGAGTGCCGACTTCCAATACGTCGCCGCAAGCGTTGTCGAGAACGCCGACAGGTATTGCAGATAGGTCGCATGGATCGGCGTTTTGATCAAGGGGAAGGTCGTGACCGGTATCTCAACGAGGTTTCGCCCCGCCGCCTCGATAAAATGTGGCCGCAGCGTCTGAAAGCCGTCCGAGAACTTGCCAAACAGCTTGCTCAGCTTCTCACGCTCGGCCGCCGCCATCGTCGGCGACTTGAGAAAGAAAAACGCCCTTGCCAATGGTGCGAGATAGGTCGGCAGCGTAGAGCAATCATATTCGTATCCTCGCCGGCCGAGCAGATCGAGAACGGCCGGGCTCAGGCTGTAGCCGGGCCCGCGAAAACCGATCGGACGCTGACCGGTCACACTTTCGATCGCAGATTCGGCCCGGTCAAATTCCTCTTCAAGTTCATCTCGCGAATACAAATGCAGCCACGGCTCGTGGTTAAAACTGTGATTGCCGATCTCGTGGCCGTCGGCAGCGATCGCGGCGATGGCTTCGCGATTCTTTTCCAGTGCTGCGTCCTGCCCGATAACGAAGAAGGTGATCTTAAGGCCTCGCTCACGGAGGAGATCCAGTATTCGCGGCACGGCCTGATCGAGATACGACGGGAACGATTCCCAGCCCGCATCACCGTGCGTCTTCATATAAGACCACTGATTATCGAGATCTAATGACAGGCTGGCGATCTTCATCTTTCTCCTGCGCTGTCCTCGCGAAAGAATCGTTCAGCAAGCTGAACGGTTTCGTTGATATTGAGCGTGCCATTCACAATGTGCGACGAATTGACGATATGCACACCGTCAACGGATGAGCGCATGTCGGCGAGGCCGGTCGAATAATCGACGACCGGGATCGGAAATACCTGACGAACCCGTGAGATCTTGAAGGCGACCACATCTGAGCGGTCAAAGTGCGGATACATCACCTCAAGCGCATCGAGGAAATACTCCTCGATCTCGTCGTCCGACCTGTCAAACAACTCGTTGTCAGGTGCGATATATCTCGGCAGATAAACGAGCGCGTTACGGTTAAATTCCTCCTTATCTACTATTGCGGACATCTCAATGATGCCCGTAAACGGCGTGTCGTCGGTAATGTTTGTCACATAATAATCCGACAACGAGCGTTTTAGCATTACCGAGGCGCAGACGATGCCTTGGTATCTGATGCTGCTGAGTTTTCTGCGCTCGACCGGGTCAAGCCCCTTGAGCACTTTCTCAGCCGTGTTTGACGGGCAGGTCATTATCACGCGGTCATATTCCGTGACAGAGCGATCGCCGGGAAACGGCACCACCGCGCCGATGTCCATCTGCGGTTCCGCGATAAATGCCCCTGAGAAGCCAGGGGCGATAGCCACTGCGGCCTGGAAATTCGCATACTTTGTCGGCTGGCGGACGATGTTGGGCTTGACGTCGCCATTACGCCGCGCGGCATTTGTTGAGATCCGGACCTTACCGTTTGCAAGCCGCTGTATCGATTCGACACGCGAGTTCAGCCTGATCTCCACGCCCTTGCCCAGCAGGACCTCGCCAAAGCGTTCGAGCACGCGGGCATAACCGCCGCGAACGTAGCCAAACATCTCGCGCTTCATTCCGGATCGACGGGCAGAGTACATTCGCTGAATGGATGCCCAGATGAATGACGCCGCCGTTTCCTTATAGGCGTCGCCGAGCTTGGCCTTGAGCAGCGGCTTCCATATCTTTTCAAATGTCTTTCGCCCCGACCAGCGCGTCAGCCATTTCTCGACCGACAGCCTCTCAAGCCGTCGCCAGTTCTTTACCTTCGACGCATAAAAGATCGTTGCCCCGAGACGCAGCCGGTCGATCAGGCCGATAGCGGGAAATGTGAGAAACTCTTTCGTGTTTGACATCGACAGCAGTTCGCCGTCGGTATAGAAACCCGTTTTCGTCTCGACCCATCGCAGTTCGTCGCCGAGTCCGATCTCCTCGATCAGGTTGCGCGTGTGCCTGTCAGACGCCAGGATGACGTGATAATGCTTGTCCCAAACGATGTCGCCGATGTCCCAGACCGAGGCGAGGCCGCCGATCTCGGGGGCGGATTCAAAAAGAGTGACCTGCGCTCCCGCGTCGGCGTAGCGCATTGCGAGTGTCATGCCGAGAAAGCCGGAGCCGACGATTGCGATCCTTTGCTGCATTCTTGGAAAAGCCGGTTTGATGGATGCCGTCGCGGTGTGACCGCATATCGCTAACGATACGCAGCATTACCCCGTTCGATCGGCACATCTGCCGGAGTTCTTATTTGCGGAGCTTGTCCGAGGCCGGGCTTAGCTCTGCTGGGGTTAAAGAAGGTTCAATGGAGGCAGATTTCCCAAAGATACGGAGCATCGCAAGGCGAGAGAGGAGTTTAACGGTGCCGACGATCGTCTTCAGAGTATTCATCTTCGAGGCACCGAACAGACGAACGGCCAGAACCGTGGGAAATTCGACGATCTTGCCACCTTCCAGGTCGAGCAGCCCGAGCATCTCGGGAACGCCGTGAAAGCCGGGGGCCGTCGGGTTTACATTGACCATTGTGCTGCGGCGATATACGCGGAAACAGGCAGTGTAGGACGCGATCTTGGTCCGCAAAACGCGGCGGTAGAGCACAGATGCTCCCTTCGAGAGCAGAAGCCGCCAGCCGGGCACATTCTGCACTCCGCCGTCCTTGTGATACGGCGAGGCGGTCACCATATCGACACCGTCCGCCATCAGCGGGATCATCCGGGCCAGCTCGTGAGGATCAAAAGTGCAATCGCAGTCGATCGAGCACACGAACTCGGTCTTTGCCGCCCGTATGCCGGTCATGATGCCGCCGGCGACGCCCTTATTCACCTCGTGCCGGATGATCGTTACATTCTCGCGCTCGCCAAAGAGCGAATGCATGACCCGAACGGTCTCGTCCTGGCTGTTGTCATCCACGAAGATCAGTTCCGACCGGAATCCGATGTTGTTCAGACGGCCTTCGACCGAGGCGAGCGTTTTTGCGAGGTATGGCAGAGATTCCTGCTCGTTGTAGCACGGGATCACGATCGACACGGGCCGAAGATCCTCGACTGCTCTTACAGCGGCCGCCGGAGCCTCGGTCAGCGAGGCCGCAAGAGCCGGAGTCGAACGGAGGCCACCCTTTACGCCGAGGTGATCGGCGACGCCGCCACAGTCGTAGAGGGCTAGATTCTCATTGAGGATCCACTCCATCTTGTCGAGCTTGCGATAATGGCGAATGCGGTTGAGCCTCGATGCAGCCGAGATCCTCGGCTGCTCAGGGTCGAGTTCCCATACGTGGAAGTAGAAAACGAACGGATCGTCCTGATTCTTGTGCCAATTCCTGACTGCCTTGCGCATCAGCGTATACGGCAGTTGCCTGAGATAGTTCCCGCCTGAGATCGGCAGCAGCCCGATGCCGAGGTCAGTGGTCGCATAGGGAAATTCCCAGATGGAGCCATCGCCGGTGTCGATCTCATGGGCGATGCGTTTTGCCTTTTCCGTCTTGGACGTCGGCAGGAACGAAGCGTCATACACAAAACCTTCGTTAGCCAGTGTGTCGAGTACCCAGCCGCTTTGGTCGAACGCGAGCTTTTCCGCCGCACGGTAGCCGATAACTTTCTGGCCGCAGGCGTCCTCGATGACCGCATTCGTACGTCTGAGATCCTCGCGAAACTCGTTTGGCGTCAGGTTTCGCGGGCTTCGATGATAGTATCCGCGGCTGGCGACCTCATGGCCGCGATCTGCGATCTCGCGCACCAGTGCGGGGTTGTGTTCTGCGATCCAACCGAGCACAAAGAACGTTGCCTGTGTATCGTACCGGTCGAGCAAGTCGAGCGTTTTGAGCGTATTCTGCTCATAACGCGGTTCGAAATTGGACCAGTTTCGCTGCTGGATCAGGTTCTCAAACGCTCCAACGTGGAAATAGTCCTCGACCAGAATGGTGAGCAGATGTCGTCGGGGATTTGTCTCGATCGTCATAGTCGGCACTCGTGAGCGAGAGGTTGAATAACCCTCTTTGCGCGGCCTTAACTTTCGGCCGCTAGGGTAAGAAAAGGTATAATTCGGGAAAAATCCTAAAAGAGTGTTTGCTGCAGAGTCGGACCGCCGGCCTTGGTGGCAAGTTTTTCTTCGATGATGCGGACGATCTTTTGAGCGGCGCGGCCGTCGCCAAAGGGGTTGGCGACCTCCTTGACCGATCTTATCCAGCTATCTACGGCGTGATTCTCGTCGAGCATCTGCTTTAGTGTGCCGGGGCTGGTGCCTGCCAGCTTTGCGACACCGGCACGTATCGCCTCGGGCCTTTCGGTATTCTCGCGAAGCACGAGGAGCGGCTTGCCGAGGCTCGGAGCTTCCTCCTGAACTCCGCCAGAATCGGAAACGATCAGCCAGGAGGCCTTCATTATTGCCAGAAAGTCCGAGTAGTCCAGCGGCTCCAGCAGATGGATGCGTTCGCGCTTGCCGAGTATCTCCTTGGCGACGCCTTTCACATTGGGATTTGGGTGGACGGGAAAGAACAGGCAGACGTCCTTGTGGCTATCGACAAAGTCGCGAATGACCTTGAGATTCGCGGTCATGGTCTCGCCAAAGCTCTCGCGGCGATGCGTCGTGAGCAGCAGGCGTTTGAGGCCCTTGGTTTGATCGATCAGGCCTGCGATCTCCGGCGAGACCTTGAGATACTTGAGCATATGCTTGAGCGCATCAACAACAGGATTACCCGTTACGTAAATCTTTTCCGTCGTCACGCCCTCGTCGAGCAGATTTCGCCGGTTCTTTTCGGTTGCGGCAAAGTGGAACGCCGCGATCTGTGATACGACGCGCCGGTTCATTTCCTCAGGAAACGGGCTCATCAGGTTACCCGACCGCAGCCCGGCCTCGACATGGCCTACCGGTATGCGCCGGTAGAATCCCGCAAGTGCGCCCGCAAGCGTCGTGGTTGTATCGCCCTGCACGAGGATCAGATCCGGCTGTTCCGCAGCGATGATCTTGTCGAGCTTTGCCATGACGCGCGAACAGACCTCGGTCGGCGTCTGATTGCGCTTCATCACGCCGAGGTCGAAGTCAACATCGATCGCGAGGCTCTCGAGGAATGGCTGCACGACATTTATGCTGGCTCGAGCAGACCACGATCGTCTGGAAGAATTTCCATCGCAATGCGTGTATGACGGGCGCCAGCTTTATCGCCTCAGGCCTCGTCCCAAACAGGACGAGCACTTTCATCCGCCAGTCGACGTTCGTTTGCGGTCTGCTGCCGGTGGTGTTAGTTGTCGTATCGAACATAGACATTCGACCCTGAGAACTGCCAGGTTGATGCGATAACTATACATCTAAACACTCTCGTGTTCCGTTTTGCAATGTTTTTCTGCGGCAGGTATTGACAAAGTAGCTAATAGCTTACAGCTAATAGCTACTTTCATAAGCGTGGTTGCGGCTTCCCTTCCCTTATTCGGGCGGGCCCTCGCATTTTGGGCCCATCAGTGCCGGGACCTTGGTTGAGATGATCGGATAATTTTCAGCCTCGGCATTTTTATCGAGCCATTCCGCGTATTCGGGTGGATAGGACATGTCCGAAAAGATCGCCTCTACGGGGCACTCCGGCAGGCAGGCATCGCAATCGATGCAGTTATCGGGATTGATCAACAGCCGGTCCGGAGTTTCGTGAAAGGCCTCGACCGGGCAGACGGCGGCGCAGTCAGTGTATTTGCAGTCAATGCAGGGTGTGGTGACTATGTAGGTCATTAGGGCTTCCTCTCGAGGAGTTACAATAAATTAAAACCGTAATATTCACGGCCTGCGATGTCAAATCACCTTGCAGAAGCCCATGTGTGAGCAAGGGTGACACGCTCACGCTGCGTATTTCACCCTCACTGCGGGTCGGGCTTCCGCAACCTGTTAACAAGTGGTAAACTACCCTCAGTTTGCTCAAAAAATCAAAAATTTTCTATTGTCACGGAGTCCGATGAAAACCATCAAAGCTGAACGAGACCTTTCACTTGATTTTCTGCGTGTAACTGAGGCCGCGGCCATCGAATCCGCCAAGACGATGGGCCAGGGCGACCGGAAGTATTCCGACCATGTGGCCGTCGAGGCCATGCGCGAGGTAATGGATACCGTCCCGATCGCGGCCGCATCGTCATTGGCGAGGGCGAACGCGACGAGGCCCCGATGCTCTACATCGGTGAAGAGGTCGGCGGCGGCATCTTTTCTGAGGAGTCAAGAGCCGATTTCCCCGAGGTTGACATAGCGGTCGATCCGCTCGAGGGCACAAATCTGTGCGCGCTCGGTGCAAACAATGCGATAGCTGTCCTCGCGGCCGCCGAGCGCGGGGCCTGCTCTGCGCCGGACATCTACATGGACAAGATCGTCGTGGGCCCCTCGTGCCGCGGCGCCGTCGATATCGAGGCTCCCGTTGAGGACAACCTCAAGAACATCGCCCGACGCCTCGGCCGCGATATCGACGATCTGACGGTGATCGTGCTCGACCGTTCGCGCCACAAACAGCTCATCGATGAGGTGCGGGGTTCGGGGGCACGAATACGGCTTATATCCGACGGCGACCTCTCCGCAGGCATCTCGGCGGCCGTTGCGGGCACGAATATCCACGCCCTGATGGGCATCGGAGGCACCCGAAGGCGTCATCACAGCCAGCGCGATGAAATGCCTGAACGGCGAGATCCAGGCCAAGCTCGTATTCGATCCCGACCGGCTCGGCGTTGACCGATCAAAGGTTCCGCCGGTCGAGCAGGTCATGTCCCGGCTTCGGGAAATGGGCATTACGGACGCTAACAAGGTGTATGACACCGATGATCTGGCTCCCGGCAAGAAGGTCATCTTCGCGGCAACGGGCGTGACTGACGGCGCCCTCTTTGCGCGGTGTCCGCTTCTTTGGGTCGGGCAAACGGACACATTCTGTCGTGATGACGACAGACAGCAAGAGCATTCGATTCGTGGATACGGTCCATGTCGAGGGCGGGCCTGATGCGGTGATTCGATTCTAGCAAGGATTTGAGGGCAAGATGGGTGAGCACGTTGCCGACGATGACGTTGCCTATGGCGGAGCAGTTGGCTCCAACCGCGCCCCTAGCGTCGGCGGAAAGCTGATCGTCCTGACGGCACCACTTACCGAAGCGATCGATCACGCCAGGTATTTCATCCAGATGGCAATGGCCTCTCTGCCGATCTGGATGGAAGGCATCATTAACCGCAAGTATCCTAAATGGCGTGAGGTCGAGCATTACGCCGACGGATCTGCCAGGTACATGCCTGCCGGTGTCCGACTTGTTGAGAGGTCGCTCGAACGTGTCTATTCAAAGGATGATATCGTCGCATGCTATCCGGATGATCTCGATAGATTCGTCGGGCCTAAGACCCGCGTCATTGCCGTTTCAACGCACAATCCGCTCGGTGTAACGTTCGCGGCCGGCGTTTATACCTCGATCTTTGGCTCGTCAAAGATGCCGATAAATTCATATTATTCGCGGCAGCTATTCGCAAAGATCAAGGCAAGCCCATATCAGGATAATTTCAAGGTGATCGTTGGCGGGTCAGGCGGATGGCAGATCATTCAAACGGACCTTTACGATGAGCTCGGCATAGATTGCATCGTCGAGGGCCGCAGTGAATCGCAGGACACGCTTGACCTGTTTGCCAAAGCGATCGATGGCGAAGAACTGCCGAAAGAGGTAACGGTCGTGCATCCGCAGGATCGCGATGCGATCCTCTTTCCCGACACGCGGACCACATTTGGCGTCGTCGAGATGACCACGAATGCGCGGCCGCAGGTGTAAATTTTGCTTACCTGACCTGAATCCGCAGATCGACCTTCCTAAGGACAAGATCATGGACGCTGTCCGAGCTAACGTTCGCGAGGGCAACAAACAGATCAGCCTGGCGACGGAGGATATGTTCATCTGGGGCCAAGTGCATACGGAGACACCGTTCTATTTTCCAAACCGCGAAGCTCTGCTCGACCTCTACGGTGAGGTCGTCAACACGCCGGGCGTTGAGCAGCACGTCCTTAGCCATGCTACGGTCGCTCCGTCCGTGGTCGATCCGGTTCTGATCAGGGAGCTTTCACGACTGTTCTTCGCCCAAGAGCCCGATCCATTTCCCGTATCTCAGCTCACATCCGGAGAAGAAGGCCCTCGCTCCGCTTATCGGCCTCGAGACCGGTTCGGTCCGGATGGCAAAGAAAGTGATGACGTCGAAGGCTGTGCCGTTTGCAATTGACGATTGGCCAAGCGTTGTGCTTGAGGGCCTGCGAGTGCTTAATGAGAACAACTGGTTCCCCGCGATGACCCTGATCGTCGGCAATCCGGAGGAGACGGACGAGGACAACATGGCTACGCTCGACCTTATCTATGAAATGGAACGCCGCGGGCTTTTTGCGTTTTTAATACCGTCGATCTTCACGCCGCTGCATGACACGCGTATGGAGATGGAACGCGGCGTCACACAGACGCGCCAACTCACCCCGTTGCAGTGGCAGCTCATGATGAAGTGCTGGAAGATGAACCTGCGGCCGGGACAGTATAGTTGGTGGGGGCCGACGGCGTGGCGGATCGGTTCGATCGGTATGTGGCTCTACAAGCTGCGGCGTCTCAACGGTCCGAATTTTACATATCCGTTGATGATGTTCTCCGGCATGATGAGCGAAAACGCTTGGCAAATGCCGGTAAGATCTACATAGGCAAACCGATGCAGACCAAAAGCCGGCGGGAGCTGATCGCAACGCTCAAGCCGAAACAAATGCGGTTCGTCCGCGAGGATACCGGCGACCTTCCGGAAGAATATTATACCGCAAAAGCTGAATTTGCCGCGGCCGCGGCCTGACAATATGGCAGAAGCAAAACCATACGTTCTGGACCTCTCAGAGGTGAGCGCCGATGATGTCGCGCTCGTTGGAGGCAAGTGCGCGAGCCTCGGTGAATTGTTTCGTGAGCTGACGACGCAGGGTGTGCGGGCCGTTGACGGCTTTTCGACGACGAGCCATGCTTACAATCTCTTCGCCGAGACCAATGATCTGCGAAAGCGTCTAAAGGCCCTGCTCAAGGGTCTCGATATCAACGATCTCGATGAGCTTGCGCGTGTCGGAGCGGAAGCCCGGCGGCTGATGTCGAGACGCCCTTTCCAAAGGATGTCGAGGCGGCAATAATCGAGTCGTACCACCGCCTGGGCAAGCGTTCCGGTAAGAAGAACTGTGAGGTTGCGGTGCGCTCGTCCGCCACGGCCGAAGACCTGCCGGACGCATCCTTTGCAGGCCAGCAGGACACGATCCTCAACGTCCGTGGCGAGGCCCGCCTTATCGAGGCGTGCCACCAGTGCTATGCCAGCCTGTGGACAGATCGTGCTATCTCGTATCGCACCGCAAAGGGCTTTGACCATTTTGATGTGGCGTTGTCGATCGGTATCCAGCCGATGGTGCGTTCAGACGCGGCATGTTCGGGCGTTATGTTCACGCTCGATACCGAGAGCGGATTTCGCGATGCGGTCGTGATAAACGGCGCATGGGGCCTTGGCGAGGCGGTCGTGCAAGGCATGGCGACGCCGGACGAATGGATCGTCTTCAAGCCGACGCTCAAGCTGGGCTTCCGCCCGATCGTCACGCGAAAGCTGGGCGTGAAAGAGGTCAAGATGGTCTTTAACGACGACGGCGTGGGCACTGCGGTGCGCGACGTTGTCGAGAGCCAGCGAAAGCGTTTCTGCCTCGCGGGCTTTGAGGTCTT
Organism: Chloracidobacterium sp.; assembly: GCA_016715795.1. Classification (NCBI taxonomy): domain Bacteria; kingdom Pseudomonadati; phylum Acidobacteriota; class Blastocatellia; order Chloracidobacteriales; family Chloracidobacteriaceae; genus Chloracidobacterium; species Chloracidobacterium sp. The sequence goes on from JADJXP010000002.1 coordinate 2,235,623, forward strand.
TGCGGCTTGCCCAGTGGGCTTGCGCCATCGAGGACCATTATTCAAAGCGTGCCGGCCATTCGCGACCGATGGATATCGAATGGGCGAAGGACGGCATCACCGGTGAGCTCTTTATTCTCCAGGCTCGTCCTGAGACCGTCCATGCTCAGCGAAAAGATAATTTTATTGAAAAATACAAGCTGACCGGCACACGGTGCACCTCTCGCATCCGGCGTAGCGGTCGGCGAGAAGATCGGCCACGGCACGGCGCACGTCCTGCTCGATCCGTCTAAGCTCAACACGTTTCAGGAAGGTGAGATCCTCGTGACCTCGATGACCGATCCGGCGTGGGAACCCATAATGAAGCGAGCGTCAGCCATCGTCACCGACCGCGGCGGCCGGACGTGTCTGGCGCGATCATCAGCCGCGAACTCGGCATTCCGTGTATCGTCGGCACCGGCAACGCGACTGAGCAGATCAAGAATGGGGCTCCGGTAACCGTCTCGTGTGCCGAGGGCGAGCGGGGCAACATCTATTACGGCAAGATCGACTTTAAGGTCGAAAAGCAGAGGATCGACGACACGGTGCGCCCACGGACGCAGATAATGATGAATGTAGGCGATCCCGACAACGCCTTCGCCGTTTCGCGGCTGCCAAACGACGGCGTCGGCCTCGCGAGGCTCGAATTCATCATCAACAACCACATAGGCATTCATCCGATGGCGTTAGTGAATTATCCCAATCTTCGCGACCGCAGGACCATCGATCTGATCGCTGAACGCATCCTCGAAGAGGATCCGAAAGAGTTCTTTGTCCGGAGCCTGGCCGAAGGCGTCGGCCGGATCCTGGCGACGTTCTATCCGAAACCGGTGATCGTCCGCATGTCGGATTTCAAATCGAACGAGTATGCAATGCTCATTGGCGGCGGCGAGTTTGAGCCCGAGGAAGAAAATCCGATGATCGGATTCCGCGGCGCGTCGCGATATTACGACGACCGCTATCGTGCAGGCTTTAAGCTTGAATGCCAGGCGCTGCTCCGGGCCCGCGAGGATATGGGCCTGACCAATATCAAGCCGATGATCCCATTCTGCCGAACGGTCGAGGAGGGCGAAAAGGTGATCGCACTGATGGCCGAGTATGGCCTCGTCAGGGCGAGAACGAGCTTGAGATATATGCGATGTGCGAACTGCCGTCAGACGTCGTTTTTGCCGATGAATTTCTCAAGGTCTTTGACGGCTACTCGATAGGCTCTAATGACCTCACTCAGCTTGCCCTCGGACTCGACCGCGACAGCGAGATGGTCGCACACCTGTTTGACGAACGGAACGGCGCCGTCGAGAAGATGGTCGCGATGGCGATTGACGCGGCCGTGCAAAACGGCAAGAAGATCGGCATCTGCGGCCAGGCACCGTCCGATTATCCTGAGTTCGCTGACTTCCTCGTTCAACGAGGCATCAACTCGATCTCACTAAACCCGGATACGGTCATCCAGACAACCCAGCACATACTTGAGACCGAACGTTCCATGGGCATCGAAGGCGAGGCCGCCAGCCCGAAGCTCCGCGCTGTAAAGTAGTCCCGCGGCTTGCCGCCCTATTTGCGGAGCAGCTTGCTGCTCCGTTCGTCCGCCGTGGTCTGCGCGGCTTGCCGCCACCGAACGCGTGGCAGCGGCAAGCCGCGATTGAGTTTACAGATGTTCGGAGGAGCAAGCTCCTCCGCAAATAGAGCGGCGGAGCCGCGCATCTCCTGCAGGTCATCTACAAGTCCAGGCCTTCTGCCCGAGTGAGACGGGCGGCCTAGATAATGTTAAGTTAGTAGGCGTGCAGCGCCCTGTCGAGTACATCCCGGTCGAGATCTCGTCCCGATTTCGCCGACAGGCGTGGCGGGCGTGGGCCGTCGGTCTCTCAGTGGTCGTGGTCTGGGTGCTCTTGATCGTCTTGGCACCGGTCGCAAAAGCGAATGCCGTCGACGCCGTCGCCTCGCCGCTTTACACATTCTTTCGTTTTCTCTGTCACCAAATCCCTGAGCGTTCCGTTCATATCGCAGGCGAACAGTTCGCGGTCTGCTCGCGCTGCTTCGGCGTCTATTTTGGCATTCTGCTCGGCTTTGTCATTTTATCCGCTGTGGCCCGCATTGACGAGATCGAACCGCTACCAAAGGTTTGGCTCTTCCTCGCTCTCATTCCCATCGGCATCGACTGGTCGCTCACTTTCTTTGGAATTTGGGAGAATACGCAAGCGTCGCGTTTTTTTACAGGTCTGATCCTAGGCGTCGCGTGTGCTACGTTCATCGTCCCGGCGATCGTCGAAATAACCAGAAACCTCTCCCGGCGGCGAACTTTCGTTGACTCAAGTTCGTAAACAAACGCAAGATCAAGCTATGAATTTTACCCGCGAATCTGCCGTCGCCGAGGTGACACTGGCCGGCGTTACCGATAAAGACTTTCCCCGACGCATCGCTCGGTGCCCCTGCGGCGGATGAGATGGCGGCACAGATGATATCGAGCGGTTGGCAGATCGGCCTCAAGCGACCGGGCGGAAGTTTGAGTATCGGGGCGATAAATATCAGCTTCGGTTCGCACAACTTTGAGGGAGCAAATTACGTCGTAGAATAAGAGTTTACGCTGAACTTTCGGGAGCAGTATCATGAATCGCAATAATATTTGGATACACGTCACGCTGGCGGTGGTTTTGGTTGTATTCGCAGCCGTGCTTGGCCAGATCGAACGTTGGCGTGCGACCCTGGCGGTGCCGACGCCGCCACAGACCAAGGCTCTACCGGCGAGGAAAACCGGTGTCCCGGAGGTGCTGGTGCGTTTCAAGCCGGGCGTTACGCTTGATCGCATTCGCGCTGTCGCATCAGCAAATAATGACCGGCTCAATGACGAGATCGAATCCGTTGCCGGATTGACAGTTATCGACGACCTGGATAACGCAGATCTTCGCGGAGGTTGCCCGGCAGTATGCCGCCATGGATGATCTGGTAGCCTACGCCGAGCCAAATATCAGGATCAAGCTCGACGATCCGATCGTTAAGGAAAGCCCGCGTGACCTCGTTCATCGTGAGACAGGCAAAAACAGCCCGAACGATCCGATGTTCATCGAGCAGTGGGCGTTGAATAACACCGGTGCCGACGGCGGCACGCGCCGCCGACATTGACGCGTTAGAAGCCTGGCAGACCACGACCAGCGGCGAAGAGGTTGTCGTAGCAGTGCTCGACACGGGCGTCGATTACACGCACGAGGACCTGCGGGAAAATATGTGGATGCGGCCGTCAAATATGCCCGCTTATGTCGATGACGAACTGGGGCAATTCAACGATCTGCATGGCTACAATGGCACAGACCAGGCCTCGGACCCGATGGATGACAACGGCCACGGCACTCATTGCGCAGGCATCATCGGTGCCGAGGGCGACAATGGGCTCGGCGTCACGGGCATTAATTGGAAGGTCAAGATCCATGCCGCTCAAGTTCCTCGGCCGCGGCGGTTTTGGCTCGACCGACGATGCGATAGCGGCGATCAATTACGCTATCGACCGCAAGAAAGCGGGCGTGAACGTCCGCGTCATCAGCGAGCTGGGGTTCGCGCCCGAGGTCAAAGGCTCTCGAAGATACGATCCGCGCGGCAGGCGATGCCGGCATCCTGTTCGTTGCCGCGGCCGGAAACGATGGCTCGGACAATGACAAGCGTGGCCATTTCCCGTCCAACTACGACCTGCCGAATGTCCTCAGCGTGGCGGCGCTCGACCGCAACGACGCACTCGCGTCATTCTCAAATTTTGGCGGCAAGACCGTTCATGTGGCCGCTCCGGGCAAGGACATTCTCTCGACCTGGCTCAACAACGGCTATCGTGAAGCGTCCGGCACCTCGATGGCGACGCCGTATGTCTCAGGCGTCGCAGCCCTGATCATCGCCAATGAGCCGCGTATCTCGGTAAAGGCCCTTCGAGAGCGCCTCACTCGAGAGCGGTGATAAGCTAAATGGCCTTTCGGGCCGCACGGTCTCAGGCGGCCCGCATATGTGCCGCGAACGCCCTGGCCGGGAGCACCAAAAACCATCTGCCGCATTAACTCACCATTTGGTCTAGGCCAGACCGACTTTGTGACGAACTATCGGCCCGTCGGCTGGTCAATAGGATTGTAACCTGCTCTAAATACACGCTTTGGCTCTGAGTGCGAGATCGAGTAGCACTTTGGCACGCCCTTTGCCATACGACAGGTGAGCAATGGCCAGATCATTGCCTAGTTTTACTAAAAGGGAGAAAACAATGAACAAAGTTAAGAGAATTATCGGGTTAATGGCATTTACCTTGATGATCCTGAGCTTGCCGGCCATCGCTTCGGCACAGTGGCGTAATGACGACGACGATTACAACCGCAATGGCCGCTATGGCAACGGACAATACGGCGGCTGGGGCAATGGCGGTTATGGTAACGGCCAGTACGGCGGCTATGGCAATTTGAGCTCCACGATCAGAGACCTCAAGAGAAAGTCCAGCCAATTTGAACGCCAGATGGACCGTTCGGCTCGACCGCATGACCGTTATGACGGAACCGATCGCGAGGACCGCATCATGGATACCGTTCGCGATTTTGACAACGCCGTCGATCAACTGAATTCGGGCAGAAATCGCCAGAATAATGGCGAGATCCGCCGCGTACTCGACCTCGGCCGGCAGGTCGATCGACAGATGGCCCGGCTCAGGCTGAACGGTAACCTGAGCCAGCTTTGGAACTCGATCCAGTATGACCTGAATACGCTCGGGAACGCGTACGGCTACAACAACAATCGTGGCCGCCGCAACGGTGGATGGGGCAACGGCCGTAACAACGGGAACAATAACCTGCCGAACTGGTGGCCGTTCTGATCTGATAGACCTCCCAATTTTCGTTTTGGCCCGTGTCGCGAGATACGGGCCTTTTTGTTTGCCTGGCCGCTGTCCGGATTGCGAGTTGTCGTAAATAAAACTAACCTAGTCCCGTGCCCGGAACGCTTTACCTCGTCGCGACGCCTATCGGCAATCTGCAGGATATTACCCTGCGAGCTCTCGACGTGCTGCGCACCGTAGATCTGATCGCATGCGAAGATACGCGGCGCACGGGCAATCTACTGAACCACCTGCGTATCTCGAACCGCATGGTCAGTTACCACGAACACAATGAGCACGAGCGTGCCGAGGAGCTTGCCGACCGTTTGCTCGCGGGTGCCTCGATAGCCGTCGTTTCGGACGCAGGCACGCCCGGCATAAACGACCCTGGTTTTCGCATCGTCGGGCGTGCGATCGAGATCAGGGCCTCAGTTAGTTGCCGTACCGGCCCGGCGGCGTTCGTTAGTGCGGCTGTGGTTTCGGGGCTTGCCACGGATTCGCTGTTCTTCGGCGGGTTCCTGCCGTCAAAACGGTCTGAACGCCGCAAACGTCTCGAGGCTGTCAGCGAATTGCCGGCGACGCTGATCTTCTACGAAGCTCCTCATCGATTGGCCAGATCACTCGTAGATTGTGCCGATGTCCTCGGCGACCGCCAGGCCGTCATCGCCCGTGAACTTACAAAAATGCATGAAGAGGTCGTCCGCGGATCGCTGTCTCAGCTCGCGACGCGTTATGCCGACAGCAAGGTCAAGGGCGAGATCGTCCTGTTGATCGATCGGCAGAAGGCGGAGCGTGTCGTGCAGGGGTGAACCTAAGTCGCTCGCAAAACGGATCAGAGCCTTGGAGAAAGAGGGCTTGATCCAAAGACGGCACTCAAGAAGGTCGCGAAAGAGTTTGGTCTGAGCAAGTCCGAAACCTATCGTCAGATGCTGGTCAAGCCCGGGAAGCGCGAAAATAAAAGCCGGCGGCGTAACCGCCGCCGGCCTCTTATCGGTCAGTTGACGCCGCTTAACGTTCGGTCAATTCCGGCGGAAGCGTTTTGTCCACCGCAGGACGGCGCTTGAGATCGGCGAGCTCCCATAATGTGAGCAGAATGGTCCGCGTGACCTTTTCCATTTTCTGGTAATCGATCTTGTCAGCGTGATCGCCGACGCCGTGATAGTCCTCGTGAACGCCGTCAAACCAAAATGTCACAGGAATTCCGTTCAGCATAGTTAAAAATGGTCCGAGCGGAAAAAGAACCGTTCAGGATCCTTCGGGTCGTCGTAGCGCGTGTTGTAGCCAGGCCCCAGATACGACTTGTTCGTTTGGTCAACGACCGTGCCCAGGGCCGAACTCATCATGTCTTTGCCGATCACGTAGATCTCGCTTTCACCTGAGAGGTCCTTGTTCTTCGGATTAGTGTCGCCGGGCTTCTTCTGGCGCGGCCGATCATATCAACATTCAGCTGAGCGACGACCTGTTTAATATCGACTGTCGGAAACTTATTAAAGTATTCGCGCCCCACAAGCCTTTTCCTCGCCGCAATGCCAAACAAACAAAATTGACCGTCTCGGCCTGAGCCGAGTCTTAGCAAGGGCCTCGGCAATGCTCAGCACGGCCGTCGTTCCGGAGCCGTCATCATCAGCACCGTTAAAGATCTTATCGTCGCCGGGCACGTTGGGATTGATCCCGACGTGGTCGTAATGCGCGCCGATCGCCACCATCTCGTCCTTTAACTTAGGGTCGCGGCCCTCCCAGACGGCGGCGACATTCTGCGTCCATTTCGTTTCGACCTTCCCGGCCGTTGTCATCGATGCGGTCTTGTTCAGCGCGAACGAGGTCGCCGAGTCCTTTCCGGCAGTCTCTCCGGAAAGATCGTATCGGCGACCGACGCTGAAACGAGCATCGACGGCAGACCAGCTTTATTGGTTGGCGTATCGCGAAGTTTCTCCGGAAATGTAGAGCCGCGGCCGATAAAGTTGCGAAGCTGGGGCCAAAATCCCTGTATCTGGGGTGATGCGATAAGGATCATACCGACAACCATGCGCCTCGGCATACGTGATCGGATCGGCCCAATCCGTGCCTTTGACGCCATTTAGGTCGTCGTCGGTCCACGCCCTTTGGCGGGTTCGTGGGACGATCCGGCCGTGACCGTCCTTCGCCGTAAATGACGACGATCTTGCCTTTGACATCAACGCCTTCGTAGGCGTCGATGCCCTTAGCCCTGACCATCCAGCCATGCCGCACATAGACGAGCGGGGCGTCAACGGTCGTATTTCCACTCGTTCGGTAAAAATCCTGAAAATACTTCCAGCGGCTGGCCGCCGATCGATAGCGTGTTGGCGGCCGGATCGACCACCTCGCTTCGCAGAGCGATCTTCTGAAAAAAAGTACCGTTATCGCCCGCGGGCTTAAAGCCCCATCGGCTCAGGTTCATCGCGATGAATTTCGCTGTCAGGTCGAGGCCCCGCGACGGCGTGTCGCGGCCCTCCATCTCGTCTGACGCGACGAAATGCAGATATTCGCTGATCTGCTTGGCGGTCACGCCCTCGGCGATCTTGCGTTCGGCTGATGTTACGCGGACAACCCGGTGCCTGGGCTAAGGATTGAAAGACAAATGCCGCTAACAGCGACAAGGCGGATAAGGTTCTTCTCATTTTTCTCCTGTCTGGCAAGTGGTGATACGCCGCCGGAGAACGCATTGTTTCACACAGGAGTGCCGAGGATGGCGATCTTTCTCGAATCCGCGAGGGCCAGCATCGCTTCGCGATCAAAAATCAGCGTCTTGCCCGCCGTTATCGATAGGCATGTTGCTCCGGCCTCGATCATGGCCTCGACGGTGGGAACTCCGACGACGGGCACGTCAAAACGCATGTACTGATCGGGCTTTGCGACCTTGACTACCGTCAGCTTGCCTTTGGCCAGATCGCCCGCACGCCGAATGGCGGCATCAGTGCCCTCCATTGCCTCAATGGCAACGCACGCTCGCGAACGCACGACGATCGTCTGGCCGAGATCGAGACCCGCTATTCCGGCCGCGATGTGAAGGCCGTAATCGATATTCTCGCGTTCGCTCTTGTCAGGCGACCGGCGGGTAAAGCGAGCCTTCGGGCGAGTTGGTCACGAATAAAAAATGTCGAATCGATCAATTCGATACCTTCTTTGGCGAGTTCTGCGGCGACGCCGCCAATCAGGGCGTCAGTGTTGCGGCGGCAGATTCCAGAGCATCTTGACCATTCGCACGTCGGGCATGGCGCCCGAGAATATCTGCACGTGCTTGGCCTGGCCGGCCATTATTACCTTTTCGACGCCATGCTTCTTAAAGAACGACAGCATCTTGCCCAACTGCCCAATGCCGACCCAGGTCACGACGTCGGCCTCGGCCTCGATCCGAGGTCAGTTTCTTCCTGATCAGCGCGACGGCGAGCGAGGCGCCAGCGGCGGGCGCCCTCGGCAACCAGAAATGGGAACTGTCCGTTCCCGGCGATCATGCCGTATCTCATCGGCGGCTATTTTAGCAGGAATCGTGTCAGGACAGCAGCATGTGAAACAGTTTTGAATTGCTCGTCATCGCTCGCGATGATCTCCCGGAAGCAGAAGCCGAGCTTCTCCAGCGACCGGACCGAGGCATCATTATCGAGTGACGTGATCGCGAAGACCTCAGTGAATCAAGCCCCTCACGCCCGTATCGCGACAACGCCTGCGAAGATTCAAAACCGTAACCTTGCCGCTCGTATTCGGGCAGGAATGCAAAACCGATGTCCGGCCCCGGCGTGTCGCGTCGGACAAAGCCGCAATTGCCGATCGGCGTTCCGTCTTTGAGGCACGGCATACATCGAATAACCATGCTGGCGATAATTGGCAAGGAATCGCTCCCTCGATATACGGCTTGGCCTCCTCGACAGTACGGACGCCTCAGTCGGCGATGCGGCGGTGGAAATTTTGGCGTGTTGATGAATTGCCAGCACAAAGGCGGCGTCATCCGTGGTCATCTCACGAATGATCAGCCGCTCTGTTTCTGTTATGACGCAGCCCTTACTCATCAAAGGGCGATCTCGCCCCGGCTTTCTCACCATCTTATTGACCTCGTCGAGATAGGATCTCCTCGAGCAGGACCATCTCGCGGGCATATTCCTCGAGGGCGACAGACACGCCTTCGGTGATCGACAGCAGTTCGTAATAGGCATTCGGCGTTGTAGCTCGTGGTCGAGGCTTTCGCAGGATGTCGCCGATGTCGTCCTTCTCGATGCTCGAGCAGTGGGCCGATCTTGAGGCTCGGATGGCCGCCAAGCATCGTGACGAATTCACCTGCCTTATGCGCATGGCCCATTGATTCGTCCACCATTTCCCTCTAGCCACGAGACGATCAGGATTCGGTAACAGCCAAAGACCATCAGGCTGCCAATGCGTATAGCGAACTTCGCCGGCCAGTTCGAGTTCGGGGATCTTGTTCAATGTGTCGATCGCGTTCTGTCTTTCAGTGTTGTTCGTGATAGATACTTTACGGCAGGCACGGCGGTTTATCCTCGCCGACGGCAGGTCTTTGGTCACTCGTCGGACGCAAACGGACGAACCCTTTACCTCGACGACCTCGACCTTTCACCCTCTTTGAGCGGGTCTTCGTCATCGGTCGGAAAATGCGGTCCAGACCGAGCCATAGACCCAGACCGCGCCCTCATTCAGCGCTCCTTTGCTGGCGGTTTGTGACCGTTTCCGAGCCTTTCCGGGCAGGGCGTCAGGCCAGTTTTCATGCGGTCGTTCGCTGTGAGAAGTAACGGGGGCAAATATAGTGCGAGACATCACCGTCAGGCCGGTAGAGACGCCGGCAAAA